>NZ_QWDF01000001.1:1200000-1500000 GCF_003499275.1 Sphingomonas mesophila | reverse complement strand
ACAGCTCCTTGGCTTCGGATTCGACCATCATCACTGCGTTCATGGTGCCGGCGACGACCAGGTCGAGCTCGCCTTCGGCGACCTCGGTCTGGGTCGGGTTGAGAATATATTCGCCGTTCTGGTAGCCGACGCGGGCAGCGCCGATCGGGCCCATGAACGGGACGCCGCTGATCGTCAGCGCCGCCGACGCGGCGCACATCGCGACGATGTCGGGCTCGTTCTCGCCGTCGTAGGACAGCACCTGGGCGATGACGAGGACTTCATTGTAGAAGCCCTCCGGGAACAGCGGACGGACCGGACGGTCGATCAGGCGGCTGGTCAGCGTTTCCTTTTCGGTCGCCCCGCGCTCGCGCTTGAAGAAGCCGCCGGGAATGCGTCCCGCGGCCGAGAATTTTTCCTGATAGTGGACGGTCAGCGGGAAGAAGTCCTGTCCCGGCTTGACGCTCTTGGCGGCGGTGACGGCGCACAGCACGACGGTCTCGCCCATCGTCGCGAGCACCGCGCCGTCGGCCTGGCGGGCGACTCGCCCGGTTTCGAGCTTGAGCGTCTTGCCGCCCAGGTCGATTTCTACAGTCTTGATATCAAACATGCATGTTTCCTTCACTCCGGCGGCCGGATGCGCGCCGGGGCATCAAAGGCAGACGAACCCGGTCTGCGAGCGGTGCAGGGCGATCAATCATGCCCCTTCTTGGACCGGCCGCCGAATTGCGGCAGGCCCGGATGTGCGAAGGGCGCCGCTCGGGCGCCCTTCAGCGGTTACTTGCGAAGGCCCAGCTTGCCGATCAGGTCGGCGTAGCGCTGGACGTCCTTGCGCTTGAGATAATCGAGCAGGCTGCGGCGCTTGTTGACCAGCATCAGCAGGCCGCGGCGCGAATGATTGTCCTTCGCGTGCGTCTTGAAATGCTCGGTCAGGTTGTTGATGCGCGTCGTCAGGATCGCGACCTGGACCTCGGGCGAACCGGTGTCGTCGCTGGCGCGGCTGTGTTCCTTGATCAGTTCCTGCTTCTTGTCGGCGGTAATCGACATCGGGTCACTCCTTGCAAATTAGATGTTGAACCCGCGCACGACCGTGATCGTGGCCCCGTCGCTGTCCACCAGGGCGACCGGCACCGCGCCGTCCGTCGCTAGCTTGAGCCCCGGGAGTGCGGGGATCCCGACAAGCGATTGTCCATGACGGAGCAACCGGGCCTGGTCGGGGGTGACGGGGAGGGCCGGGATGTCGTCCAGCCCCGCCTCAAGCGGGAGAACCACCCTCGTCAGGTCGCGCGCCTTAGCGACTTGCGCCAATTTGTCCAGCGATATCGCCGATTCGAGCCCGAACGGCCCGGCCCGGGTTCGGCGCAACATGGCGACATGGCCGACGCTGCCGAGCGCCAGCGCAATGTCACGCGCGAGGGAGCGGATATAGGTGCCCTTGGAGACGGTGGCGGCGAGCGTGATGAAATGAAGCTCCTCCCCATCGGCTACGCCGACAGGGAGGAGCGAGAACACCGTCACCGAGCGGGCCGCCATCTCTGGCGTTTCACCAGCACGCGCCAGATCGTAGGCGCGCTTTCCCTCGACCTTCAGCGCCGAGAAGGCCGGCGGCACCTGCTCGATCGGGCCGGTGAAGCGCGGCAGGACGGCCGCGATCTCGGCCAGCGTCGGCCGCGTGTCGCTGGTCGCCACAACCCTGCCCTCGGCGTCGAGCGTGCTCGTCTCGGTGCCGAACGCGATGGTGAACTCATAGGCCTTGGTCGCATCCAGCATCCGACCGGCGAGCTTGGTCGCCTCGCCCAGCGCGATCGGCAGGACTCCGGTGGCGAGCGGGTCGAGCGTTCCGCCGTGACCGACCTTGGTCTTGGGCTCGCCCGCCTCGCGCAGCGCGCGCTTGACCGCGCCGACCGCATTGGTCGAGCCGAGCCCGAGCGGCTTGTCGAGAATGATCCAGCCGTGGAGCAAGCTAGCGCCGCGCCAGGCCGAGGCTGAGCTGGCGCGCGCGCCCTTCGGTGAGGCGCTTAAAGAAATGCTTGCGGCACAAAGCGATGTAGCGGTCGTTGCCGCCGATCTCGGTCTGCTCGCCGGCCGCAACGGCGTGGCCCTCGCTGTCGACGCGCAGGTTCATCGTCGCCTTGCGCCCGCACTCGCACACCGCCTTCAGCTCGATCAGGCTGTCGGCGATCGCCAGCAGCGCGGCGGAGCCGGGGAACAGCTTGCCCTGAAAGTCGGTCCTGAGGCCGTAGCACAGCACCGGAATGCCGAGCTCGTCGGTCACTCGCGCCAGCTCGAGCACATGCGCCTCGGTCAGGAATTGCGCCTCGTCCACAAGGATGCAGTCGAGCTTGCGCTTGATCAGCTCCTGCACCACCGAGTCGAACAAATTGCAGTTGTCATCATAGGTGTGCGCGGGGGCGGAGAGGGCGATGCGCGAGCCGATCGTGCCCGTGCCGGCGCGGTCGTCGTGCGCCGCGGTCCACAGCATCGTCTCCATGCCGCGCTCGCGATAGTTGAAGTCGGCCTGCAGAAGCGTGGTCGACTTGCCCGCGTTCATCGCCGCATAATAGAAATAGAGCTTGGCCATGCGCGGCTAGTCGTCGCCCCGCTCGTCTCTGGCCAAATCCTGCGCGACATGGTCAGAGCGCAGCAGCTGCTCGATATGGCTTCCCTCGTCGAAGCTCTCGTCGAGCCGGAAGCGGAGCTTGGCGGCATATTTGGTGCGCACGCGGTGCGCCACCTCGCGCTGGAAGAAGGCGGTGTTGGTGCGCAGCGCCTTCAGCACCACCTCCTCGTCCTGACCGAGCAGCGGCTTCACGAACACCGTCGCGTGGCGCAGGTCGGGCGACATCCGCACCTCGGTGACGCTGACCAGGTGCGACTGCAGCGTCTCGTCATGCACCTCGCCGCGCAACAGCAGGTCGCTCAGCACGTGGCGCACCTGCTCGCCGACGCGCAGCAGGCGGACGGAGCGGCCCTCGGCGGTCTCGGTTTTGCGCATATCCTGTCCTTGGCAATGAGCGGCGCGGGAGTAAATCCCGCGCCGTCGGTCCTGTCGCGCTTCGCGCGCAGGCCGTCCGTGGTTCGCCGTCTCTCGAGTAACGACGCTCCCCCGGAGCAAGTCCGGGGTCCGCTTTCGTTACGCCCGGCGGCTCACAGCGTCCGCGCCCGTTCCTCGACTTCGAACACCTCGAGGTTGTCGCCGGCCTTGATGTCGTTGGTGTCGGCGAGGAGCACGCCGCATTCCAGACCCGCGGTGACCTGCGCCACGTCATCCTTGAAGCGGCGCAGCGAGGAAATGGTGGTCTTGGAGACGATCACGTCCTCGCGGGTCAGTCGGGCATGGAGGCCCTTCCGGATATTGCCCTCGAGCACCAGCAGGCCGGCGGCCTTGTCGCGCTTGCCGGCCGGGAACACTTCCTGGACCTTGGCGCGGCCGACGACGTTCTCGATGATCTCCGGCCCGAGCTCGCCGGCCATCGCGCCGCGCACCCAGTCGGTGAGGTGATAGATCACGTCGTAGTAGCGGAACTCGACCTTGGTGCGGGCCGCCGCCTCGCGCGCCTTGGCGTTGGGGCGGACGTTGAAGCCGATGATCGGCGCTCCGGTCGAGGAAGCGAGGGTGACGTCGCTCTCGGTGATCGCGCCGACCCCGGAATGGAGCACGCGCACGCGGATCTCGTCGGTCGAAATCTTGTTCAATGCGCTGACGATCGCCTCGCTCGAACCCTGGACGTCGGCCTTGACCACCACCGGGAACTCGATCGTGGTCGAGGCGCGGTTGGCGAACATGTTCTCGAGGCTGACCGGCGCCGTGGTGGTGCGCTTCTTGTCGAGCACGCCCTGGCGGTAGGTCGCGACCTCGCGGGCGCGGGCCTCGTTCTCGACCACGGTCAATTGGTCGCCGGCATGGGGCACGGCGGAAAGGCCGAGCACCTCGACCGGGGCCGACGGGCCGGCTTCCTTCACCTGGCGCCCGTGATCGTCGATCATCGCGCGAACCTTGCCGCTCGCCGCGCCGACCACGATCACGTCGCCGACCTTGAGCGTGCCGCGCTGGACCAGCACGGTGGCGAGCGGGCCGCGGCCCTTGTCGAGCTTGGCCTCGACCACCGTCGCTTCCGCGGCGCGGTCAGGATTGGCCTTCAGCTCGAGGATTTCGGCCTGCAGGTTGATCGCGTCGATCAGGCCGTCGAGGTTGGTCTTGGCCTTGGCCGACACCTCGACATCCTGGACGTCGCCGCCCATCGCCTCGACGATGATCTCGTGCTGGAGCAGCTCCTCGCGGATTTTCTGCGGCTTGGCCTCGGGCTTGTCGACCTTGTTGATCGCCACGATCATCGGCACGCCGGCCGCCTTGGTGTGGTTGATCGCCTCGATCGACTGCGGCTTGAGGCCGTCGTCGGCGGCCACCACCAGCACCACGATGTCGGTGACATTGGCGCCGCGCATGCGCATTTCGGTGAACGCCTCGTGGCCCGGCGTGTCGAGGAAGGTGACCTTCGACTTGTCCTTCATCGCCACCTGATAGGCGCCGATATGCTGGGTGATTCCGCCGGCCTCGCCGCTGACCACGTCGGCACCGCGGATGGCGTCGAGCAGGCTGGTCTTGCCGTGGTCGACGTGGCCCATGATGGTCACCACCGGCGGCCGCGGCTTGAGCGTCTCGGGCGCGTCGACATCGGTCTCGGTCTGGATGTCGACGTCGGATTCGCTGACCCGGTTGATGCGGTGGCCGAACTCCTCGATCAGCAGCTCGGCGGTGTCCTGGTCGATGGTTTCGGTGATGGTGACCGGAGTGCCCATCTTGAACAGCGCTTTGACGAGGTCGGCGCCGCGCTCGCCCATCCGCTTGGCGAGCTCCTGGACGGTGATCGCCTCGGGCACGTCGACGTCGCGATATTGCTTGGCCGAGGGGCCCGACGTCTGGTGCGCGCGCTTTTCCTTTTCGCGGGCGCGCTTCAGCGCAGCGAGGCTGCGGGCGCGATTGCCCTCGTCACCGCTGAGCGCGCGACTGACCGTGAGCTTGCCCGAGTGGCGGCGTTCCTCGCGCACCCGGCCGTGGCCAGGGCGATGCGGCTCGGCGCGCTTGGGCGCATGGGCCGGGGCGGCGGCCGGGCGGCGGTGAACGCGCGCCTCGTCGCTGCCGGCTTCGGCTTCGGCGGGCGCGTCCGGTTCGGCGGTTTCGGCGGCCGAAGCCTCGGGCGCGGGCGCCTTGGCGGCTTCTTCCTCGGCCTTGCGATTTTCCTCGGCGCGGCGGCGCTCGTCCTCGCTCTGCTCGGCCTTCGAGCGGTCCTCGCGGCGGCGCGCGTCCTCGAGCGCGGCCATGCGCGCTTCCTCGGCCTCGCGCTGGAAGCGCTCCATCTCCTCCTTGCGGCGGGCGATCTCCTCGCCCTCGCTGAGGCGGCGCTGGGGGGCGGCCGGCTTGGGCGCAGGAGCGGCGGGCTTGGGCGCGGGCGCGGGCGCAGGAGCGGGTGCCTCGGCGGCCGGTGCCGGAGGCGGGGCCTCGCCCGGGCGGCCGAGAATGCGCCGCTTCTTGACCTCGACCACGACCGTGTTCGACCGGCCGTGGCTGAAGCTCTGCTTCACCTTGCCGGTTTCGACCGTGCGCTTCAGGCCCAGCGGCGGCCGGGTTCCAAGCTTGGGCTTGTCGCTCTGGTCGGTCATTCTTGTCCTTCGTTAGGCTGTGCCGAGGCGTCGCCGCGGACGGCAGCGCCGCCCTCTAGCCCAGCCTCTGGGTCAATGAAAGTAAGCCACCGGTCGATGGCATGGCGCACCCGCCGCGCGGCGGCGGGGTCGGTGAGCGCGAGATGTACCACATTTTCGCGGCCGAGCGCCATCGACAAGATGGTGCGGTCGGCCGGGAATACCAGCCCCTGGGGCGGGCCGCCGCCGACTCGCCAGGCCTGGTCGAGACTGCGATTGCCGTCGGCGCCGGCATCTGCGGCATGGATCAGCAGATGAACCTTGCCGGCCCGCGCCGCCTGCTCGATGCGCTCGGCGCCGGTCAGCAAGGTGCCGCCGCGCGCCTCGAGCCCGAGGCGGTCGAGCGCCTGCTGGCGAAGCGCGGTTTCCATCTTGTCGCCGAGGTCGGCGGGCACCGCAACGTCCTGCTTGAAGGCGCGGGCGAGGGCCCCCTTGAGCTTGCCCTTGGCATTGGCCGCGTCGAGCTCGGCGCGGCCGACCCCGACATAGGCGCCACGGCCCGGCGCTCGTGCACGCACGTCAGGGGCAACCTGGCCGTCGGGCGACAAGGCGAGGCGGATCAGCGAATCCTTCGGCGCCGTGCGGCGCGAAAGCACGCAGGTGCGTTCGGGCTCACTCCCCTCCCGCTTGCGGGAGGGGTTGGGGGTGGGGCGACCGGACGCAGGCCCACCCCTCGATCCCCTCCCGCTTGCGGGAGGGGAGGCTAGCGACGTCGCTACAGGCTCATTGCGAGGGGTCCGCATCGGCGGCCTCCTCGGTTGCGGCAGCGGGCTGGTCCGCTGCGGGCTCGTCCTCGAACCAGTGCGCCCGGGCGGCCATGATGATCTCGTTGCCCTGCTCATCGCTGAGGCCATATTCGGCGAGGATTCCGCCCTTGTCTTCGGGCCGCGTGCTGTCGGCGCGGCGGCGCGGCTCGTGGCGCTTCTTCTGCACCAGCTCGTCGGTCGCCAGGTCGGCGAGGTCGTCGAGGGTGAAGATCTTGGCCTTGCCCAGGGTCACCAGCATCTGCTCGGTGAGGTGCGGCATTTCGGCCAGCGAATCCTCGACTCCGAGCGCGCGGCGCTCCTCGCGTGCGGCGGCCTCGCGGCGCTCGAGCGCTTCGCCGGCGCGGCTCTGCAGCTCCTCGGCGATCTCCTCGTCGAGGCCCTCGATGCCGGCGACTTCGTCGCGCTCGACATAGGCCACTTCTTCGAGGCTGGTGAAGCCTTCGGCGACCAGCAGCTGGGCGAGCGTCTCGTCGACGTCGAGCTCGTTCTGGAACATCTCGGAGCGCTCGATGAATTCGCGCTGGCGCTTCTCGCTGGCGTCGGCCTCGGTGAGGATGTCGATCTGCGAGTTGGTCAGCTGGCTGGCGAGGCGGACGTTCTGGCCGCGGCGGCCGATCGCCAGGCTGAGCTGATCGTCGGGGACCACAACCTCGATCCGGCCCTCTTCCTCGTCAATGACGACGCGGCTGACGGTCGCCGGCTGTAGCGCGTTGACGACGAACGTCGCGGTGTCCTCGCTCCAAGGGATGATATCGATCTTCTCGCCCTGGAGCTCCTGGACCACCGCCTGGACTCGGCTGCCCTTCATGCCGACGCAGGCGCCGACCGGGTCGATCGAGCTGTCGTAGCTGATGACGCCGATCTTGGCGCGGCTGCCAGGGTCGCGCGCGGCGGCCTTGATCTCGATGATGCCGTCGTAAATTTCCGGCACTTCCTGGGCGAACAGCTTCTTCATGAAGTCGGGGTGGGCGCGGCTCAGGAAGATTTGCGGGCCGCGCACCTCGCGGGCGACGCGCAGGATGAGGCTGCGGATGCGGTCGCCGACGCGGACCATTTCGCGCGGGATCTGCGCGTCGCGGCGGATGACGCCTTCGGCGCGGCCGAGATCGACGACGACGTGGCCGAATTCGACGCGCTTGACCACGCCAGTGATGACCTCGCCGGCGCGGTCCTTGAATTCCTCATATTGGCGCTCGCGCTCGGCATCGCGGACCTTCTGGAAGATGACCTGCTTGGCGGCCTGGGCGGCAATCCGGCCGAACTCGATCGGCGGCAACGGGTCGACGATGAAGTCGCCCAGCTCGGCGTCGGCCTTGAGCTTTTGCGCGCCCTTCAAATCGACCTGCTTGAAATGATCCTCGGGCTCCTCGACCACTTCGAGCACGCGCCACAAGCGCAGGTCGCCGGTCTCGCCGTCGAGCTTGGCGCGGATGTCGTTCTCGGCGCCGTAACGGGCGCGGGCGGCGCGCTGGATGGCGTCTTCCATCGCCTCGATGACGATCGCCTTGTCGATCAGTTTCTCGCGCGCGACGGCGTCGGCGATGGCCAGCAGCTCGGCCTTGTTGGCGGTCGCGGCGGCGGTGGCGGGGGCGGCAGTAGCCATGGGTCTTGTTAACCTTCCGTCTTGATCTGATCTGCGCCGTCGGTGCTGAGCGGCGCGGTGGCGGCGATGAGCTTATCGGTCAAGATGAGCTTGGCCGAGGCGATGTTGGCGAAGGGCACGGAGCGCATGCCCTTGGGGGTCTCGATGGTGACGACCTGGTCGGCGATGCCGGCGATGGTGCCCGACAATTGCTTAGTCCCGTCCGGCGAGTCGGCAAGCTTGACGCGCGCCTCGTGGCCGGCCCAGTCGGCATAGTCCTGCGCCCGGGTCAGCGGCCGGTCGATCCCGGGCGAGCTCACCTCGAGCCGATAGCCACCGGGGATCGGATCGCGCCCGGCCGCTTCCTCGGCATCGAGCATTTCGCTCAGCCGCCGCGACAGGCGCTCGCAATCGCCAAGGTCGAGCTGGCGGGTGTCGGGCCGCTCGGCCATCACCTGGAGCGTCGGGTCGCTGGTGCCGCCGATCATCGCCACGCGCACCAGCGCCAGCCCCTCGGCCTCGACGGCAGGGGCAATCAGCGTGGCAAGGGCGGCGGTGTCGACCAACATTTGCTCCGGACGAATTGCAAATCCTCTCGCTGCCGGGGCCGTTCGACCCCAGCCCCAAAGACCTTGCGATGTTTGAGGAGAGAGGTCGGATATAGAGCGCGGAGCCTAGGCTGGCAAGGCGCGTTCAAAGGTCATGGCAATCTCAATCTCAAGGAGCGGCGGCGCGTGATGAAACGAACGACCTTTCTTGCAGCCGGCCTCGTGCTGGCGGCCTGCGCCGATGAAGGCAGCGCCCAGGCCGAGCGCTCGGCGCCGCGACCATTTACCGTGACCGAAGTCGCCAAGTTCGACCAGCCGTGGGCAATGGATTTCCTGCCCGGCAGCGGCGTGCCCGTGACGAACCAAGCTCTGGTGACCGAGAAGAGCGGCGAATTGTGGGTGGTCGACGCGCGCAACGGACAGCGCTGGCCAGTCACCGGTGCGCCGAAAGTGCAAGTCGCCGGGCAGGGTGGACTTGGCGATGTCGTTGCCCATCCGGATTTCGCCGGCAACCGGCGGATCTACCTGAGCTTTGTCGAGGCGGGCGAGCGCGGCACCAGCGGCGCCGCGCTGGGCTATGGCACGCTCAAAATGGGTCCGACGACCCGGGACGGCCGCCTGATGGGCTACTCGCTCGAGAATTTCCGAGTCATCTGGCGCCAGACTCCCAAAGTATCCGGCAACGGCCATTTCGCGCACCGCATCGCCTTCGGCCGCGACGGGCTGCTCTATCTCACCTCGGGCGACCGGCAGAAGTTCGCGCCCGCCCAGAACCTCACCGGCAATCTCGGCAAGGTGCTGCGCCTCACGGCGGAAGGGGCCCCCGCGCCGGGCAACCCGTGGGCGGCGCGCGGCGGGGTGGCGCGCGAATTCTGGTCGATCGGCCACCGCAACCCGCTCGGCATCGCGTTCGCGCCGGACGGTCGGCTGTGGTCGAGCGAAATGGGCCCTCAGGGCGGCGACGAGATCAACCTCATCCTGCCCGGCCGCAACTATGGCTGGCCACGCGCGTCCAACGGCTCCAACTACGGCGGCGGCGACATTCCCGACCACAGCCGCGGCGACGGCTTCGAGCCGCCGGCGGTCTGGTGGACCCCGTCGATCTCGCCCGGCGGGCTGCTGATCTACAGCGGCGACCTGTTCAAGGGCTGGAAAGGCGACGCGCTGGTCCCGGCGCTGTCGGGCGAAGCGCTGATCCGAGTCGATCTCGACGGCGCCCGCGCGCGCAAGGCCGACCAGTGGCCGATGAACGCGCGCATCCGCGCCGTCGACCAGGGCCCGGACGGCGCGGTCTACCTGCTCGAGGACGGCGGGCGCCTGCTCCGGCTGACGCCCGCGCGCTGACCTAGTCCTGCGGCTGCGGGATCCGGCGGAGGTAGGACTTCACCGTCTCCCAACCGCCCGGATATTTCGCCTTGGCATCCTCGTCGCTGACCGACGGCGGGATGATGCAATCCTCCCCCGGCTTCCAATTGACCGGCGTGGCGACGCCCTTGCGTTCGGTCAGCTGCACCGAGTCGAGCAGGCGCAGCACTTCGTCGAAATTGCGGCCGGTCGACATCGGGTAGAGCAGCATGGCGCGGATCTTCTTGTCCGGGCCGATGATGTAGACCGTGCGCACGGTGGCGTTGTTGGCCGCGGTCCGCCCCGCCGCGCTGTCGCCGCTGTCGGCCTCAAGCATGTTGTAGAGCTTGGCGACCTTCAATTCGCTGTCGCTGATGATCGGATAGTCGACATGGTTGCCGCTGACCTCCTCGATGTCGGGCAGCCAGCGCGTGTTGTCGTCATTGGCATCGACGCTGAGCCCGGCGATCTTGGTCCCGCGCTTAGCGAACTCCTCGCCGAGCCCGGCCATATAGCCCAGCTCGGTGGTGCAGACCGGGGTGAACGCCTTGGGGTGCGAGAACAGGATCGCCCAGCCGTCGCCGATCCACTCGTGGAAACTGATCGGACCTTGCGTGGTCTCGGCGGTGAAATCGGGCGCGATGCTGCCGATGCTGAGCGTCATGGTCATTCTCCTTTTAGGCTTCGACCGGAACGAAATCCGGCGCGACGGTCGGTTCGCGCTCCAGCCAGGCGGGCACGGCGAGCCCTTTGGAGCGCAGGAAATCAGGGTTGAACAGGCGCGACTGGTAGCGCGCGGCGGGGTCGCACAGGATGGTGACGATGGTGTGCCCGGGCCCCATCTCACGCGCCAGGCGGATCGCGCCGGCGACATTGACTCCGGACGATGCGCCGAGCGCCATGCCTTCCTCCTCGAGCAAACGGAAGGTCTCGGCGACGCTCTCCTCGTCGGGGATGAAGAAGGCGTGGTCGGGCGCGAAGCCATCGAGGTTGGCGGTGATCCGGCCCTGGCCGATGCCCTCGGTGATCGAGCTGCCCTCGGCCTTGAGCTCGCCGTGCGCATAATAATTGTAGAGCGCGGCGCCGGGCACGTCGGCGAGCGCAATCTGGACGTCCGGCTTGCGGGACCGAAGTGCTGCTGCGACCCCGGCGAGCGTTCCGCCGGTGCCGACCGCGGAGACGAAGCCGTCGATCTTGCCGTCGGTCTGCTCCCAGATCTCCGGGCCGGTCGTGGCCACGTGCGCATCACGGTTGGCGACATTGTCGAACTGGTTGGCCCAGATCGCCCCGGCCGGATTGTCGCGCGCCAGCTTTTCGGCGATCCGCCCGGCGACCTTCACATAATTGTTGGGGTTCTTGTAGGGGACCGCCGGTACCTCGATCAGTTCGGCGCCGAGCATCCGAAGCGTGTCCTTCTTCTCCTGGCTCTGTGTGTCGGGAATGACGATCACCGTCTTCATGCCGAGCGCATTGGCAACCATCGCCAGGCCGATGCCGGTGTTGCCGGCAGTGCCGTCGACGATCGTCCCGCCGGGCCGCAATTCCCCGCGCTCGACCGCGTCCATCACGATCGCCAGCGCTGCGCGGTCCTTGACCGACGCGCCGGGGTTCATGAATTCGGCCTTGCCGAGGATCGTACAGCCGGTCGCCTCGCTCGCCCGCGCCAGCCGGATCAGCGGAGTGTTGCCGATCGCGGCGAGAACATCGGGGCGTACGTGCATCATCGGCTAGGTAGGCGCGCGTATCCGAAAGGCAAGGCGCTCAGCGCCGCCGATAGCGCATGGCATAGGCGCGGCGGCCCTGGCGTTCGGCCTTTTGCTCGTAGCGAGTGGCCGGCCAGCCGCCGCAGCGCGCGAAATCTGCCGGGCTTTCGGCCAGCCACTCGAACGTCTCTTCGTGGCGCTGCATGACCATCAGTGACCAGTCGAGATAGGTCGGGTCGTCGGTCGCCAGGCGGAACTCTCCGCCCGGCTTGAGCTTGGCCGCGATCAGTTCGAGCGGGCCGGGGTTGATCATCCGCCGCTTGGCGTGGCGCGCCTTGGGCCACGGGTCGGGATGGAGCAGATAGACCATCGTCAGCGCGCCGTCTGGCACACGGCGGAGCACGTCGAGCGCGTCGCCCATCCATAGCCGCACGTTAGCAAGGTGCGCGTCGCGGATGTGGCCGAGCGCCTGCGCCACACCGTTGAGAAACGGTTCGCAGCCGATGAAGCCGTGGTCGGGGAGGAGGTCGGCGCGGAAGGCAAGGTGCTCACCGCCGCCGAAGCCGATCTCGAAATGCAGCGGCACGTCGCGCCCGAACAGTCGCTCGGCGGTGACCGGCCCGTCCGCCGGCACCGCAATCTGCGGCAGTAGGGTCTCGACCAGCTCGGCTTGGCCCTTGCGCAATTTATGCCCGCTCGATCGGCCGTAAAGCCGATTGAGCGTGGTCGGGTCGCCGGGCTTCGATTGGGACATCGCCGCGCGGCTAGCGTCCGCCCGGCGCGGGCACAAGTCGCGGCGGCCCGCGTTTGGGCGGCATGGTTGCGGCCAATGCCAAACGCCGATTGCACAAGTTCGAAAAGGCCGATCTCGAGCTTGCCGAGACGGTCGCGATCGAGAAGCGCAGCAGAGCGGGCCGCGCACTGGCCCGCTTCGCCGAGCTCGGCGACCAGCCGCCGCTGATCACGCTGGGCGCCTGCGTCCTGGCCGCAGGCCTGGCGGGCGGCAATCGCAAGCTGGTGCGGACCGGCCTGAGGATGCTCGCCGCCCATGCCGTCGCGACCGCGGCGAAGGGCTTCATCAAGGACCGGGTCGACCGTACCCGGCCGGGGGTGGCGCTCGGCAAGTCACCCTACAAGCTGGAAAAGGGCCGCAGCCGCGACGGCCGCCTGCGCTCGATGCCGTCGGGGCACAGCGCCGGGCTCGCCGCCGTTGCGCGTGCCGTCGCCCGCGAATATCCCGATCTCGCTCTGCCCGCCGGAGCGGCTGCCGCTTCGGTTGCCGCGGCGCAATTGCCGAGCGGCAATCACTTCGCCACCGACATCGCCGCCGGCACCGCAATCGGCATCGCCTCGGAAGCGGCGGTGGCGGCGCTGATGGGACCGGATAAAGCCTAGGGTCGGCAACGAACCGCGGGCCGGCGCCGTTTGGCGCTCATGGCCTTCACCCAGCTCGATCCGCCGCTTCCAGTCCACGTCGTCGACCGCGGCAAGGGCTGCGCCTTTGCGGTGATCGACTATGGGCAGGAATTCGACCTGTTGTGGGTGACCGCGATGGACGACGGCGGCGAAATCTGGTGCGTGCCCAACCCCAAGGTCCGGATGCAGGCCAATTGGTCGATGGGCCGCACTCCGGGCACTTCCGGAGCGGCCAACGTCACGTCGCTGCCGCGCACCGGCTAGGCGGCGAGCGCCGCCTTCAGTTCGCCGGCGAGATCGGTCTTTTCCCACGGGAACAGCTCGCCTTCGGCCTTGCGCCCGAAATGGCCGTAGGCCGCGGTCGCCGCATAAATCGGTTTGTTGAGGCCGAGCGCGGTGCGGATCCCGCGCGGGGTCAAGCCGCCGAGCCGCTCGAGCTTGCCGATTGCCGCCTCGATCGCCGAATCCTCGACCGTGCCGGTGCCGTGCGTGTCGACGTAGAGCGACAGCGGCTCGGGCACGCCGATCGCATAGGCGAGCTGGATGGTGCAGCGGCGGGCGAGTCCGGCGGCGACGATGTTCTTGGCCAGCCAGCGCGCGGCATAGGCCGCCGAACGGTCGACCTTGGTCGGGTCCTTGCCCGAAAACGCGCCCCCTCCGTGCGGCGCGGCGCCGCCATAAGTGTCGACGATGATCTTGCGCCCGGTCAGCCCGCTGTCGCCGTCGGGGCCGCCGATGACGAAGCTTCCGGTCGGGTTGATGTGATAGACGGTGTTGGCGGTCAGCAACTCGGCCGGGAGCACCTTGGCGACGACGCCCTTCACATAGGCCTTGAGCTCGGCTTCCTGGTCGCCCGAATCATAGCCCTCCGCGTGCTGGGTCGAAACGACGATCGCGGTCGCCTCGGCCGGCCGACCGTTCTCGAAGCGCAGCGTCACCTGGCTCTTGGCGTCGGGCTCGAGGAACGGCGCCGCGCCCGAGTGGCGGTCGGCGGCCATCGCCTCGAGGATCTTGTGGCTGTAGTCGAGCGTCGCCGGCATCAGGTCCGGGGTCTCGTCGCAGGCAAAGCCGAACATGATGCCCTGGTCGCCCGCGCCCTCGTCCTTGTTGCCGCTGGCATCGACACCCTGGGCGATGTGCGCCGACTGCGGGTGGAGATGGTTGGCGAAATCGAGCCGGTCCCAGTGGAAGCCGTCCTGCTCATAGCCGATTGCCTTCACCGTCTCGCGCGCCGCGCGCTCGATTTCCTCGCGCACGCCTTCCGCCCAATTGCCGGCCTCGTCCATGATCCCGCGGCCGCGGATTTCGCCGGCCAGGACCACCTTCTGGGTCGTCACCAGCGTCTCGCACGCCACGCGCGCCTCGGGGTCCTTGCTCAGGAACAGGTCGACGATCGCATCGCTGATCTGGTCGGCGACCTTGTCGGGATGGCCCTCGGAAACGGATTCGGAAGTGAACAGATAATTGTCGCGCATCGGCGTCACGCGGTCCTTCGAATTGGGGATATAAGGAAAGCTTTATATGTCCGCCCTGTAGCGGCCGCGCCGGTCCAAGACAATGGCCGCGATCAGCAGCGCGAAGGCCAGCGCGAGCGGGATCGCATTGCCGAACCGGCCGAACGGGGTCGGCGGCTGCTTCATCCCGAAGCTGGCATCGATCGTGCCTGCCTTGCCGCCGCCGACGGACCCGAGCAGCCGGCCCGAAGCGTCGATCGTCGCGCTGATCCCGGTCGGCGTCGAGCGGATCACCGGCAACCCTTCCTCGGCCGCGCGCAACCGCGCCTGGGCGAGGTGCTGCGGCGGGCCCCAGGCGCCGAACCAGGCGTCGTTCGACGGATTGAAAATGTAGTCGGGCCGCGCGCGCTCATCGACCACGTCGCCCGAGAAGATGATCTCGTAGCAGATCTGAACGCCCATCTTCATCCCGTCGGGCAGGGCCAGCGTGCGGGGACCCGGGCCGGGCCGGAAGTCGAGGTCGCCGGGCGCCAGCCGCGACAGGCCGATCGCGCCGAGCAGCGGGCGCATCGGCAGATATTCGCCGTAAGGCACCAGATGCGCCTTGTCGTAGCGCGCCACGATCCGCCCGGCGGAATCGAGCACGAACACGCTGTTCGTCGCGCCGTCGAGATTGACCCCGTCGCGCGCGGTCAGCGCCAGTCCGCCGGTGGCCAGCAATTGGCCGGGCTTGAGCGCGCGGATTGCCCGGCTCCGCTCGAATTGGGTCTCGAGCTCGGCGCCGGCGCGTTCGTCGATCAGCGGTCGGGTCACTGCCGCCTCCGGCCAGAAGATGGTCGCCGCCGGCCCGAACGACCGATAGGGGCGAAGCGTCAGCGCAGTGAGCCGATCTGCGGCAATGCGGTCGAACCCGGCGCGCCACTTGTCGGCCTGGCCGATGTTCGGCTGCACGATCCGCAGGCGACCCCCGGCGATCGGCTGCTGCGCTGGCGGCGCAGCCCGTTCCTCGGCGTCGATGATCCGCAGATTGCTCGGATTTTCGGTGAGGCGCGGAAACGGCAAAGCGAGCAGCAGCAATGCCGTTGCGGCGAAGGCGGCCGGCGCGCGCCAGGCCTTGCGGCTCGCAAGCCATGCCATCCCCCCGGCCAACACCACCAGCGCGCTCAGCCCGTAGGTGCCAATCAGCGCGCTCGGCGCCCGCCACGGCGTGTCGACCAGGGTTACTCCGACCGGGTTCCAGGCGAAGCCGGTGAACATCGTCGCTCGAAGCCATTCGGTGATGGCCCAGCCGCCGCCCAGCGCGAGCACCAGCGCGAGCGGTCGCGCCCGGCCGAAGCGCCACGCCAGCCCGGCGGCTAGCATCGGATAGACCGCGAGGTAGAGCGCCAGCAGCACCACCGCGACCCAGCCCAGCCATGCCGGCATCTTGGCCTGGAAGGTGAAGGCGGTGGCGATCCAGTTGAGCCCGAGCACGAACTGCCCGACTCCGAACCCCCAGCCGATCAGCAGCGCCCGCTTCAGGCTCTCGGCGCTCGCGATCAGCGCGCACAACAAGGCAAAGGCGGCGATCATCAGCGGCCACCAGCCGACCGGTTCGAACGCCAGCGCGGAGGCCGCGCCAAGGCCGATGGCCAGCGCCAGCGCGCCGAGCGGACGCTTGATCGTCACGCTCAGCCTCTCGGCGTTTCGCCGTCCGGGGCGTGCAGCCGAAGCCGGTTCATGCGCCGCCCGTCGGCCTCGACGCACTCGATCCGCCAGCCGCTCGGGTGCTCGACCGATTCGCCGGGCTGGAGCAGTCGGCCGGCGAGCAGGAAGGCGAGCCCGCCGATGGTGTCGATCTCGTCTTCCTCGCTGGTCAGGCGAGCGTCGATGGTCTCGCGGATCTCGTCCAGCTCGACCCGCGCCCCGGCCTCCCACACGCCGTCCTCGAGCATTGCCAGCCCGGCCACCGCCGCCTCGTCATGCTCGTCCTCGATCTCGCCGACGATTTCCTCGACCACGTCCTCGATCGTCACCAGTCCCTCGGTCCCGCCGAATTCGTCGACGACGATGCCGAGGTGCATCCGGCCGCTGCGCATCCGCGCCAGAAGCTCGAGCACGCCCATCGATTCGGGCACGAACAAAGGCGTGCGCAGCAGGCTGTCGATCGAGCGGTCGCGGCCCGGCGTGTTGAGCGCCTTGTAGACGTCCTTGATGTGGATCATGCCGACGATGTCGTCGAGGCCCTCGCCATACACCGGCAGCCGGCTGTGCTCGGCCTCCGCGAAAGCGGCGACCAGCTCTTCGAAGCTCGCCGTCTTCGGCACCGCGATGATGTCGCCGCGGGTGACCGCCACCTCGCCCGCGGTGCGGTCGCCGAAGTGAAGCAAGTTGCGCAGCATCTGGCGCTCGTGGGGGCTGAGGTCGCCGCGCTTCTGGCGCCCGCCCTCGGCCTCGTCGATCGCGTCCTCGATCTGGTCGCGCAGGGTCGCCTCGCTGTCCTCGCCGAACAGCAGGTGCCGCATCCCGCGCCACAGGCGTGAGCCATTGTCCTCCTGCTCGGCCATCAGGCGGCGCGCTCGGCATAGGGGTCGGCGATCCCGAGGCGGGCGAGGGCGCGGATTTCGCGCGCTTCCATGTCGGCCGCCGCGGCGTCCTCATGATGGTCGTGGCCGAGCAGATGCAGCGTTCCGTGGACCAGCAAATGCACCGCGTGCCGCTCGAGCGGGATCGCCTTTGTGGCCGCTTCCGACGCGCATACGCCATGAGCAAGGATGATATCGCCAAGCATCAGCTCGCCCGGCGCCGGCCGCTCGAGATCGTCGGCGTCGGCCATCGGGAAGGACAGGACGTTGGTCGGCTTGTCCTTGCCGCGCCACTTGGCGTTCAACGCGTGGACTTCCTCATCGCCGGCCAGCCGCACCGAAATCTCGGCACCGCGTTCGCGGCCCAATTCGGGGAACGGACTTTCGGCGATCGCCGCCGCGGCCGCGCTCCGGGCGAGCGCCGCCCAGTCGGTGCTACTGTCCCACTCCGGATCGGCGTCGAGCAGCACGTCGAGCATCACAGGCCCGGCCCCTCATAGGCTTCGACGATCCGCCCGACGAGCGGGTGGCGGACGACGTCTGCGGCGGAGAAGCGGATCATGCTGAGCTTGGGGATACCTTCCAGCTTGGCGACCGCGTCGGCGAGCCCCGAAGTGACGCCATTCGGCAGATCGGTCTGGTTGGGGTCGCCGCAGATCACCATCCGGCTGCGCATACCGAACCGCGTCAGGAACATTTTCATCTGCTGCGGCGTGGTGTTCTGCGCTTCGTCGAGGATGATGAACGCGTCGCCCAGGGTCCGCCCGCGCATGAAGGCGATCGGCGCGATCTCGATCTCGCCCGATGCGATCCGCCGCTCGACCTGTTCGGTCGGGAGCATATCGTACAGCGCGTCGTACAGCGGGCGCAAATAGGGGTCGACCTTCTCCTTCATGTCGCCGGGCAGGAAGCCAAGGCGTTCGCCCGCCTCCACCGCAGGGCGCGACAGGATCAGCCGGTCGACCTGGCCGGTGATCAGCATCGCCACCGCCTGCGCCACCGCCAGATAGGTCTTGCCGGTGCCGGCCGGCCCAAGCGCGAAGATCATGTCGTCGCGGCCCAGCGCCTCCATGTAGCTCGCCTGGATCGTAGAGCGCGGGACGATGGTCTTCTTGCGCGTCCGGATCATCACCTTGGGCGGGCTGGCCACGTCCTCGCTGATGATTCCGTCGAGCGCCGGCTGCGCGGCCATTCCGATGACCGCCTCGACCGCCGCCGAGTCGACATCGTGGCCCTGGTCGAGCCGGTTGTAGAGACCGACCAGCACGTCGCGCGCGCGGGTCGCCGATTCCGGCTCGCCCTCGATCATCACGCGGTTGCCGCGCGCCGCGATATGCACGCCGAGCCGGTCCTCGATCATCACCAGATGGCGGTCGTAATCGCCGAACAGCGGCCCGATCAGATAGGGCTGGTCGAACTCCAGCTCGAGCCGCGCGCGGCCCTCGATCGGCCCATCGGCATTGGCGGCGGCAAGGTCACGCTTGGCCATCAGCGGCCGCAGTCGAATGTCGGGTGCATCGCTCGGTCTATAGCGCGTCCCGCCGCCGATGCCACAATCATCAAGCGGCGGCCTGGCGGTGGGCGAGGACTCCGCCCAGGCTGTTGGGCCCGGCGCTGACGAGGGTGACGTCGAGCATGGCGCCGATCTCGGCCTCGGCCTCGACGTGGACCGACTGGAGCCACGGCGACTTGCCGATCATCTGCCCCGGTCGGCGGCCCTTGCGGTCGATCAGGATGCGCGTGCTTCGGCCGACCGAGGCGCGGTTGAACGCCTGTGAATGCTCGGCGATCCGCGCCTGCAAGCGCTGCAGCCGCTCGTCCATCACCTCAAGCGAAACCTGATCGTCCATCGCCGCCGCCGGAGTGCCCGGGCGCGGCGAATATTTGAACGAATAGGCCGCGGCGTAGCGCACCGCATCGACGATCCGTAGCGTCGCCTCGAAGTCCGCCTCGCTTTCGCCGGGGAAGCCGACGATGAAGTCGCCGGAGATGGCGATGTCGGGCCGCGCTGCGCGGAACCGCTCGATCAGCCGGACATAGCCCTCGGCGTCGTGGCTTCGGTTCATCGCCTTCAGGATCCGGTCGCTGCCCGACTGCACCGGCAAGTGGAGGTACGGCATCAGCTTGGCGACCTCGCCATGCGCCGCGATCAGCGCGTCGCTCATGTCCATCGGGTGGCTGGTGGTGTAACGGATGCGCTCCAGCCCATCGAGGCGGTCGAGCGCCCGGATCAGCGCATCGAGGCACCGGTCCCCATCGCTCCACGCATTGACGTTTTGGCCGAGCAGGGTGATCTCGCGCGCGCCGCCGTCGACTAGCGCGCGGGCCTCGGCGACGATGCTCGCGAACGGGCGGCTGATCTCGGCGCCCCGGGTGTAGGGCACGACGCAATAGGTGCAGAATTTGTCGCACCCTTCCTGCACCGTCAGGAAGGCGCTCGGGCCGGTTCGGCGGCGGGCGGGGAGGGCGTTGAACTTGGTCAGCGCCGGCAAATCGGTGTCAACCACGCGCCGCCCGGCCGCTGCCTCGGCGACCATTTGCGGCAGGCGGTGATAGGCCTGCGGGCCGACCACCATGTCGATCATGCTGGTCCGCCGCTGCGCCTCGGCGCCCTCGGCCTGGGCGACGCAGCCGGCGAGCGCGATCAGCGGCCGGCTGCCGTCCTCGCGCCGCAGTCGACCGACATCCGAATAGGCCTTCTCCGCCGCCTTTTCACGGATGTGGCAGGTGTTGAGCACGACCAGCTCGGCGTCCTCGCCGTCGTCCGCCGCGCGCATCCCCTCGGCGCCGAGCATCTCGGCCATGCGCTCGCCGTCATAGACGTTCATCTGGCAGCCGAAGCTCTTGATCCGGAAGGTTTTGGGGGGAGTGGCCATGGCGGCGCGCCTATAGGACAGGGCGGGCGGTTTCGCCACCCGCCAGCGCGACCGCCACCGCATCGTGCGCCGCGCGCGCCAGCGCCTTGCGGTCGTCGGTCGGCTCAAGCGGATCGAGCAGCCGAACCGTCACCGGGTTGCGCCGCGCCCGGCCGAGGATGCGCAGGAAATTGGCCAGCCCATGTTCGCCGGGGATCCACGCCAGCTCGCTCGCGCGGCCGTGATAGTCGATCGCCACCGGCCGCATCGCAACGCCATCGGGCGGCGGCGCGACTGCCGACAACAGGCTCGGCTTGAACGGCAGCAGCTGTCCGCCGTCGCCGACTGTGCCCTCGGGGAAGATGGCCAGCGGGTGCCCGCTTGCCAGCGCTTCGCGCAGCCGCTGCGCCTGGCCGTGGATCGCGCGCTTGTCGGCCCGGTCGACGTAGAGCGTCGCGTTCTGGTCGGCGATCCACTTCAAGAGCGGATGGTCGGCGATCTCGGCTTTCGAGACGAAGGCGCAGCCGGTCGCGCCGGCCAGCACCGGAATGTCGAGCCAGCTGACATGGTTGGCGATGAGCAGCGTGCCCGTCGCCGCAGGCCCGCCCGCGACCCTTACGTCGGCCCCGCAGATTCGCGCCGTCCCCGCCAGGAACCGCCGCGGCCAGCGCGAGCGGCCGCCGAGCCGAGCCGCCAGATGCGGCACGACGCATATGAAAAACCAGCCGATCAGCAGCGCGAGGCGGGCGAATGCGCGTAAGCGCGACGATCCGGAATCAGCGCTCGCGGTCGCTGCGGACGCCATAAAGCTCCATGCGATGGTCGACCAGCCGGAAGCCCAGGCGCTCGGCGATCCGCCGCTGCAATTCCTCGAGCTCGTCGTCGGCGAATTCGATCACCGTCCCGGTCTCGACGTCGATCAGATGGTCGTGATGGCTCTCCGACGCCGCCTCGTAGCGCGAGCGCCCGTCGCCGAACTCGTGGCGCTCGAGGATCCCGGCCTCCTCGAACAGGCGGACGGTGCGGTAAACCGTGGCGATCGAGATGTTGGGGTCGACCGCCGCCGCCCGCCCATGCAGCGTCTCGACATCGGGATGGTCCTCGCTGTCGGCCAGCACCTTGGCGATCACGCGGCGCTGCTCGGTGATCCGAAGGCCCTTGTCGGCACACAATTGCTCGATGTCGATGGTGCGATGCATCACGCGAACCTAGTGAGCCAAGCCGCCGAGAGCAACCGAAGCGGAGCGCAGCGAGCGCAAGTTGATCGAGAGACGGCGAACGCCGGCCAGCCTCGCAACGCGAGGACTGACGTCACGGGATTTACTCCCGTGACGGCCCCACGCGCCCCGGCTACTTCGCCCCAGCCTTCTTCCCGGTCCCGCGCTTGCGCTTCGTGCCCAGGCCGATCGACTTGGCCAGGGTCCGGCGCTGCTCGGCATAGTTGGGCGCGACCATCGGATAGTCGGCGGCCAAGCCCCACTTGGACCGATATTGGTCGGGGGTGAGGTTATAGTGGGTCATCAAATGCCGCTTCAGCATCTTGAGGCGTTTCCCGTCTTCAAGGCAGACGATATAGTCGGGCTTGATCGAAGAGCGCACCGGCACCTTCGGCTCGGGCCGCGGCTCCTCGCCGCCCATCCCGTTCAGTCCCGACAAGGCGCCGTGAACATTGGCAATCAGCTGCGGCAAATCGTTCACTGCGACGCTATTGTTGCTGACGTGCGCGGCGACGATGTCCGCGGTCAGGGTGACGAGTGTATCCCTTAAATTGTCATCGGCCATTTGATTGTCCCCGAGCAAGAAGTCTTGTGCGCACGCATCGGCAATACATGCCCGTAACGGTTTAAGACTTTTCGCACCGCGAACGCAATGGTCCGGGACCTTCGCCGACCCCGTATTTGTACGGGGTTCAGCGCTCGCGGACCATGGTGATCGCGTCGTGGCGCGAGCCGTCACGCCCGCGGTAGTAATCCTTGCGCCGCCCGGCCGGGGTGAAGCCGGCGCGCGCATAGATCCCCACCGCCCGGTTGCCGTCGCGGACTTCGAGGTGAAGGCGGGTGATCCGGCCGCCGGCATGCGCGGCGATGAATTGCTCGAGCAATGCCGAGCCGAGGCCGCACGATTGGAAGCGCGGCGCCACTGCGAGCAGCAGCAGCTCGGCCTCGTCGGCCACCGCCCGCTCGAGGGTGAAGCCGGCCGGCGCTCCGTCGCCATCGCGCGCGACGACCAGCCGAACGCCGCTCAACGGCAGGATGCCGCCGCATTGCGAGCGCGACCAGCCTTCGCCGAACTCGCTCGAGAAGGCCGCGCTCATCACCTGCATGACGTCGTCGAGGTCGGCCGGGCCGCCGAGCGCGATGGCGAATTGCTTGGGCTCGGCGCGCGCGGCCATCACGCCGCCGCCCGCGGCTTGGCGTCGGGGGCGCGGGCGTAGGCCGGGGTGACCGGGAGCGAGCGCAATGCCTCGGGCAGGCGCCACGCGTCGGCCGCGCTGGGCAGCAGGTCCAGCGCCTCGCCCGACCCGCGCGCGGCGACCAGCGTGGCCGCCCCGCTGCCGACGACCAGGGGCGCAGAGATTGCTGCCGCGGCGTCGCCGGGAGTCATGCTGGTAGGCTCGCCGATCGCCTTCAGCGGGCCGCGCGCGAATGCCTGGACGAACAATTCCCCATGTCCGCCGACGGTCGCCACCGCCACCGGCCCGTCGCCGGGCGCTCCGGCGGCGATCAGTGCCAGCGACGACAGGCCGGCCAGCGGCACGTCCCAGCCGATGGCGAGACCGTGCGCTGCAGCAATGCCGATCCTGAGGCCGGTGAAACTGCCCGGCCCGGTGCCGACCAGGATCCGGCTCGGGACATGGCCGGCGACGATCTCGGCGACCAGCGGCACCAGCCGCTCGGCATGGCCGCGGCCGATCACTTCGCTGCGGCTCGCATGCACCGTCCCGTCGAGCCCGATCAGGGCGACAGTGCAGGCCGGGGTCGCGGTGTCGATGGCCAAGATCATCGGCGCTCAGTGTGGGCATGCAGGGGGTTGAATGACAACCCCTCGTCATTGCCAGCCAAGCGAAGCAATCCAGGCTGGATTGCCGCGGCGCCGCTGGCGCCTCGCAATGACGATCCTACACCGCCTCGACCGTCTCCACTTCGGGGACATAATGTTTGATCAGGCTCTCGATGCCGCGCTTCAGCGTGATGGTCGACGACGGGCAGCCCGCGCACGCGCCCTGCATCTCGAGGTAGAGGCGCCCGTCCTTGTAACCCTTGTAGACGATATTGCCGCCGTCGTTGGCGACCGCCGGCTGAACCCTTGTCTCGAGCAGGTCCTTGATCTGGTCGATGATGTCGGCGTCGGCGGGATCGTCGGCGAACATCGGCGCCGCATCGGGCGCGACGTGGATGCCGGCCGCGCTGCCCGGCTTGAACAGCGGCGAGTCGAGCGAGAAATGGTCGAGCAGCAGGGTCAGCACTTCGGGCTCGAGCTGGTCCCATTCAACCGTCGGCGCCGCCGACACGCTGATGAAGTCGCGCCCGAAATAGACCCCGTCGACCATGCCGGTGGCGAACAGCGCCTCGGCCAGCGGGCTCGCCTCGGCCGCCTCGGGCGAAGCGAAATCGCGCCCGCCGACCTCCATCACGGTGCGGCCAGGCAGGAACTTGCGAGTCGCCGGATTGGGCGTGCGTTCGATCTCGATCAGCATGGCGGCGATGTGGTCGCTTGCCGAGCGAACATCAACCCGTCGCCTGAACGGACCAACCGTCGCCCCAGCGAAGGCTGGGGCCCATGCCTCACTTCAGCGCAAACCATGCCGGCATGGATCCCAGCCTGCGCTGGGATGACGAATCAGTCCGGCGCCACCCAGCTGTCGTCGATCATCTTGATCAGCGCCGAAAAGTCCTTCGTGCCGCCGCCGCGCTCGACGAACCGCTGGTAGAGCTCGGCTGCCTCGCCGCCCATCGGCGTATAGGCGCCCGCCTCCTCGGCCGCGGCCATCGCCAGCTTCAGATCCTTGAGCATCAGCTGCGCCATGAAGCCGCCCTCGTAATCGCGGTCGGCCGGGGTCTCGGGTCCCACGCCTGGAACCGGGGAATAGGACGTCATCGACCAGCTCTGTCCCGACGCCTTGGACGAGATGTCGTAGAAGGTCTGCGGGTTGAGCCCGAGCTTCTGCGCCAGCACGAACGCCTCGCACGTCCCCGCCATGGTCACCGCCAGCAGCATGTTGTTGACGATCTTGGCGGCCTGGCCGGCACCGGCTTCGCCGGCGTGGATCACCGCCTTGCCCATCGCCTCGAGCACCGGCCTGGCGCGTTCGAACCCCTCTTCCGACCCGCCGACCATGAAGGTCAGCGTCCCGCCATTGGCTGCGGCGATGCCGCCCGAAACCGGCGCGTCGACGCTCTCGAAGCCGAGCCCGCGCAACGTTTCGCCGACTTCCTTCGCGGTCGCGACGTCGATCGTCGAACAATCGATCATGAGCGCACCCTTGGGAGCATTGGGCGCGACTTCCTTGAGATAGACCGAGCGCACATGCTCGCCCGCCGGCAGCATGGTCACCACCGCCTCGGCATCCTTGACCGCCTCGGCGGCCGATCCGGCCCGCGCCGCGCCATGCCCCTCGGCCCGCGCCAGCGCCTCTTCGCTCAGATCGTACGCGACCACTTCGTGCCCGGCCTTGACCAAATTCGCGGCCATCCCGCCGCCCATGTTGCCAAGCCCAATGAATGCGATTTTCATACGCTCACTCCGTCATTGCGAGCGAAGCGAAGCAATCCAGCCTCGCGCCGCTGGATTGCCTCGTCGCTGCGCTCCTCGCAATGACGAGTCACTTCCCCGTCCACTGCCCGGGCCGCTTCTCGACGAAGGCGCTCATGCCTTCCTTCTGGTCCTGTGTCCCGAACAGTCCGTGGAACAGCCGCCGCTCGAAATTGATCCCCTGCGCGAGGTTCATCTCGAACGCGGCATTGACCATTTCCTTGTTGGCGATGGCGGCGAGCGGCGCCATCCCGGCGATCGTCGTCGCGGTCTTTAGCGCCTCGTCGATTAGCTCCGCGGCGGGCACGACGCGCGCCACCAGTCCGGCCGCTTCGGCCTCCTCGGCGCCCATCATCCGACCGGTCAGGCACATTTCCATCGCCTTGGCCTTGCCGACCGCCCAGGTCAGGCGCTGCGACCCGCCCATGCCCGGAGTCACGCCCAGCTTGATCTCCGGCTGGCCGAACATGGCGGTGTCGGCGGCGATGATGAAGTCGGCCATCATCGCCACCTCGCACCCGCCGCCGAGCGCGAAGCCGGCGACCGCCGCGATCCATGGCTTGCGAGTCCGGGTCACCTGCTCCCACCCGCCGAAGAAATTGGCGGCGTACATGTCGGCAAAGCCCTGGCTCTGCATCTCCTTGATGTCGGCCCCCGCCGCGAACGCCTTCTCGCTCCCGGTCAGCACCAGGCAGCGCTGCTCCGGGTCCGCATCATAGTCCGCGAACGCCGCGATGAGGTCCGCCAGTACCGCCGAGTTGAGCGCATTCAGCGCCTGCGGCCGGTTCAGGGTCACCAGCGTCACCGCGCCGCGCCGCTCGACCAGGATGGTTTGGTAATCGGTCATCGCAAACCTCTCTTAATCCGCAAACTCACTCCGCCAACCAATGCCCAGACGAGAGGATTGGCCATGACTAATATTATCCAGAATCTCGATTCCGAGGGTCCGAGAAACAACGCAATGATCGCGAGCCAAACCCACAAGAAGCAATAAACAGCGAAAGCCAGAAGCATTAGTTTTTTGAGTGAGCCCTTTATCACGCGTCAAAAATCGAAGGGCCGCCATTCCTCCTCGGGAGGAAGCGGCTCGAAGAACGCCTGAACATCGCGCTCCCCAATCGCCTCGGGCCGCGCCGGTGACCAATTGGGCCTATTGTCCTTGTCGATCAGCAGCGCCCGAACGCCCTCCTTGAAGTCGGGGTGGCGGATCATCCGCACCATGATCCCATATTCCATCCGCATCTCGTCGACGAAGTGCAGCTGGTACGGGCTCTCCTGGAGCAGCTTCAAACTGACCTTGCACGCCATCGGCGACTTGGCGCGGATCGTTTCCGCTTCTTTGGCGGCCCACTCGTCGCCCGCCGCGGCGCCCGCGTCGAGCGCGGCAATGATGTCTTCCAGCCGGTCGGCAGCGAAATAGCGGTCGATCCGCTCGAGATTGTCGGCAATCCGCGCCCGCGGCGGCTCCGCGGACAGCTCATCGAGGATCGCGGCGACGCGGAACGGCTGGGCCATGATCCGCTCCTTGGCCTCGTCCAGCCGGTCGGACGGGACATAATGCGTGGCGAGCCTCAGCTTGAGGCATTCGGCACCGTCCAACCGCGCCCCGGTCAGCGCGAGGAACTGCGCCATCCGCCCGCGCAGCCGGCTAAGGTAGCGTCCGCCGCCAACGTCCGGGAAAATGCCGATGGTCGTCTCGGGCATCGCCAGCACGGTGCGCTCGGTCGCGACCCGGTATCGGCACGGGCAGGCAATGCCGACGCCGCCGCCCATGGTCACCCCGTCCATGAAGGCGACTCCGGGCTTGGGGTAGGTATATTCGAGATGGTTGAGGCGATATTCGTCGAAAAAGAACGCACGCGCCGCGCTTTCATGGCCGTCGACGTCCTGCGCGATCGTCACCACGTCGCCCCCGGCGCAAAAGCCCCGGCCCTCCGAATGATCGATCAGGATGATCCTGACATCGGGGTCGTCGCGCCACTCGTGCAGCGCGGTGGCCATGTCGCGCACCATCTGGCGGTTGAGGCTGTGCAGCGCCCGCGGCCGGTTGAGCCGAAGCCGGCCGGCCAGCCCCTCCTTGACCGCGATCACGTCGCGTGTCGCCACCTCGGCGTCGCTCATGGCATCATCGCATAGCTGCCCGGAGCAGGCTCGATGCCGTCGTCGATCGCGCGCGCCGCGACCGACTTCCCGCTGCCTTTGGAATTCAGCCACTTGACCCAATGCGGCCACCAGCTGCCCTCGTGACGGGTCGCCTTGGCCAACCACTCCTCGGCCCGCTCGGGCATCGTCCGGCCGGTCCAATAGCCATGCTTGTTGCGGCTGGGCGGATTGATCACCCCGGCATTGTGCCCCGATCCGCCGAGCACGAAGTCGGCGCCCAGGTCGCGCGCGCCGCGATAGACCGCCTCCCACGCCGAGACGTGATCGTCCTTCAGCGCGACGACCATCATCGGCCATTCGATGGCGGCGAGATCGATCGCCGTTCCGGCCACTGCGAACCCGGCCGGGTCCTTCAGCCGATTGTCCTTCAAGAGATCGCGATTGTAGCTCTTGAGGAACGCCGCCGGGATCCGTGCGCCGTCCTCGAACCAGGTCAGCAGGTCGCTCGGCGGCGCGTCCTTGTCGAGCAGATAATGGTTCACCACGCTCGACCAGATGAGGTCGTTGGCGCGCATCGCTGCGAACAGCCGCTGAAGCTCGAGGCTGTCGATGAAGCCCTGCGCCTCGAGATGGTCCTCGAGCGCCGCGAGATGGCCCTCGTGCACGAACGCCGACCAGTCGCGCATGTCCGAAAAATCGACCAGGCTGCCGATCAGGGTCGCGCTGTTGACCTCCTCGCCGCGCCCCTCGGCGGCAAGCCAGGCGAGCGCGATCGCGACCAGCGTCCCGCCGAGGCAGAAGCTGAACAGGTCGGGCGCGGTGCCCGCGCGCTTCGCCGCCTGCTCGATGGCGACGACCACGCCCTCGGTGACATAGGCCGCGACGTCCTTGTCCTTGTGCTCCGGCCCCGGGTTAACCCACGACACGACGAACACCGTCCGCCCCTCGTCGACCAGCCATTTGACGAAGCTCTGCCGCGGCTCCAGGTCAATCATGTAGTAGCGGTTGACCAGCGGCGGCACGTAGAGCAGCGGCTCGGCCGCGACCTTGGCCGTGGTCGGCGTGTACTGGATCAGCTGGAACAGCGCGTTCTGGAAAACCACCGCGCCCGGCGTCGCGGCGATGTTGCGGCCCTTGACGAACGCGCCGTCGTCGCTGCGCCGCTGGACGATGCCCTTGCCGCTTGCGACATCCTCGAGGAAGTTGGCGAAGCCCTGCACCAGATTGGCGCCGTTGGTCTCCTTGATGCGCCTCACCACATCGGGGTTGGTCAGCGCGAAATTGGCCGGGCTCACCGCATTGAGATATTGGTCGACCAGGAAGCGCGCGGTCGCCTTGCTGCTGTCATCGCCGTCACCAAGCGCGACCAGTTCGCGCAACTGCTTCGAGGCGAGCAGGTAGGAGTCGCGGATCGAGCGATAAAAAGCATCGTCCTGCCACTCGGCGGCCATGAAGCGGCGGTCGCGCGGCGCCTCTCCGGCCTTGCCGGTCAGCGCGCCGGTCCAGAAATCGCCCCATTGTTTCGCCGCTTCCATCTGGACCGCGAGCAAATCCTGTGGCCGCGAGGCGAGCCCGAGCGCAGTCTCGCCCGCCGCCCGCGCCAGCGCGAACGGATCGAAGGGAAGGGTCGGCTTGGTCACTGGCGGGTCAGCTCCCGCCCGACGATCATCCGCATCACCTGGTTGGTGCCCTCGAGGATCGAGTGCACCCGGAGGTCGCGCCAGAAGCGCTCGATCGGATAATCCTGCAGGTAGCCGTAGCCGCCGTGGAGCTGCAGCGCGCGGTCGACGATCGACGAGCCGTTATCGGTCGCCAGCCGCTTGGCCATCGCCGCGAACTTGGTCTTGTCAGGGGCGTTAGCGCTGACCTTGGCGGCGGCGACATAGAGCAGGTAGCGCGCCGCCTGCAGGTCGGTTTCCATGTCGGCCAGCGTGAACTGGGTGTTCTGGAAGTCGGCGATCGCCTTGCCGAACTGCTTTCTATCCTTGGTGTAGGCGATCGCCTCGTCGAGGCAGCGCTGAGCCCCGCCCAACGAGCAGGCGCCGATGTTGAGCCGCCCGCCGTCCAGCCCCATCATCGCGATCCGGAAGCCTTCGCCCTCGGCGCCGACGCGGTTGGCGGCGGGCACTCGCACTTCGTCGAAATTGACCTGCGCAGTCGGCTGCGAATGCCAGCCGAGCTTCTTCTCCTGGGCGCCGAAGCTGACGCCCGTCATGTCCTTCTCGATCACCAGGCAGGAAATGCCCTTGGGCCCGTCCTCGCCGGTGCGGACCATCGTCACGTAGATGTCGTTCTCGCCGCCGCCCGAGATGAACGCCTTGGAGCCGGAGACGATATAGTCGTCGCCGTCCTTGACCGCGCGCGTCTTGAGCGCCGCCGCGTCAGACCCGCTCGACGGCTCGGTGAGGCAATAGCTGCCGATCCGCTCCATCGTCACCATCGAGGGGAGATACTTCTGCTTCACCTCGTCGCCGCCGAAGCGGTCGATCATCCACGCCGCCATGTTGTGGATGGAGATGAACGCGCTAGTCGACGGGCAGCCATAGGCCATCGCCTCCATGATGAGCGCCGCTTCCAGCCGGCCGAGCCCGATCCCGCCGCTTTCCTCGCTGACGTAGATCGAGCCGAAGCCGAGCTCGGCCGCGGCGCGGATCGTGTCGCGCGGAAAGATATGCTTTTCGTCCCATTCGGCGGCGTGCGGGGTGATCGCGTCGGCGGTGAATGCCTGCGCCATCTCCTGGATCTGGCGCTGCTCGTCGCTGAGGTCGAATTGCTGCATGGCGGGCGCCCTAGCATCCACTTTTCGTCATTGCGAGGACTCCGGCGAAGCCGGAGGCCGCGGCAATCCAGCAGCGAAAGCTGGATTGCTTCGCTGCGCTCGCAATGACGCTTAGGAGGCCGTCTCTTCCTTCAGCGACCCCTCGAAGCGGAGCACGTGGCGGACCGACGGCCGCTCCGCGAACATGGCGCGGAACTCCGCCAGCCGCGGCCATTTCTCCAGCCCGATCATCTTCTCGGCCCAGCCGAGGATGACGAACAGATAGACGTCCGGAAGCGTCGCCTCCTCGCCCATCACATAGGGCCCGGCGAACTGCTTTTCGACATAGTCGAAGCGCTGCTCGACGGTCTTCTTTGCGAACGCCTTCACCTCGTCGCCGGCGTCCGGCTTGAACAGGGGCGCGAAGCTCTTGTGCAGCTCGGTGGTGATATAGTTCAGCCACTCGAGCACGCGGTAGCGGCGGAAGTCGCCCAGCGGCGGAAGCCACTCGCCGAGGTTGGTGCGGTCGCCGAGATATTGCAGGATCACCGCATTCTCGGTCAGCACCTCGCCATTGTCGAGCTCGAGCACCGGCACCGACCCCTTGGGGTTGATCGCGGCGAAGTCGGCGCCGTCCTCGGTCCGCTTCGCCTTGAGGTCGACCCGGATCGCATCGTGGCTGAGGCCGGTTTCGTGGAGGATGATGTGCGGCGCCTGACTGCACGCGCCGGGGGCGTAATAGAGCTTCATGGCGTCGTAACGCATGGGCCGCCGAGCGGTGCCGCGCGATCACGCCATCGTCGGGATGACGAACGCCTCGCGGTGATCTCCCGCCGCCGAGCCGTCCGGCCAACGCTGGGTGACCGTCTTGACCCGGGTCCAGAACTTCACGCCCTCCATGCCGTGCTGGTTGGTGTCGCCGAACCCGCTGCGCTTCCACCCGCCGAAGGTGTGGTAGGCGACCGGCACCGGGATCGGCACGTTGACCCCGACCATGCCGACATTGACCCGCGCCGCGAATTCGCGCGCGGCGTGGCCGTTGCGGGTGAAGATCGCCACGCCATTGCCGTACTGGTGCTCGCTCGGCAGTCGCACCGCTTCCTCGAAAGTCTCGGCGCGGACCATCTGCAGTACCGGGCCGAAAATCTCGTCCTGGTAGCTTCGGAAGCTCGGCTTCACATGGTCGAAGAAGGTCGGGCCGACGAAAAAGCCCTTCTCGTGCCCCTGCAGCGTGAAGCCGCGTCCGTCGACCACCAGCTCGCCGCCCTCGTCGGCGCACATCTGGATGTAATTCTCGACCCGTTCCTTGTGCGCTTCGTTGACCACCGGCCCGTAATGCGCCTCGGGGTCGGTCGAGATGCCGACCTTCAATGCCTCGATCGCGGGAATGAGCTTTTCGCGCAGCGCGTCGGCGGTGTCGTCGCCGACCGGCACCACCACCGGCAGCGCCATGCAGCGCTCGCCGGCCGATCCGAACGCCGCCCCGGCCAGGTCGCCGACCACCTGGTCGAGGTCGGCGTCGGGCAGCACGATGCCGTGGTTCTTGGCCCCGCCGAACGCCTGCACCCTTTTGCCCGCCGCCACTCCGCGTGAATAGATGTACTGCGCGATGTCGGACGAACCGACGAAGCTGACGCCCTTGATCTCGGGATGGTCGAGGATCGCGTCGACCATCTCCTTGTCGCCATGGACGACGTTGAGGATTCCGTCGGGTAGCCCCGCTTCCTTCATCAGCTCGGCCAGCCGCACCGGCACGCTAGGATCGCGCTCGCTCGGCTTGAGGATGAACGCATTGCCGCAGGCGATCGCCGGTCCGAACATCCACATCGGGATCATCGCCGGGAAGTTGAACGGGGTAATCCCGGCGCCGATCCCAAGCGGCTGGCGCATCGAATAGACGTCGATCCCGGGCCCCGCGCCCATCGTATATTCGCCCTTCAGCGCATGGGGAATTCCGCAGCAGAACTCGATCACCTCGAGCCCGCGCTGGATGTCGCCCTTGGCGTCGGCGATGACCTTGCCGTGCTCGCTCGCCAGCATCTCGGCCAGCGCATCCATGTTGCGCTCGACCAAATCCTTGAACGCGAACATCACCCGCGCCCGGCGCTGCGGATTGGTCGCCGCCCACGCCGGCTGCGCCGCCAGCGCCGCGTCGATCGCCCGGTCCAGCGTCTCGCTGGTCCCAAGTCGCACCTCGGCCTGCACCTCGCCCTGCGACGGGTTCCACACCTGGCCCGTCCGCCCGCCATGATCGACGCTCGAACCGTTGATGAAATGGGCGATGCTACGCACGGGGCACTCTCCTGGGATGCGGTTTCGCCGCGCTCCCTAGACCCTCGGCTGGGCCATTTCTAGGCGCTGCGTCACGCCTTCGGGCAGGCGCTGTAATGGCCGCGCAGCAAGGCGTCCCACGCCGCCCGGCCGCCGCTCTGGCTGCGCTCGAGCCGAAGGCGGAAGTCGGTCATTCCGGGATGGTTTGGAACGCTCGCCTCGGCCTCGATTACTGTTCCGGTCTCGGGATCGGTCCACAGTGTCCCACTGCCCGGTCGGCCGGCAACGAAGTGGAGGTCGAAGCGCCGCGCGGGCCGGCCGCCGCGCTGTTCGATCCCGCGGTGCGCGGCATGGATGGTCGCCATGTGGGTGAGAAAGTCCGCACTCTCCGGCCACACCAAGGCGAAGGCGAAAGTGAAATCCGCCGCCGGCCGCCGCTCCTGGAGGTAGACGTTGAGGTCGCCGAGATCATAGTCGAACAGGAACCACGGCATGCCCGCCGGAAGCGTCGCGGTGTCGCCCATTCGCCCCGCCGGCAGGTCGACCCACGCCGAAACCGTCCGCGTCGCCGGGTCGAGGTCGATGCGCCCGAAGCGTGTCTGGCTGCCGTCGCGCGCGACCTTGCCGGCGTCGAGCCCGCGCGCCTCCCAGGTCGCCGGATCGAATTGCGCCGTGACATAGGCCGCGGTGGTGCACTTCCCGACCCATTTATAGACCGCGACCTCGTCTCGGCGCGGACGAAAATGGACGACATTCTCGGCTTCCGTCCCGTCGCGGTTCGAGCGCACATAATGGTGAATCGCCCCGTCGACCGCGCGCGCTCCGCTTGGGCCGACCGGCGGCGGCACCGCGCAACCGGCGGCGAGTAGGGCGAGGCAGGACACACGAAATCGCATGCCGAGCCAGTAGCTGTATTAGTCGAGCAATACAATCGCGGGCTTGGCGCGGCGGCCGCGGCGTGCTGTCGTGCGCGGCAAGGAGATGTGCGATGCGTAGACCGTTGCTGCCGTTCATTTTGGCCCTGATCGCCGCGCCCGCCGCCGCCGCGACGCCCGAGCAGAAGCTGACCGAGTGGAGCGGGCCGGTCGACGCCAAGCGGATGAAGGCGAGCGTCGAGAAGCTGGTGAGCTTCGGCACCCGCCACACCCTCTCCTCGCAGACCGACCCCAAGCGCGGGATCGGGGCCGCGCTGCGCTGGACCGAAGGCGAGTTCCGCAAGCTCGGTCTCGAGACCAGCCAGGTCTGCGACACGGTCACCGGCCGCCGCATTCCCACCCCAACGCGGGTGTGCAACGCGGTCGCCATCCAGCGCGGCAGCGAGCGGCCGAACGATGTGGTGATCATCACCGGCCACATCGACAGCCGCGTGTCGGACGTGATGGACTTTACCAAGGACGCGCCCGGCGCCAACGACGACGCCAGCGGCACTGCCGCGGTGCTCGAGGCGGCGCGCGTGCTCTCCAAGCGCAAATTTCCCGGCACCATCGTCTACGCGGCGCTGTCCGGCGAAGAGCAGGGCCTTCACGGCGGCAAGATCATGGCCGACTACGCTCGGGCGCAGGGTTGGAACGTCATCGCCAACCTCAACAACGACATCATCGGCAACAGCTGCGGCAGCGACGGCGTGTGCGACGCCAAGACCGTCCGCGTCTTCTCCGAAGGCCCGCGCTGGCAGGGCAGGGAGGCGCTCGCCGCGCAGCAGCGCAGCCTCGGCGGCGAGAACGACAGCCCGTCGCGCAACCTGTCGCGCTTCCTCGACAGTCTCGCCGAGCGCCTGCCCGCGATCGGCCTCGACGTGCGACAAATCTGGCGCAACGACCGCTTCGGCCGCGGCGGCGACCACACAGAGTTTCTCAACGCCGGCTATCCCGCCGTCCGCTTCTCGGTCGCGGTCGAGGATTACGACCACCAGCACCAGGATCTGCGCGTCGAGAACGGCGTCACATACGGCGAGACCATCGACGAGATGGATTTCGCCTACCTGGCGAAAGTCACCCGCCTGAACGTCGCGGCGCTCGCCGCGATCGCCAGCGCCCCGCCGCCGCCCGAGCCGAGCGTCGAGGGCGCGGTCAGCACGGACACGACCGTGAAATGGGTCGGATTTGCTCCGCCGCCGATCTCCCCGGGCAGGAAGATGAGCAATCCCCGTCGGTTGGTCACCTTCGTGACCCGATGGCGCAAAACCGACAGCAACAGGTGGGAGCGAGAAAGCCGACAGGAGGAATGCGTTTCCCTCCTCATCGGCATTCGACTCCCCGATGGTCGTATCGGTGGCCAGCCGCCGGCCTGTGAAATCGTCCTCAAAGGCATCCGCATCGACGACTGGGTGTTCGGCGTGTCCTCGGTCAGCGCCGACGGCTTCGAAAGCCCGGTCGCCAGCGCCGTCCCCGGCGGCGCCTTCAAGCCCTACGTCACGCCGCCGCCGCCCAAGCCGTGACGCACGCCAACCCCGCTCATCCTGAGTAGCCGCGAAGCGGCGTGTCGAAGGACGTGCTTCGATACGGGCCTGCGGCCCTACTCAGTATGAGCGGGCAGGGAACGGAATGGCGCGCTCCGGCTTTCCGCCCACAAGGAGCATTCCCATGGCCGGTGGATGGACCCGCGACGGCGCGGTGCAGGACCAGATCGACGATACGGTGAAGGACGCCGTACTGCGCGCCCGAGCGCTCACCCCTCAGGGGGAAAGCGCGGAGGAATGCGACGATTGCGGCGAGCCGATCCCGCCCAAGCGCCGCGCCGCGCTGCCCGGCGTGCGCACTTGCATCGCCTGCCAGTCGGTCCGCGACCAGGCGGTCCAGCACTCGACCATCAACCGCCGCGGCTCGAAGGACAGCCAGCTTCGATAATTTGCACACAGGGTTGAACTTTTCCGCTCATCCTGAGTAGCCGCTGAGCCTGCCGAAGCGGCGTATCGAAGGACCGGCCTTCGATACGGGCCTTCGGCTTCGCTCAGTCCCTACTCAGGATGAGCGGGTCAGGAGCGAATTGCCTAAGAAAACCACCACCGGCCTGCCGACCCGCAAGCAGATCCTCGATTTCATCGCCACCAGCGACCAGCCCGCCGGCAAGCGCGAGATCGCGCGCGCCTTCGCGCTCCACGGCCACGACAAGATCGCGCTCAAGGCTCTTTTGAAGGACATGGCCGACGAGGGACTGATCGACAGCGCCCCCGGCCGGGCCTTCCACAAGATGGGCGGGGTTCCGAAAGTGACCGTGCTGCGCGTCGCCTCGATCGACGACGGCGAGGTGTGGGCGATCCCCGAGCAGTGGCACGCCGAAACGCCCGCGCCCAAGATCCGCGTACTCGAGCGTGGCCGCCGCTCGGCGCTGGCGCTCAACGACCGGATCCTGGCGCGCACCGAGGAGCGCGGCCGCGGCCATGTCGCGCATGTCATGAAGAAGCTGCAGCGCTCGGCCGACCTCGTGCTCGGCGTGGTCCGGCTCGAGGGCGAGCGCCACTTCCTCACCCCGGTCGACAAGCGCGAGCGGCGCGAGTTCGCCATCTCCGATCTCGGCGACGCGCAGCCCGGCGACCTCGTCCTCGCCGAACCGTCGGGCCGCCCGCCGCGGGTGACGGCGCGGGTCGACGCCGTGCTCGGCGACCCGTTCGCCCCGCGCAGCTTCTCGATGATCGCGATCCACAAGCACGGCCTGCGCGACACCTTCGGCGACGAGACCATCGCCGAAGCCAAGCGAGTCGCCGGCCTGCCGCTTGGCGAGGAGCGCGAGGATCTCACCCATTTGCCGATCGTCGCCATCGACCCCGAGGACGCGCGCGACCATGACGACGCAATCTGGGCGCGGGCCCGCGACGACGGCGACGGCTGGGACGCGATCGTCGCCATCGCCGACGTAAGCTTCTACGTCCGCCCCGGCAGCTCGCTCGACAAGGAAGCCCGCGCCCGCGGCAACAGCGTCTATTTCCCCGACCGGGTCGTGCCGATGCTGCCGCACGAATTGTCGAGCGACATCTGCTCGCTGAAGGAAGGCCAGCCCCGCGCCGCGCTCGCCTGCCACCTCCACGTCGGCAAGGACGGAGCACTCAACAGCTGGCGGTTTGCCCGTGCCAAGATTTGTGTCTCGGCAAACATTGCCTACGAGAATGCCCAGGCGGCAATGGATGGGACGGCTGGTCTCGTCGATCCTCACTTGGTCGAAAGTGCGCTCAAGCCCCTCTGGGACTGCTGGCGCGCCCTCCTTGCCGCGCGGGAAAAGCGCGAGCCACTCGAGCTCGACCTGCCCGAGCGCCGCGTTGTGCTCGACGAGAAGGGCCGGATCATGTCGGTCGCGCCGCGCGAGCGGCTCGATGCGCACCGACTGGTCGAGGATTACATGATCGCCGCCAACGTCGCCGCCGCCAAGGCGCTCGAGCGCAAGAAGGCGCCGGTGATGTACCGCGTCCATGAGGCGCCGAGCCGCGAGAAACTGGTCGCATTGAAGGATTATCTCGCCACCTTCGATCTCGAATTCGCGCTCGGCCAGGTCATCCGCCCGGCGACCTTCAACCGCATCATCGCGCGCGTCGGCCCCGATCACGACGGCCGCGCGGAGATCATGGAGCAATTGCTGCGCACCCAGATGCAGGCGCGCTATTCGCCCGAGACGCTCGGCCATTTCGGCCTGTCGCTGGGCGCCTACGCCCACTTCACCTCGCCCATCCGCCGCTACGCCGACCTGCTCGTCCACCGCGCCCTCGTCAGCGCCTACCAGCTGGGCGAGGGCGGACTCCCGGCCGAGGACGCCACCCGCTTCGAGGAGATCGGGGTCCACATCTCGATGCTCGAGCGGCGCGCGATGGAGGCCGAGCGCGAAACTGTCGACCGCTATGTCGCCGCCTTCCTCGCCGACCGGGTCGGGCAGATCCTCAACTGCCGGATCACCGGAGTCCAGCCGTTCGGCTTCTTCGCCACCGTGCTCGATCTCGGCGGCGACGGGCTGGTACCGGCGGCGATCCTCGGCAACGAATATTTCCGCTACGACGAAAAGGCCCAGACCCTGGTCGGCGAGGTGAGCGGCGAAACCTATCGCATGGGCCAGAAGCTCGAGCTCAAGCTGGCCGAGGCCAATCCCGCCTCGGGCGCGCTGCGGTTCGAGCTGCCCGAGGGCAAGTTCGCCGGACCCGACCGCCAGCGCCGCGACCGCGTGCGCACCGCCCCGCGCCGCGGCCGTCCGGGCAACATCCGCCACCAGGGCCGCCGCCGTTAGGAGACCAGCATGAAGCGCTTCTCGATCGCCATCGTCTGCGGCTCGCTGCGCAGGGACAGCATCAACCGCAAGATCGCCCGCTCAATGTGCGCGCTCGGGGGCGAGCGGCTCGATTGCCGAATCGTCGAGATCGGCGATCTGGCCCTGTTCAACCAGGACCTCGAGGGCGAGCCGCCCGAGGCGTGGGTCCGTTTCCGGCGCGAGATCGTCGCCGCCGACGGCGTGCTGTTCGTCAGCCCCGAATATAATCGCTCGATCCCCGGTGCGCTCAAGAACGCGCTCGACGTCGGCTCGCGGCCCTATGGCCAGAGCGTGTGGAGCAAGAAGCCGGCGGCGATCGTCACCGCCTCGCCCGGCGCGATCGGCGGGTTCGGCGCCAACCACCAGATCCGCCAGGCCTGCGTGTTCCTTGACATGCCGGTGATGCAGCACCCCGAAGCCTATCTCGGCCAGGTCAAGGACGAGGCGTTTGGCGCCGACGGCCTGCTCGTTGACGGACCGTTGAAGGAGCTGGTTGGCAAGCTCGCCGCGGCCTTCGCCGACTGGGTCGAGCTGATCGACAAGAACCAGTCCGAGCTGGCCTAGGTCACCTTCTGCCGGGTGAGGAAGCGCGGCTGGTTCCATTCGCCGCTGGCGAGGATCTCGCCCAGCGCCTCGGCCGCCGCAACGACGTCGGCGAAGCTGTTGTACAGCGGCGCGAAGCCGAAACGCATCAAATCGGGCGGCCGGAAGTCGCCAATCACGCCGCGTGCGATCAGCGCCTGCATCACCGCATAGCCTTGCGGGTGCGGCACGACGACATGGCTTCCGCGGCGCCCCCGGTCGGCCTGCCAGCCAAGATCGATTCCGGTCCGCGCTGTCACCTCGGCGATGAACACTTCCGCCAGCCTGCGCCCCTTGGCCTCCACGTCTTCGATCGCCACGCCGTCGAACGTGTCGAGCCCGCACTCGAGCGCCGCCAGTGCGAGGATCGACGGCGTGCCGGACAGGAAGCGGTCGATGCCAGGGGCAGGGGCATAGTCCGCCGCGAAGTCGAACGGCCGGGCATGGCCCATCCAACCCTGGATCGGCGATCGCAGCCGCTCCTGCAGATGCCGCGCGACATAAAGGAACGCCGGCGCCCCCGGCCCGCCGTTGAGGAATTTGTAGCCGCAGCCCACCGCCAGGTCGCAGCCGCTGCCATTGAGGACGACCGCGATTGCCCCGGCGCTGTGCGACAAGTCGATCACGCTGAGCGCTCCCGCGGCGTGCGCTGCCTCGTTCAGGCGCACCAGGTCGACGCGCTCGCCGCTGCGATAATCGACATGGCTGGCGAGCACCGCCGCCACCGTGCCGTCGAGTTTCTGCTCGTGTAGCGGCCCATCCACGCTTCGCAGCCCCACTCCGGGCAGCAGCCGGGCGAGCCCCTCGGCGACATAAAGATCGGTCGGGAATTCCGCCGTTCGAGCGACGATCGTCCGCCGCTCCGGCTCCAGCGCCAGCGCCGCGCCGAGCGCCTTGAACAGGCACACCGAGGTCGAATCGGCGATAATCAGCTCGTCCGGCTCGGCCCCGACGATCGGCGCCAGCTTGGCCGCCACCCGCTTCGGCCAGTCGATCCAGCCGTGCGCGTTCCAGCTGCCGATGAGGTCCGCGCCCCATTGTTCCTCGGCCACCAGCCGCAGCCGCGCCGGCGTCGCCGCGGGCAGCGCGCCGAGGCTGTTGCCATCGAGATAGATTTTGCCCGCCGGCAGCCAGAACCGCGTCCCGCAGTGCGCCAGCGGGTCGGCTGCATCGAGGTCGGCCGGGGTCACAGGCGCGGCAGGGTCACTCCGCGCTGGCCCATATATTTGCCGGCGCGGTCCTTGTAGCTGGTCTCGCACCGCTCGTTCCCTTTCAGGAACAGGAATTGGCACGCGCCCTCGTTGGCGTAGATCCGCGCTGGAAGCGGCGTGGTGTTGCTGAACTCCAGCGTCACATGCCCCTCCCAGCCCGGCTCGAGCGGGGTGACGTTGACGATGATTCCGCACCGCGCATAAGTCGACTTGCCGAGGCAGATCACCAGCACGTCCTCGGGCACCCGGAAATATTCCACCGTGCGCGCCAGCGCGAAGCTGTTGGGCGGGATAATGCAGATATCGGTCTTGCGGTCGACGAAGCTGTTGGCCGCGAAATCCTTCGGGTCGACGATGGCATTGTCGACATTGGTGAAGATCTTGAACTCGTCGGCCACTCGCGCGTCATAGCCGTAGGACGACAAACCGTAGCTGATCACGCCGTCGCGCCGCTGCGCCTCGACGAACGGCTCGATCATGCCGCCGCTCTGCGCAGCCTCGCGAATCCAGCGGTCGGAAAGGATGCTCATGCGATTGGGCTAGCCGCCGCCGCGGCGCGCTTCAATTTGTCGGTTATGTTTTTCTGTGGACGGCTCCGGCGCGCGATTGCGGCGCCCCGTCGCAAGGCGCGCGCCAGACGCTCCACAATCCATCCACAGCCGTGCTACTTTGTTCTCGCTTGTCTGGGTGAGGGGTAGGGCTAAGCGATGGCCATGGCCGAAATCGTTCGAATCGCCGGCGCTGCCGAGACCCCCGCCGAGCCGCAGTCGCTCCCCCGCAACATCGAGGCCGAGGCCGCCCTGCTGGGCGCGCTGATGATCGACAACCGGCTCGTCGAGGATGTCCAGCTCAAGCTTCGCTCGGAGCATTTCTTCGAGCCGCTGCACGGACGGATCTACGATTCGATCCTGCGCATGACCGACAAGAACATGGTCGCCAACCCGGTCACGCTGAAGCCGATGTTCGAGGCGGACGAGGCGATCAAGGAGGTCGGCGGCGCGTCTTATCTCGCCCAGCTGACGGGCTCCGGAGCAGCGGTCATCGGCGCGCGCGATTTCGCCCAGCAGATTTACGACCTCGCCTTGCTGCGCGCGCTGGTCGGGGTCGGCCGCGACATGGTCGAGGGCGCGCTCGACACGTCGGAGGATGTTGCTCCGCTCGAGCAGATCGAACGCGCGGAGGTCGAGCTCTACCGGGTCGCCGAACAGGGCGGCACCGAGGGCAAGGCCAAGAGCTTCGGCGAGGCGACCAAGCTCGCCGTCGAAATGGCCGAGAAGGCGCTCAACAGCGGCGGCCATCTGTCGGGCATCACCACCGGGCTCGACTCCCTGAACGGCAAGATCGGCGGGATGCACAAGAGCGACCTCATCATCGTCGCCGGGCGTCCCGGCATGGGCAAGTCGGCGCTCGGCACCAACATCGCCTTCTCCGCCGCGCGCCGCTTCGTGCGCGATGTCGAGGACGGCATCGATCCAGCCAAGTCGGTCGGCGCCCCGACCGCCATCTTCAGCCTCGAAATGTCGGCCGACCAGCTCGCCACGCGTATCCTCGCCGAGGAGAGCGGGATCAGCTCCGAGAACCTGCGCATGGGCAAGATCAGCCAGCAGGAGTTCCGCGGCCTCGCCCGAGCCGCCGCCGAGCTCCAGAGCCTGCCCTTGTACATCGACGACACGCCCGGCCTGACGATCGCCGCGCTGCGCGCCCGCGCCCGCCGCCTCAAGCGCCAGAAGGGCATCGGCTTCATCGTTATCGACTATCTCCAACTGCTCCAAGGCTCGGGGAAGGGCAGCTCGGCCGACAACCGCGTGCAGGAGATCTCGGAGATCAGCCGCGGTTTGAAGCAGCTCGCCAAGGAGCTCGACGTGCCGGTCATGGCCCTCTCTCAGCTCAGCCGCGCGGTCGAGCAGCGCGAGGACAAGCGCCCGCAGCTGTCCGACCTGCGCGAGTCCGGCTCGATCGAGCAGGACGCCGACATGGTCTGGTTCATCTACCGCGGCGACTATTATCTCGCCTCGAAGCAGCCGGCCGACGACCATCCCGACTTCGCCGCCTGGCAGGAGGAGATGCAGCGGATCTACGGCCAGGCCGAAGTGATCATCGCCAAGCAGCGCCACGGCGCGACCGGCAAGGTGCGCATGAAGTTTGACAGCCGTATCACCAAGTTCAGCGATCTGGCCGACGAGGGCTATCTGCCCGAGCAGCGATAGGGGAGCGCCCGCCCCTGGACCGGGCGGGCGTGGGGCGGATGAGGGCGCTGGAAGTTCCCCCTTCCGGCGCCCTCATTTGCATTCGAGGCGCCGAGCTTAGCCGCGTGGGCGAAGCGAACACCGCTGAGCGAGAGAGACGTCGAGCGCGGCCGACCGGTCGCGAAGCGAACCGGATCGACGGCGCGGATTCACTTCGCGCCGGCGCTCTGAGAGACGACCTTGCCACTCAACCCAAAAAGAAAGGCCGGCCACCCGAAGGTGACCGGCCCAATCTTTCCGTCAGCCTAAAGCTTAGCCGCGCTCGGGTTCCGGCGGCGGCGGCGGCGGCGGCGGCGGAGGCGGGCACGCCTCGGTCGCCAGGATCACCGAACCGTCCGGGCAGGTCTGGGTCGCCGGAGCCGGGGGCGGCGGCGGGGGAGGCGGCGGCGGCGGGGGCGGGGGCGGCGGAGCCGCTTCGACCGCGCCGAAGTTCAAGATCAGGCTCGCCAGCAGGCTGTGCGAGCGGAACTTCTCGGTGAATTCCGGCTGCACGGCCGAATCGCCATATTCGCCGCCAGCCAGGACGGTGTCCTGAAGGCTGACATGGCCGGTCTGGAAGTAGCGATACTTGACACCCAGGTCGAGCCAGTCAGTGACGCCGAAGCGCGCACCGGCGATCAGCTGATAGGCCCAGGCGCTGTCGTCGTCGCTGAAGCCCTTGACCCGGGCGCGGCCGATGCCGCCGCCCGCGTAAAGCGCGAGGCGATCGCCGATGCTGAAGTCACCGAGCAGGTTGAACATCGCCGAGTAGACGCGGATCTTGTCGTCCAGGCGGCTGTCGTTGGCGAGGTTGGCGGCGGTGAGGTCGGCGTCGTTATAGTCGTTGAGGTCCTCGATCAGGACCGCCGAGACGTCGACGTCGTCGGCCTTGGCGCGCTTGTAGCCAAGCTCGACTTCGGCGCGGACGAAACCGAAGTCGTATCCGGCGATCGCATCGATATCCATGCCCTGGTCGTAGCCGAAGCCGAGAGCATCCTCGTAAAGCTCGACCTCGTCGCCGGCGAAATCGCCGTCGAACGCGACCAACACGTTGCCGTCGTTATCCTTCGGCCACATCACGCCGCCTTCGAGGCCGATATATCCGGCGCCGTCGCGGGCATAGGCCGGAGCGGCCACCATTGCGGAGACTGCAGCTGCCCCCAGGAGAATCCTACGCATTTGTTGCTCCCTTGCTTGAATCGTCCGAGCTTGAACTCTGGCAGCAGGCATAAAGGCGTCGAACCGAAACTGCATCATCCTAAAGCGCGCACCGGGGCATTTGCTCGACCGTTGTTGCCGAAGCGCAACATATTCCGACAAACCATTTGGGGTGCCGCCTCAGATCGCTGGACAGGTCAGGAATCGCCCGTTTTCCGGCCCTTGCGGTCCATCTCCAAACCGCTCCGGCCAGCGCCTCATTCGACCGTTGTTCAGCTTGGCGGGGCTAGACGGCAGGTCGTCAGTCGGGCTGGCGTACCCCTCGCGGGGCGCGGCAAGGGATTGATGGGGCTCGCTAATTCCGGCACATGCGAAGCTCGTTCGACCAAAGCCGGGGATGAAGGGGAGATGATGCGCGGTTCTGCGATCCTGATGAGCGCGGTGGCGTCGCTGTCGCTGTTCTCCGCGCCCGCCGAGGCCAAGAAGCGCCAGTCGCCGCCGCCTCCGGTTCCGGTCCGTCCGGCCCCGATCCTCGCCTTGCCGAGCTCGGCCAATGCCGTGACCGTCAATTATTTCTACGAGCGCCGGCAGGAAGCGCCGATCTGGTTCTCCGGCGCCGGCGGCGCCCAGGCGATTGCCGACCTGCTCACCATCCTGCGCCGCTCGGCGATCGACGGCCTTCCCCAGGGCCCGCAATATGCCGCCCAGGTCGAGGCGATGGTCCTCGCCGCCCAGTCCGGCGACGCGGTCGCCCGCAACACCGCCGAACGCGCGCTGAGCACCGCCTGGGTCGATTATGTCCAGGCCCTCCAGCGGCCCTCGACCAACGTCATCTGGGGCGATCCCTATCTGGTGCTCAAGCCGAGCGCTCCGGACCGTATCCTCACCTTGCTTGGGGCGGCGCCGTCGATCGGCCAGCACGTCGCGACCGTCGCCGCGGTCAATCCCTATTACGCCGCGCTGCGCGATGTCGCTTTGACCGAGCAGTCGGCGGGCGGCGTGTCCGACGCGGTCAAGCTCAACCTCGAGCGCGCCCGGATCCTGCCCGGCAATGGCAAGTACATCCTCGTCAACAGCGCCGAACAGCGCCTCCACATGATGGAAGGCGGCCGCTCGGTCGGCTCGATGAAGGTCGTCGTCGGCGATCCCAAGCCGCCGATGCTGCTGCCGACGCCGATCATCGCCAGCACCATGCACTACGCGATCGCCAATCCGTACTGGCACGTCCCGCCGCATCTCATCCGCAAGTTCGCGCCCGACATCGCCAAGAATCCGGCCGCCTACATGAAGAGCAAGGACTATGAGGTGCTGTCGGACTTCAGCAAGAACCCGCAGATTCTCTCGCCGACTTCGGTCGACTGGAAAGCGGTCGCCGCGGGTACGGAAAAAGTCATCCTGCGCAAGCGCCCGGGCGGCACCAATTCGATGGGTAAGATGAAATTCCCGTTCCCCAATCGCGAAGGCATCTTCCTCCATGATTCCCCGGAGCGGGTGCATTTCGGCAAGGAAAACCGCAACATCTCCAACGGCTGCATTCGCGTCGAGGATTATCGCCGGCTGGCGCAATGGCTGTTCGGCCGCGACGTCGCTGCGACCTCGAACGAACCCGAGCAGCACCTCCAGCTTCCCAAGGGCGTGCCGGTCTATTCGACCTATCTGACGATGATCCCCGGTCCGGCCGGGATGGAGCGCTTCGCCGACCGCTACGGCTGGGACCGTCCGGGCGCGATGGCCGGCGGGCTGCCGGCGACGGCCGGCGGGGTCCAGGCCGGCGGGTCGCCCAACTAGGTCAGTCGGTGGGGGTCAGGTCGGAAACCGGGTCGCGCAGCCCCTGCGCGATCGCGGCCCGCGCCACTTCGCTTTCGCTCGAGGTCACCGGATAGGCGCAATAGTCGGCCGCGTAGAACGCGCTCGGCCGGTGGTTGCCGCTCATCCCGACCCCGCCGAACGGCGCGTTCGACGGTGCCCCGTTGGTCGGCTTGTTCCAATTGATCACGCCGGCGCGGACATTGGCCCAATATTTGTCGTAGAGCTGCGGGCTGCCCCCGATCAGGCTCGCCGCCAGCCCAAATCGCGTCGCGTTGGCTTCGTCGATCGCCGCGTCGAAATCCTTGACCCGGATCATCTGCAGCACCGGCCCGAACAATTCCTCGTCGGCGCGGTCCTTGACGTCGGTCACGTCGATCAGCGCCGGAGTCAGATAGGGCCGCTCCTCCCACGGCCGGTCGAGCCGGCGGATTGGCCGCGCGCCCTTCATCATCAGATCGAGATAGCGTTCCTGAAGATGGTCGGCCGCGGCGACGTCGATCAGCGGCCCCATGAACGGCTGCGGGTCGGCGTGCGGGTGATCGACGATGATGCGGTCGATGAGCTTGACGATCGCCTCGACCAGCGGCCCCTCGGCGCCGTCCTCGACGATCAGCCGCCGCGCCGCGGTGCAGCGCTGGCCGGCCGAGAGATAGGCCGACTGGACGATCATCGTCGCCGCCGTGTCGAGGTCGGCGACGTCCCACGCGACGATCGGATTGTTGCCGCCAAGCTCGAGCGCGAGGATCTTGTGCGGCGTCTCCGCGAACTGGCGGTGAAGCGCCATTCCGGCGCCCGCCGATCCGGTGAACAGCAGCCCGTCGATGCCCTCTTGAGCCGCCAGCGCCTTGCCTTCCGCGGGACCGCCGATCAGCAGCCGAACGACGCCTTCGGGGATCCCCGCCGCGTGTAGGCATTCGACCAGCATCGCGCCGGTCGCCGGGGTCTTCTCCGACGGCTTGAACACCACCGCATTGCCGGCGATCAGCGCCGGCACGATGTGGCCGTTGGGCAAATGCGCCGGGAAATTGTACGGCCCCAGCACCGCCAGCACGCCGTGCGGCTTGTGGCGCACCGCGACCTTGCTGCCGAGCGCCGCCTCGACCTTCCGCGACGGCGTGCGCTCGAGATAGGCGTTGGCCGAAATCTCGACCTTGGCGATGACCGAGGCGATCTCGGTGCGCGCTTCCCAGAACGGCTTGCCGGTCTCGCGCGCGATCAAATCGGCGAACGCCTGCTCGCGGCTGCGCACCTCGTTGGCGAAGCGGCGCAGCGCCTCGATCCGGAACGCCAGGCTGTGCGCCGCCCATTCCGGCCACGCCTCGCGCGCCGCGGCGACTTCGGCCCCGGCGTCGCCCGGGGCCCCGCGCCAGATTTCCACGCCGGTCGCCGGCTCGGTCGAGATGATCATGCTGCTCACAGGGTCTCCGGCTCGGCGTCCTTTGCGGCCTCGCCCGGCGAAGCGCAAGGCGGCGTCATGGCGGCACCCATCCGCCGGATCGCCGCGACCTTGGCCTCGAACGCCGACCAATCGTCGTCCTCCGCGATCCGCGCCCAGATCGCCTCGACTTCGTCGATAGGCATCGAGCACAGCTCGGAGTCTGTGCCGAGAGAGACCGCCCCCTTCAGCTTGTCGGCCAGTACCCGGAACGGCTTGCCCGCATAAATCGCGCCACCGGGGTCGCGCCCGCCGTGCCAGTCGAAGAACAAGCGATCGATCGTCACATCCCGCGTCCGCAGCGCCGCCAGCAGCGCCCCGACCAGCTCCAGGTCCTCCGCTTCCCCGCGCGACCCGACGCCCAGCCGGCGCAGCAGGGCGGCGACCAGCGCGTCCTGGAACAACGCCGGCCAGCGGTCGAGCTCGGCCTTGAGCGCGTCGGGCGGCGCGATCAGCGACAGCGCTCCTGCCAGTTGCGCCACGTCCCAGTGGATCGCCTCGGGCTGGCGGCCGAATGCGTACAGCCCGCCCTGGTCGAAATAGGCCGCGACGAACTCCTCGTCCCAGTCCGGCGCGAACCGCCACGGGCCGTAATCGAAGCTCTCGCCGGTGACGTTGATATTGTCGCTGTTGAGCACGCCATGGACGAACCCGGCGGCGAGGTAGGACGCCGCCAGCCGCGCCGTCCGCGCGCACACCAGTTCGAGCAGCCGCACCGGCGCGTCGCCCGCCTCGCCATACAGATGCGTCAAGCAATAACGGGTCAGCGCGCGCAGCCCGTCCGCGTCCTTGAAGAATGCCAGGCGCTGGAAGGTGCCGATGCGGATATGGCCGTGGCTCAGGCGGGTCAGCACCGCCGATCGCGTCGGCGAGGGCTCGTCATTGCGCTGAAGCGCTTCCCCGGTCTCGAACAGCGCAAAGGTCCGCGACGTCTCGACCCCCAGCGCCTCGAGCATTTCGCTCGCCAGCACCTCGCGCACCGCGCCCTTCAGGGTCAGCCGGCCGTCGCCGAACCGGCTGTACGGCGTTTGCCCGCTGCCCTTGGTGCCGAGGTCGAGCAGCCGCCCGCGCGCGTCGCGCAGCTGCGCGAACAAAAAGCCTCGGCCGTCGCCGATGTCGGGATTGTAGTGGCGGAACTGGTGCCCGTGATATCTGAGCGCCAGCGGCCGCTCGAGATTTCCGGGCAGGGGCTCGAACCGCTGGAAATGCCGCTCCCATTCCGCGCCATCGAGCTCGAGCCCGACCTCCGCCGCCGCCCGTCGGTTGAGGAAGCGCGGGATCGCCGCCGGAAACCGCGCCGGCTCGACCGCATCATAGAAACTGTCGCCAAGCTCGAGGATGCGCGGGTCGGGCCGATAGTCGGTCATCGCCGCGCTATCTGGTGTGCCGGCAGGCGTTCGGCTAGGCCCGCCGCCGAATGACCCAGCCTCCCGCGTACGCCGATCGCTACTGGACCAGCGTCGACGGCCTCAAGCTCCACTACCGCGACTATGCCGGCCCGCACGAGCGCCCGCCTGTGCTGTGCCTGCCCGGTCTGACCCGCAACGCCGCCGATTTCGAGCCGGTCGCGGCGCGCTTCGCCGGCGAGTGGCGGGTGATCGCGGTCGACTTCCGCGGCCGCGGCGCGAGCGACAACGACCCGTTCCCGGCCAACTACCGCCCCGCGACCTATGTCGCCGATCTGATGAAGCTGCTTGATCAATTGGGCATCGCCGACGCGGTGTTCGTCGGCACCTCGCTCGGCGGGCTGGTGACGATGCTGCTCGCGTCGAGCGATTCCGAGCGCATCGCCGGCGCGCTGCTCAACGACGTCGGGCCCGAGCTCGACCCCGCCGGACTGGTGCGCATTGCCACCTATGTCGGCAAGCCCGCGACCTACCCCAGCTTCGCCGCGGCGGTCGACGCGCTGGCGGCGCGCAACGCCGCCATCCATCCCGATTTCGATCGTTCTGATTGGGAGAGGTTCGTCGCCCGGCTGCTACGCGGCGACGACCGCGCCGGCTGGACCTACGCCTACGACATGCGCATCGCCGACAATTTCACCGCCCCGGCCGACCCCGGCCAGTTCGACGGCTGGGGCTATCTCGATGCGCTCGGCGGCCGCGCGGTGACCATCCTGCGCGGCGAACTGTCCGACCTGCTCACCGCCGCAACCGCGCAAAAGATGTACGCCCGCCTCGAAGATTGCGAGCTGGTCACCGTGCCGCGCGTCGGCCACGCCCCGACTTTTGACGAGCCCGAGAGCCTCGCCGCGCTTGATCGCCTGCTGGAGCGCGTGCTGGCCGCCTAGGCCGCGGTGATGTTGCGCAATTTCTGGAGCGCGGGCGGATCGCCTTCCTCCATCGCGATCGTCCCGCCGAACCGCCCGTCGCCGTCGAACAGCAGCACCGCCGAACTATGGTCGACGCTGTAATTGCCGTCCGCGCCCGGCGCTTTCTTGGCGTAAATCCCGAACGAGCGGGTCACCTCCGCGATCTGCTGCGGGCTGCCGGTCAGCGCCGTCACCGGAGCGTCGAACAGCCCGACATATTTCTTGAGCTCGGCCGGCGTGTCGCGCTCGGGATCCACCGTCACCAGCAGGATTCGCAGCGCCTTGCCGTCGTCGCCCAGCTGCCCGCGCAGCCGCGCCAGCCTGGCCAGCGTGTTGGGGCAGACGTCGGGGCAATGGGTGAAGCCGAAGAACATCACATAAGGCGTGCCCGCCAGCGACCGGCTGTCGAAGCTCTTGCCGTCCTGGTCGGTCAGCACGAACGGCTTGCCCAGCTCCATCGGCGCGACCTCGCCGGTGCCGCTCGGCGCCGGGCGCAGCAGCAAGAACGCTCCGGCGACCGCGGCCAGCGCCACCAGTCCCCACAGGACGTTGCGGATCAGCCGCAGGTTCATCGCCGATGCTCCATTCCGCCCGGCCCGGTGACCCGGGCGTCGACCTTCACCGCGCCGGCCTTCTCGAACCGGAAAGTCAGCGGCAGCCGCCCGCCCGGCGCCTCGATCCGGCCCATCGCCATGCCGTGCGCGCCCCCGCTTTTCAGCTCCAGCTGCCCGCCCGCCGGAACGTCGAGCGCGGCGACCGAGCGCATCCGCATCACGCCGCCGTCGTTGCTGGTCTGGTGGAGCGAGATCGGCACCCGTCCGTCGACTTCGATCCCGACCAGCCGGTCGCCCGACCCGCCGTCATTCGCCACGATGCCATACACCGCCGCGCTGTCCGGCCCGGCGGCGACCACCGCATCGCGCACCGCAACGCGCGGGGCGGAATCGCAGGCATTGAGGGCGAGGGCGGCGGCGAGCAGCAAGGGGCGGCGCATGGCCGCGCTCTAGCGGCTCGCGGCCGCCTTCGGAAGAGTGCGCACGCCGGTCAGCGGCGCTTGAGCTCCAGGCCCATCGCGCGATAATCCTCGCGCACCCGGTTGCTCATGGCGATCGCAGCCTTCGCATCGCTCGCCGAGCGCGCCGTGTCGCCCTTGCGCTCCCACGCCAGGGCACGGCCGAACAGCGCCGACGCGAACTCGCCCGACACCGCGATTGCCGAACTGTAGGCGGCAATCGCCTCGTCCAATCGGCCCAGCCGCAGCAGGACCAGCCCGCGGCTATCGAGGATCGCGGGGCTCTTCGGGTCGAGCTTCAACGCCAGGTCGCAATCGATCAGCGCCGACTCGAGCGCAACTCCGGCCGTCGCCTTGGCCCAGCAGGCGCTGTTCAGGCGCGACGAGCTCTGCTCCCCCTCGGCCCGAACGAACGCGAAATCGGCATCCGCGCGCACCGTCTGGCCGAGCTGCGTGTGCGCGATCCCCCGCTTCACCCGGACGTCCAGATCGGTCGGATCGACCTTCAGCGACGCCTCGTAGCGCGCGAGCGCGCCGCGATAGTCCTTCTGCTCGGCCAGCAGGTCGCCCATCATCGCGATCGCGACCGTGTCTTCCGAATCCAGCTTCAGCGCCTGTTCGATGTCGCCCCGGCGGCCGGCGACATCGGATTTGGGACGGGTCTCGGCGCGGTTGAGATAGACGTAGCTCTCGGGCTCCAGATTCAGCGCCAGCTCGAACGCCCGGTCGACCTGGGCGGTCCGGCCGTAGGCGGCATAGGTCTTGGCGGCCGCGACATAGCCGAACGGATCCTTCAGCTTCAGCCTGAGCAGTTCGTCCGCCTCGGCCAGCACCGCCTTCTCGTTCTGCTGCCGCTTGTAGAGGTTAATCCTGAGCAGCCGGGCGCCGGCGTCGTTGGGAAGGATCCGGGTGACTTCGAGCGTGTCGGCGATCGCCCGCTCGATGTCGCCGCTGCGCCGGTACAGGTCGGCCCGCGCCATCAGGAACCGCGTTTCGTCCGGATGCTTGGCCAGCATTGTGCTGGTCGCCGCGATCGCCGCCTTCCAATCCCCCTTGGCGGCCGCTTCGGTCGCCGTGATGATGTCGGTCAGCGGCGTTTTCGACCCCAGCTTGATCGCCGTTTCGAAGTCGGCCCGGGCGCCGGCGATGTCCTTCAATTGGAGCTTCGCCATCCCGCGCGCTTCATAGGCATCGATGCTCTTGGGATCGGCCTTCACCGCGCCGTCGAACTCGTCGACCGCTTCGTCCAGCCGCCCGCTCAACACCAGCGCGCTGCCCTTGACGAGGAAGTCGCCGAGGCTCGACGACGTCCGCTCGATGATCGCCTGCGCTTCCTTCCTCGAAGGGGTGGAAATCGCGACATAATAGCTCATGTCGTCGAGCTTGCGCAGCTCGGCCTCGGCCGCCATCGCCTCGGCGTGCGGGATTTCCGGGACGAGGGTCTGGGCCGTGCTTTCGATGCGGAACAGATTGCCGGTCTTGCTCATGGTCCGCCGGTAACGTCGGCCGGCCAGGGTCCGGTCGATCGGCTCGTCGTCGTCGAGGCCGTACAGCGCCAGCGAGTCCGGCACGACGATGGTCTGGACGGACCTCGTGTACGTCGGGTGGGGGACCGCGAACGGCGCTTTGTCATGCTTGCCAGGCTCGCGCTCGAAGTCGGGCTCGAACCCCGGCGTCGGCACGTCCACTTCATAGCGCCCGCCGTGCAGCTCGAGCTTCATGCTGCCCTCGGCGATCAGCCGATACTCGGCCTTGTCGCGGTCGAAGACGCCGCTCGCGCTGGCGACCGTGAAGTCGCCGAACCGCTCCTTCCAATATTCCTTGAGCGCCTTGTCTCGGGCGTTTGCCGGAATCGCCGCCATGACCGCATTGAATCCGATCGCCATGTTGCCGCGAAACGTCCGTTCGATCCGGGTCGGCGCGGGCGCGCTGCCCCCGGCGCTGGCATCGATCGCAATCGTCGTGTCGGTGTCCGGACGGGCCAGCGGCCCGGGCTGGATCCGGACCAGATGTGCGTTTGCAACGAGGGGCAAGCCCCAGTCGAAGGCCGGCGTCGTCAGCAGGTCGATGCCGGCATCGCCGCTTCGCGTCGCATCCAGCCAATAATCCCTGGCGGCGATCCTGGCCCGAACGATCACATGGTCGAATTGGGTGATCGTCGGAAGGCGCTCGTCGAGTCCGTCGCCCGCCGTCGACGAGACCAGGACCGGATCGGCGGCAATTCCCAATTCCCGCAGGATCGCGACCAGCAGCGCCGTCTTGGCCTTGCAGTCGCCGTAGCGCCGCTCCCACGTGTCGGCTGCATTGGCGGGCACATAATTGCCCTGGCCCATCGCGATGTTGACGTAGCGCACCTTGTCTTCGACCAGCGCGAGCGCCGCGGACGCCTGGGTCCGCGGGTCGTTCGAACTCCTGCGGATCTTCTCGACCTCGCTGCGGAGCGGTCCGGCGGCGGGAATGACGCTTGCCCGGTCGAACAGCGGTCGGAACATGTCCGACAGGTCGTTCCAGCCGGCGAAGGCGGTGAATTCGGCGCGGCGGCCGAGGTGGTAACGCGTCGGCGCGCCGTTGGGCGGACTGTAGACCGCCGGCTCGCTCATCCGCCACTCGAGCGATTTCCAGCCTGCGTTCTCGGCCACCGCCGGTCCGGGCAGTTCGTAAAAGCGGTGGCGAAGCGGCAGATCGCTCGGCCATTCGACCTTCAGCCGAAGCAGTTTGGCGGACGCGTCGTTGGCGATCGGCGCGATATATTCGGCGTGACGCCCCATCACCGGATCGGTCGCCTCGAGCGTCATCGACAACACGATCGTGTCGCCGACCCGCAGGTCGTCCGGCTGCATCACCGCCGTCAGCTGGCCGTCCAGCGTTGCCTGCTCGAGGTTGGTTTCACGCCGGAGGAGTTCGAACTTCTTCCCGCTTTTCAGGAGGTCGATCTCCTTCCCGTCGCGCAAGATCGACGCGCGATGGACGTTGAGCTCGTCCTTGTCCGGTCGCCATTGGACGGTGATGACCCCGGCGGCGAGGCCCTCGGGAGCGAGGAACTTCATCGCGACATTCGAATGGACGGATGTCTTCCCCGGCTCGACCCGCACCTGTTGCGAGTAGAGCAGCGGGCGAATCGCCGGTCCGTCTTTGGCCGGCCCGGCCTCGGGGATCTGCGTCCGCTCGGCCCATGCCGGCGCCGGCTTGAAGCCGATTTGGTCGCCCGCCATGGCCGACGACGAAGCGCCCACCAGAAGCGCCGCGAATAACGAGAATCTACGCATCACACCCCCCAATGTGACTCGCATTCCTAACAGCCCGCGCGGCCGGTGCAATTGCTTGATGTTTCGGGCTTATCGGGGGAACAGCAGCGCCGGGGGAGGTGGAGGCCCGAGCCGGAATCGAACCGGCGTGCAAGGATTTGCAGTCCTCTGCGTAACCACTCCGCCATCGGGCCTCGCGGCCGCCAAATGGAAGGCCCCCGTCCCACTGTCAACCGCCGGGCGGGGCTGCAAATTCGACGGACGGGCAGGGGCGGCGCTTGGCGCGCTCGGCGCCCGGCACTAAGACCAAGCTTGAACTTCACTGTGTTAGTGACATATAACAGCCGGGGATAAAGGACATTAGCTTGGCAGGCGATCTCGATTTTTCCGCGGCCCGGAGGGCGATGGTGCTGAACCAGCTGCGCCCCCAGGGCGTGACCAACGGCGCCGTCCTGGCGGCGATGGGGGCGGTCCCGCGCGAGCAATATGTGCCGGCCGCGATGCGCGCTTTGGCCTATGGCGACCGCTCGCTGGTCGGCGACGACGGCGCCCCGACCATGCCGCCGGCCGAGCTCGGCCTGCTGCTCACCGCGCTCGATCCCCAACCCGGCGAGCGCGCGCTCGTGGTTGGCTCGGGCGGCGCCTATTCCGCCGCGGTGCTCGAAGCGATCGGGCTCACCGTCGCGCGCACCGATCTCGACGCCCCGGCCGGCAAGGCCGCGTTCGACATCGTCCTCGTCGAGGGCGCGGTCGAAATCTTCCCCGATTGGGTCGCGCGGCTGCTCGCGCCGGGCGGACGGGTCGGCGCGGCGCTCATCGACAATGGCGTTGCGCGGCTGTCGGTCGGCCGCTCGAGCAACGGCGCGCTCGGCTTCACCACGCTGGCCGACGCCCAGGTTCCCGCCCATCCCGGGTTCGCGCGGGCCCATGCCTTCACCTTCTGACGCCTCGCTTAGCGGAGTTGCCACCTTGCCTCGTCTAGTCCTTGCCGGCCTCGCCGCTTCGCTGATCGCCTCCACCGCCTCCGCCGACACGCTGCGCGAGGCCTTGAACGCGACCTACCGCTCCAACCCGACGCTGATGGCCCAGCGCGAATCGCTGCGCTCGAGCGACGCCCAGGTCGCCATCGCTCGCGCTGCCGCCCGGCCGACCGTCGCCGCGACCGTCGGCATCACCCGCGATCTCACCCGCTCGGGCCGGTTCGACAACGGCACCAGCAAGGGTCCGTTCGTGCTTGGCGGGGTCGACCTCTCCTATCCGATCTTCCAGGGCGGCACGGTGCGCAACAACATCGCCGCCGCGACCACCCGCGTCGCCGCCGGCCGAGCCACCCTGCGCGCGGTCGAGGGCGATCTCTTCACCGAGGCGGTCGCCGCCTACATGGACGTCATCCGCGATCGCTCGATCGTCGAACTGAACCAGAACCAGGTGCGCGTCCTCACCACCAATCTCGAAGCCACCCGCGACCGCTTCCAGATCGGCGACCTCACCCGCACCGACGTCGCCCAGTCCGAGGCGCGCCAGTCGCTCGCCCGCTCCAACCTCGCCACCGCCCGCTCGCGCCTCACCTCGAGCGAGGAGAATTATCGGCGCATCATCGGCCAGGATCCCGGCCCGCTCGCCCCGCCGCCGCCGCTCCCGCCGCTGCCCGCCAGCGCCGACGAGGCGGTCCGGATCGCGCTCGCCAACAATCCCGACCTCATCGCCATCACCCGCCAGGCCGAGGCCGCCGGCTACGACGTGCGCACCGCCCGCGGCAGCCGCCTGCCGACCGTCAGCGGAACGCTTTCCGGCGACTATGCCAACACCCTCGCCGGCGAGACCTTCGGCCAGGACCGCGCCGGAACCGCCACCAGCATCGGCGTCCAGAGCCGAATCCCGCTTTACCAAGGCGGGCTTCCCGCCGCCCGCATCCGCCAGGCCCAGGCGCTCGAGGGCGAGGTGCTCGAACGCCGCATCGGCACCGAGCGCGCGATCGTCGCCACCACCCGCTCGGCCTTCGCCGCCTATCAGGCCGCGACCAACGCCATCGCGTCCAACCTCGAGGCGGTGCGCGCCAACGAGCTCGCCCTCGAAGGCGCCCGCGCCGAGAACAGCGTCGGCACCCGCACCATCCTCGACGTGCTCGACGCCGAGCAGGAGCTCCTCAATAGCCAGGTCGCCCTCGTCACCGCCCGGCGCGACCAATATGTCGCCGGCTTCCAGCTATTGAACGCGATGGGCCAGGCCGAGGCCGACGATCTCGGGCTCGAGGGCGGCCCGCTCTACGACCCGCTCGGCAACTACCGCCGCGTGTCGGGCAGCTGGAGCGACTGGTCGGAGGATCGCCGCACCGGCCCCGCCGCCACCTCGACCGTCAAGCCGCAAGAGCAACCGGCAGGCGTGACTCCGCCGCAACGATAAGACATATCGGGCCGATGCAGACCCCGCGCGAACCGTCGATGGAAGACATCTTGGCCTCGATCAAGCGGGTGATCGCCGAGGAGAAGGAGCTTCGCGCCGCCATCCCCCCGGCGCTCGATCCCGCGCCCGAAGCCGAGGACGACGACGTGCTCGAGCTCGACCAGAGCATGGCCGCCGCGCCGTCTGCCCCCCAGGCCCCGCCCGAGCCCGAACCGATCGACCTCGGCCCGCCGCTGCTCGACGACGGCGCCGCCAGCGAAACCGCCTCGCGCCTCGCCGAACTGACCACCGTCGCCGCCACCGCCCCGCCCGCGCCGGCCGTCAACCCGCTCGAGGAAATGGTCCGCGACATGCTCCGCCCGGCGCTCAAACAATGGCTCGACGAGCACCTCCCGCGAATCGTCGACGACCACGTCAAGCGCGAAATCAGCCGGATTACGGGGAAGAAGGTCTAGCCGCCGAGCGCAGGTGACGGATTGCGCAGCGATCCGGAGCCAGCGCGAAGAGACGGCGCGACCCGGACGGCCTGCGCCCGGAAGGGCGACAGGACCGACGGCGCGGATTTACTCCGCGTCGTCCAGCGACCCGACGCTGGATTGCTTCGCTCCGCTCGCAATGACGAAGAAACCTCGCTAACCGCGCCCCAGCATGACCGAACTCGCCAAGACCTTCGAGCCGGGCCCGATCGAGGCACGCTGGTACCGCCATTGGGAGGAGCGTGGCCTGTTCCGCCCCGACCGCCCGGACGCCGTGCCCTACACCATCGTCATGCCGCCGCCGAACGTCACCGGCAGCCTCCACATCGGCCACGCGCTCGACAACACCCTCCAGGACATCCTCATCCGCCGCGCCCGGATGGACGGCAAGGACGCCCTGTGGGTGGTCGGCATGGACCATGCCGGGATCGCCACCCAGATGGTCGTCGAGCGGCAATTGAACGAGCGCCAGCAGCAGCGCACCGATTTCACCCGCGAGGAATTCGTCGCCAAGGTGTGGGAGTGGAAAGAGACAAGCGGCGGCCAGATCACCCGCCAGCTGCGCCGCCTCGGCGCCAGCTGCGACTGGGCCAACGAGCGCTTCACCATGGACGAGGGCTTCTCCCGCGCCGTCCTCAAGGTGTTCGTCGAGCTCTACAATCGCGGCCTGCTCTATCGCGACAAGCGCCTGGTCAATTGGGACCCCCATTTCCAGACCGCGATCAGCGACCTCGAGGTCGAGACCCGCGAGGTCGCCGGCAAGTTCTGGACCCTGCGCTATCCCTATGCCGACGGGTCGGGCGCGATCGAGGTCGCCACCACGCGGCCCGAAACCATGCTCGCCGACATGGCGGTCGCGGTTCATCCCGAAGACGCGCGCTACCGTGACAAGATCGGCCGCATGCTCCGCCATCCGATCACCGGCCGCCAGATCCCGGTGGTCGCCGACGAGCATGCCGATCCCGAACTCGGCTCCGGCGCGGTCAAGATCACGCCGGGCCACGACTTCAACGATTTCGAGGTCGGCAAGCGCGCCGGCTTCAAGCCCGCCAGCATGCTCAACATGCTCGATGCCAGGGCGCGCATCGTCCAGACCGCCGACGGCCTGGTCCCCGCCGACCTCGTCGGCCTCGACCGCTTCGACGCCCGCGCCCGCGTGCTCGAGCTGCTCGAAGCCGAAGGCGCACTGGTCAAGGTTGAGGACCGCCAGATCGCCACCCCCTATGGCGACCGCTCCGGCGCGATCATCGAGCCGTGGCTGACCGACCAATGGTATGTCGATGCCGCGACGCTGGCCAAGCCGGCGATCGAGGCCGTGCGCTCGGGCGACATCGGGGTCGTGCCCGAGACTTGGAAAAAGACCTGGTTCAACTGGCTCGAGAACATCCAGCCGTGGTGCGTCAGCCGCCAACTGTGGTGGGGCCACCGCATCCCGGCGTGGTATGATGATGCAGGCAATGTTTTCGTCGCCGAAACCTTTGAGGCTGCGCAACAGCAGGCCGGCGACGGCGTCACCCTGCGCCAGGACGAGGACGTTCTCGACACCTGGTTCAGCTCCGCCCTCTGGCCCTTCGCCACGCTGGGGTGGCCGGACGCCCAAAATCCTCCCCGGAACGGGGAGGGGGACCATCCGAAGGATGGTGGAGGGGTCGACGCTGATCGGGAGGGGAGGAACGACCTCGCCCGCCACTACCCCAACGACGTCCTCATTTCCGGCTTCGACATCATCTTCTTCTGGGACGCCCGAATGGCGATGCAGGGCTTCGAGTTCATGGGGGAAAAGCCGTGGCACACGCTCTACCTCCACGGCCTGGTGCGCGACGCCAACGGCCAGAAAATGTCCAAGTCCAAGGGCAATGTCGTCGACCCGCTGGGCCTCATCGACCGCTACGGCGCCGACGCGCTGCGCTTCTTCATGGCGGCGATGGAAAGCCAGGGCCGCGACATCAAGCTCGATGAAAAGCGGGTCGAGGGCTATCGCAACTTCGCCACCAAATTGTGGAACGCCGCCCGCTTCCTCAAGGGCAACGGCGTCGGCGCGAGCAGCTCGATCCGGGCGCCCGAAGCCAAACTCCCGGTCAACCGCTGGATCATTGGCGAAGTCGTCGAGACGCTCGCCAAGCTCAACAAGGCGTTCGACGAACTGCGCTTCGACGGCATGGCCGACGCCATCTACCACTTCACCTGGGGCACCTTCTGCGACTGGTACGTCGAGCTGGTGAAGGGCGCGTGGGATGACGAAACCCGCGCCGTAGCCGCCTGGGCGTTCGACCAGATCCTCGTCATGCTCCACCCGTTCATGCCGTTCGTCACCGAGGAATTGTGGCACGCGGCCGGCGATCGCCCCTACGACCTGATCGTCGCCAGATGGCCCGAGCCCGAAGCGACCGTCGACCCCGCCGCCAAGGCCGAGATCGGCGGCCTGGTCGAGATCATCGACGCCGTCCGCGCCGTCCGCGCCGAGCTCAACATCCCGTGGACCGCAGCGCTGACCCCGCACGTCATCGGCGGCGACCCGGCGATGCTCGCCCGCCTCGCCGACAACCGCGCGACGCTTGCCCGAATGGCCAAACTCGACGGTCCGGTCGCGGCCGCCGACGTGCCGCCGTCCTCGGTCCAGATCGTCGCCTCCGGAGTGACGCTCGCCTTCCCGCTCGAAGGCGCGATCGACCTCGACTCCGAACGCGCGCGCCTGTCGAAAGCGGTCGAAGCCGCCGCCAAGGACCGCGACCAACTCGCCGCCCGCCTCGCCAACCCAAGCTTCACCGAACGCGCCAAGCCCGAAGCCGTCGAAAAAGCCCGAACCGACCACCAGGCCCGAGCCGAAGAAGCGGAGCGGCTGACGGCGGCGCTGGCGAGGCTAGGCTAACCGTCTTTGCGAGCGAAGCGAAGCAATCCAGCGGCGGCCTCGCACCACCCTCGATCGGTCGCGACTAAAGCCCCGTGATGAAGCATCCCGCCGTCTACATCATGGCCAGCCAGCGCAACGGCACGCTCTACACCGGGGTGACCTCGAACCTGGTGCAACGCGCCTGGCAGCACCGCGAAGGCGTCGCCCCCGGCTTCACCAAGCAGTACGGATGCAAGCTGCTGGTGTGGTACGAACAGGCCGGCACGATGGAAGCCGCGATCATTCGCGAAAAGCAAATCAAGGGCGGCTCGCGGCGGCAAAAGCTGGCGCTAATCGAAGCAATGAACCCCGATTGGCGCGATCTGTTCGAAGGCATCGCCAGTCCCTGACCGTCGTTGCGAGGAGCGTCAGCGACGAAGCAATCCAGCGTCGTGAGGTCTGGATTGCTTCGCTTCGCTCGCAATGACGAATTCCGGTCATGGCGAGGCGGGTAGCGCCGCGGCAATCCAGCGGCGCGAAGTCTGGATTGCTTCGCTGCGCTCGCAACGACGAACAATCGTCATTGCGAGGAGCGTCAGCGACGAAGCAATCCAGCGGCGTGAGGTCTGGATTGCTTCGCCGCGCTCGCAATGACGAACTAGGTCGCCCGCGTCTCCACCGGCGCCGCCACCTCCAGACACGCGTCCGCCACCTCGACCATCACCGGCGTCCGCGCAGCAATCTCGCCGTCGATCGAGATCTTCTGCCGCGGCCGCGCCTCGAGACCGATCCGCTGTCCGCGCCATTCGGTCGTCGTCAGCTTCCTCTGCCGCAGCTTGAACAGGGTCGTGAACCAGCTCCACGCCAGGTGCCAGATGCTCTTGCCGGTCACCGCCTGGATGACGATGTCGCCGCTGTCGAGCTGCTGATCCTCGACCAGCTCGACCCCGCCGTGGTGGGTGCCGTTGGCGATCCGCGCTTCGGTCGCCCAGGTCTTGACCATCGTCCCGTCGTCGAGCGTCAGCCGCAGCTTGAACGGGCGGAACTTGAACGCCACCCGCACCGCCCACAGCAGATAGCCGACCATGCCGAGATATTTCTTGAGATTGTGCGGCACCGTGTCGGCGATCAGCGGGCTCAGCCCGAGCGCTGCGGCATTGACGAAATAGTCGCCGTCGATCTTGCCGAGGTCGATCCTCTTGCGCCGGCCGTTGGCGATCACCTCGACCGCCGCGTCGAGGTCGATCGCCATGCCGAGCGTCTTGGCGAAACTGTTGGCGGTGCCCAGCGGAAGGATCGCGAACACCGTGTCCTTGCCGACGAAGAAGTCGACGCTCGACGACAGCGATCCGTCGCCGCCGCCGACGATGACCATCGGCGCGCGGGCAATGGCGTCCTTGACCACCTTGTCCATCTGGTCGGGCTGGTCGACCGCGATCGCGTCGATCAGCTCGACCCCGGCCGCGCGCAATTTCTCCCGCGCCGGCTCGAACGCCTCGGCGCCCCGCCGGCTCATCGCATTGACCACCAGGATCGCTTGCTTGGGAAGGGGCTTGGTCATCGTCGGTCGCGCATCCTCTTGCCGTTCGTCCCGAGCGAAGTCGAGGGACGCGTCTCGACTTCGCTCGACCCCAGCGGATATGGGGGCAGGCCATGACAAACGCCACCTTCCCCGCCTTGCGCATGCGCCGCGGCCGCGCCTCGGGCTGGATGCGCGCGATGCTCGCCGAGAACCGGCTCCACCCGAGCGACCTCATCTGGCCGCTGTTCGTCTGCGATGGGGATGGGGAGGAGCAGCCGATCGCAACGCTCCCCGGCGTGTCGCGCCACAGCGTCGAGCGCCTGCCCGCGCTGGCCCGCGAGGCGCGCGATCTCGGCATTCCGTGCCTCGCGCTATTCCCCAACACGCCGTCCGGCCTGCGCACCGCCGATGCGAAAGAAGCGCTCAACCCCGACAATCTGATCTGCCGCGCCGTGCGCGCGATCAAGGATTCGGTGCCGGACATCGGCGTCATGACCGACGTCGCGCTCGACCCCTATACCGCGGACGGCCATGACGGGATCACCGACGACCGCGGCCGCGTGCTCAACGACCAGACGAGCGCGATCCTCGTCGAGCAGGCGCTGGTCCAGGCCGCCGCCGGGGCCGACATCATCGCCCCGTCGGACATGATGGACGGCCGCGTCGCCGCGATCCGCGCCGGGCTCGAGCGCGAAGGGCATCAGGACGTCGCGATCATGGCCTATGCCGCCAAATATGCCTCGGCCTTCTACGGCCCGTTCCGCGACGCGGTCGGCTCGGGCGGGCGGCTGAAGGGCGACAAGCGCGGCTACCAGATGGATCCCGCCAACGGCGACGAGGCGCTGCGCGAAGTGGCGCTCGACATCGCCGAGGGCGCGGACCTCGTGATGGTCAAGCCCGGCCTTGCCTATCTCGACATCATCTGGCGCGTTTCCAGAGACTTAGGCATGCCCACCTTCGCCTACGCGGTGTCCGGCGAATATGCGATGTTGGAAGCCATTGCTCAGTCCGGCGGCGGCGACCGCGACGCCCTCGTCCTCGAGACCCTCCTCGCCTTCAAGCGCGCCGGCGCGCGCGGCATCCTCACCTACCACGCCCCGCTCGCCGCCCGCCTGATCCATGGCTAGCATCGTCGCGACGACCGACCGCCTCGTCCTGCGCGAGTGGCGGGACGGCGACAGCGACGCCTTCTACGCCGCGCTCAACACCCCCGCGGTGATGCGCTGGCTTGGCGGGGTGCAGGACCGCGCCACCTGGGACGCGGCCAAGGCCCGCCTCGACGGCTACCAGCGCGACTATGGCCACACCTTCTGGATCGTCGAGCGCCGATCTGACGGCGAGCTGCTCGGCTTCTGTGGTCTCAAGCGGGTCAACGCGCCCGGCGCCGGACCGCTGACCGGCGAGTTCGAAATCGGCTGGCGGCTGCGCGAAAGCGCCTGGGGTCAGGGCTATGCCCGCGAGGCGGCGACCGCCGCGCTCGATCTCGCCTTCACGCGCTTCGCCGCGCCGCACGTCGTCGCGCTGACCGTTCCCGGCAACGCGGGCAGCTGGCGGCTAATGGAGGGGCTCGGAATGACCCGCCGGCCCGATCTCGATTATGAGGATCCGCGCTTCGGCGCCGACCTTAACCCGACCATCGTCTACCGCTTGGACGCGGCCGAATGGCCAGCCTCAGCCGGCGATCGCTAGCCGGATCGAGTCGAGCGCTCCGGCCTGCACGACGTCGAGCCCGCGCAGCCGCTCCGAAGCCTCGGCGAGCGCGGCGAGGTCGGCGGCGGAGGCGGCGGGATTGCGCACCGCCGCCGCGCGCAACGCATCGAGCTCGGCCAGCGCGGCGGTGAACGGCGCGCGAATCCGCTCGAGCTCGCCGAGCGCCAGCGTCGCGGCGATCCAGCTCTCGCTTTCGCGCGGTCCCGCCTCCTCGGCCGCGGAGCGTACCCGCGGTTCGGCCGCCGCAAAGGCATTCGCCGCCTGGTCAGCCTGGCCAACCAGCGCCGCGATCCGCGCCGCCAGGGCAGGGTCGGCGGGCCGCGCATCGACCGCCGCCTCGACCGGCAGCCGCGGATCGATCGCCTCGGCCGCGCGCGGCGCAAGCGACGGCTCGCTGGGCGCACCGGGGGTCTGACAGCCGCCCAGCGCAATCAAGCCGAGAAGGAAAAGGTGACGCATGATGGCGCCGGTCTAGGGGCCGTGCGCCAGCCGTGCAATCACTGGACGGTCTGGGAAATGGCGCGCCCGGAACGATTCGAACGTCCGACCCTCAGATTCGTAGTCTGATGCTCTATCCAGCTGAGCTACGGGCGCGTGCCGGTGTGCGGCAGGCGGGCGACATAGGGCGATGCGGCGGGCCGTGCAACCCTTTCAGGCCCGACAAGGCACAGCAAAAAGGCGCCTCGCGGCGCCCCCTGCTGATCGTCCTGATCGCGAGTGCTCAGGCGGACATCGCCTGAAGCGCCGGCGCGGTGCAGGCCTGGGCCCGTTCGGCGAACTCGCGGGCGAGCGAACTGTGACGCTCACGCGCCTGGTCGGTGACGGATCGGTGCGCGGCGGTCCGCTCTTCGGCGGCACGGCGCAGGTAATAACGCAGGTCCGATTCCATCGTGGTCGCTCCCCCCTTCTGGCGACTCGAAGTGTGCGACTCTTGCCCTAATCAATGGTTAATTTCCACAGGCACAAAGTCGATTTTTAATCCACCGCAATGCGGCTTGCTCCGCACTGGTGAAAACCATTATATTCCAGTTCCATGGGACGGGGTTTCGGATTGATTGCGGCGGCCCTCGCGGCCGGTTTGTCGGCGCCGGTCGAGGCCGCGCCGTCGACCCTGGCGCTGGTCAACGCCACCGGCAGCGACATTTCGACAATGGAGGCGCGCCGCTCGGGCGGCGGTCAGTGGTCCGCCATTCCGTACACGGCGCGCTCGGGCGCGGCCGGTTCAGCGACCTTCGATACGTCGGATTGCGCCTGGGATTTGCGCGTCAAGCTCGCCGACGGGGCGAGCCTCACCTTCGCCAACGTCAATCTGTGCGAGGCGCAGCTGTTGACCCTTCGCCGCAGGGACGGGGTCGTCTGGGTCGACTACCGCTGATCCGCCGCCGTCGCGCCCACGGCTGCGGAGCCGTCATCGGACTGACCCCGGCGGCAAGCGCCGGGCGCACCGAATCGAGCAATTTGCCGCCGGCCAGGAACACCACGCCGGTGCACAGCAAGGCGAAGGTCCAGCCGAGCGCGCCGGGATAGAGATCGAGATAGTGGCGCCCGCGTTCGACCGCCCCGACGGCAATCGCATAAGTGACCAGATAGGCCTCGAAGCGGGTCTTGATGGTGAACAGTCTGGCGACGCGCTTGAGCATAGCTATGGTTAAGCAAACGCCGTGCCAGTGGCGCAGTTCCGCCGAAAATGGGTTAACGCGTTCCCGCCGCTGTCAACATTTCCGACTGTTCCAGCTCTTCCAGGCCAAGCTCGGCGAGCAGGGCACGGCGCGCGGCGATCACCGTTTCCGCGAGCGCCGGCCGCTGCAGGTCGGCGCTGTCGATCTCTTCGGGCCAGTGGCGCGCGATCACCGCCGCGATCCGCTCCAGCCGCGCCTCGTCGACCACGAACCGCGGGTCGATCGCCGCCGTTTCGCATTGCACCCGAAGCCGCAGGCAAGCGGGTCCGCCACCGTTGGCCATCGACTGCCGCACATCGACGAATTCGACCCGGCGGATCGCGCCGTTCGATTTGAGATGGGCGTCGATCCACGCCTTGACGCTCGGAGTCTCGGCGCACTCGGACGGCGCGATCAGGCACATCTCGCCGCCGGGCAAGGTGACCAGCTGCGAGTTGAACAGGTAGGAGCGAACCGCGTCGGCCAGCGGGACGTCGGCGCTCGCCACCTCGACCAGCTCGAAGCCGTCGATCCGGCCTTCGCACCATACGCTCAGCGCCGCCTTGTCGGCGAACGCCTGCTGGTGCGCGAACAGCACCCGGCCGTTGGCGACCGCGACGACGTCGTTGTGGAAGGCGCCGGCGGCAATCGCTTCCTCGCTTTGCGCCGCGAAGAAGGTGCGCTCGGGGTCGAGCCGGTGGAGCCGGGCGACGGCGCGCGACGCCTCGACATGCTGGCGCGCAGGGAACGGGCCGCCGCTCACGCCATAGACGAAGATTTCGACCCCCGGCTCGCCGTGCGCGCCGGCCAGCCGCATGTGGTTGGCCGCGCCCTCGTCGCCGAACGACGGCACCGGCGCATGCACCGCGAAGGCGTCGCGGGCGAACGCCAGCCGCAGCTGGGCCAGGGTCGCCGGCCATTCGTGGCTTCGGTGCGGCATGGTCGAGAGGTTGGCGACGGTGAGGTGGCAGCGGCGATCGGCGGCGTCGGGCGCCGGGCTCACCGTCGCAGCATTGGCTGCCCACATCGACGAGGCCGACATGGCGTTGGCGGCGATCGCCGGATCGGCTTCGCGGAGGTCGGTGCCGAGCCGCTCGAGCCATTCGCGCGCCGGCCTCGGCTGGGGCATGAACACGCCCTGCGCCAGCCCGAGCGCCAGATTGGCGCGCATCTTGTCGATCCCCTGGAGCGCGGCGGCGCGCGGCCGCGACACGCTCCCGGCGTTGCGCGCGGAGGCGAGGTTGCCGAGGCTGAGGCCGGCATAATTATGGCTCGGCCCGACGATCCCGTCGAAATTGATTTCGACGATGCTCACCGCGGCACCGCCAGCACGCGGTCGCCGGCGCCGATGTCGAGCGCGCGCATCGCCGTCTCATCGATCAGCAATTCGCCATTGGCCGAACGCTGGACCTGGCCGTAGCAGGCGAGGAAGTCCTGCGCGGTGTGTGCCGCCAGCATCATCGTCTCGCCGCCGCTCGAGGTGCCGCCGACCAGCTGCCATTCGGCGCTCGCGACCGTCTTGATGCGGTCGGTCCGGGCGGTGACGGTCGGCCCGCCGTCGAAGATGTCGACATAGCCGTCCCACACGAAATTCTCGTTCTCGAGCATCTTCAGCGCGGCGCGTCCGGTCGGGTGCGGCTGGCCGATCACCAGCTGCGCGCTTTCCGGCAGCATCGACACGTAGATCGGCGACTTGGGGAACAAATCGGCGATGAATTGCGTGCCGTGGACGGCATTGAACTCGTCCGCCTCGGGGAAGGTCATGCCGAAGAAGCGGCCGCCGATCGCGTCCCAGAACGGCGAATGGCCGCCCTGGTCCATCACCCCGCGGAGCTCGGCCAGGACGATGTCGCCGAACCGCGGCCGGTGCTGCTTGATGAACAGATAGCGCGAACGGGCGAGCAGCATGCCGAGCCCGCCGGCGCGCTCGTGCGGGTGGAGGAACAGCCCGCCGACCTCGCTCGACCCTTCGAGGTCGGTGGTGAGGTTGAGCGTCTGGTTGCGGAACAGGCGCCCCAATTCCTCGCTCTTCTGCGCCAGAGTCGAGATCAGATAGGAATAGAACGGACGGTCGGTGCCGACCGCGCCGAACACTTGGCAGGTGCCGCGGATCTCCTTGGTCTCGATGTTCTCGAGCACGAACACGTAGAGGTCGTCGCCCGGGGTTTCGCCCTCGCGCGTGAAGCCGGCGGTGGCGCGCTCGAGCTTCTTCTCCAGCGTCGGCTTGTCGGCCGGCAGATTGGTGAAGCCGCCGCCGGTCAGCTTGCTGAGCCCGTAGAGCGCGCGCAGGTCGCTCGGCCGGGCGGCGCGGATCCGGCAGGTCATGCGCCCGCTCCCAGCCGCAACATGGTCAGCGCCGAGAGCGCCGCGCGCTCGCCGAGCGATTCGACAATCAGATATTCCTGGTCGGAGTGGATGAGACCGCCGCGCACCCCCATGGTGTCGATCACCGGCACCCCGCAGGCTGCAATATTGTTGCCGTCGCACACGCCGCCGGTCGGCTTCCAGTCGATCGCCTGGCCGAGGTCCGCGCCCGCCTGGCGGACGATGCCGAACAGCGTTTCGAGCTCGGGGGTCACCGGCTTGGGCGGCCGCGCGAAATGGCCGTGCACGTCGATCTCGACCTCATGGTTGGCGGCGACCATTGCAACGCTGCTGTCGATCAGCACCCGCGCCCGCGCCTCGTCCTCGCTCGTCGCCGGGCGCACGTTGACGCGCAGCACGGCGAGGTCGGGCACGACATTGTTGGGCGAGCCGCCGTCGATCCGCGCCGGATTGACGCTGAGCCGCGGGCCGACTGCCGATTTCAGCCGAAGCGCGAGGTCGGCCGCCGCGACCAGTGCGTTGCGCCCGTCCTCCGGGTTGCGCCCGGCGTGGGCCGAGCGCCCGCGCACCGTGAAATCGAAATTGCCGCTGCCCGGCCGGGCCCCCGCCAGCGTCCCGTCGGGGAGCGCCGCGGGCTCGTAGGTCAACGCCGCGCGCTTGCCCCGCGCCGCGTCGGCCAGCAGCGCCGCCGAGGACAGGCTGCCGACCTCCTCGTCGCTGTTGATAACCACCTCATACCCAAGGCCGCCGCCCGCCGCCTCGAGCGCTTCGAGCGCCGCGATCATCACCGCGATCCCGCCCTTCATGTCGGCCGTGCCCGGCCCGTTGATCACGCCCGGCTTGCGCTCCCGGCTCGACTGGAACGGATGGTCGGGCCCGAACACCGTGTCCATGTGCCCGGTCAGAAGCAGCTGCACCGGCGCTTCCGGCCGGACCGTCAGCCGCAGATGCCGCCCGTGCTCCAGCTCATAGGCCCGCCCGCCCGGATCGACCGCGCTCACCGCCGCCGGCGCGACCCACTCGACCTCGCCCGGAAGCGCCGCCAGCGCATCGCCGATCGCCCGCCCGACCGTCTCCAGCCCGGCGAGGTTGCGCGACCCCGAGTTGACCGCCGCCCATTCCAGCGTGCGCGCCAGCATCGCGTCCTGCGCGGCCAGCGCCCGCACGACGCACGCCTCCTCGATGCTGCTCAGCCCCGCCATCCGAGCCGCCCTAGAGCCAGTCGCGGAAGCTGTCGACCAGCGCCCGGTACATGGCGCGCTTGAACGGCACGATGATGCCCGGCAGCTCGTCCGGAGCGATCCACTTCCAGTCGCAGAATTCGGGATCGGCGGTGGCGATGTCGACGTCCTCGTCGCGGCCGAGGAAGCGCGCCAGGAACCAGTCCTGCTCCTGCCCGATCCAGCGCCCGCCCCACAGGCTCGCGCGCAGCTCCTCGGGCAGCTCGTAGCGCAGCCGCTCGGGATGGTCCGCCACCCGCTCCACGAGGTGCGGCGCGATCCCGGTCTCCTCCTCGAGCTCGCGCAGCGCGGTCGCCCACGGCTCCTCGCCCCGGTCGATCCCGCCCTGCGGCATCTGCCACGCCTCGTCGGTGTTATCGATGCGCCGCCCGACCCACACCTTCTTGTCGGCATTGAGCAGCATCACGCCGACCCCGCGGCGGTAGCTTTGGGCTGCGGCGGTCATCGGCTCCGCCCCTTCAGATCGCGATAAAGCGCGCGGATCGTGTCCTCCAGCGGCAAAGCGTTCTCGACGTACACCGCGACGGCCGCAAGATGCCAGTTCAGCTCGCCGGGCAGATCGCGCCGTGCGCGCAATGCCGCCGCGGTTGCGTGCGCCTCCTTGGGGTCGAGGCGCACGGAGCATTGCGGCGGGAGTTGATAGATGATGGTGCCGGCCTTTCGGAGTTCGCGATCCCCGCATGCGCGGCGGATCTGGTCCTGCAGGCGGATCGGGATCAGCCGCCGCACCTGCTCGCGATAGGGAGTGGCGACGGCGTCGATCTCGACGACGCTATAATCCTGGGTCAGCACGACTTCGAGGTTCCGGCGGATCTGCGGATCTTCGATATTGCGCAGCTGCTCGCCGCCAAAGGTCAGGGTCCAATTTTCGGAATTGAGCCCGATGCCGTAGATCTGGGTCGCCTGGTAGGCGGCAATGACGAATCGCTCGTCGCTCACCGCCGGGTCGCCTTGCCACGCCGCGAGCGCCTGGTCGGCAAAGCGCCTGGTCGTGGCGAAATAGACCTCGGCACTGTCGAAGAATTCGAGCTGCGCTCCCAGCTCTGGGACCAGCTGGTCCAGCATTCGTTCGGTAGCCGCTTTCTCGATCCGCGCCTCGTTCCAATTCGCGACCTGAACGCCGATGAACACGCCGACGATGACGATTGCCAATTCGATCGCAATCGCCAGCCAGTTCTGCGCGCGCAGATCGGCGTAGAGGCGCTTGAAGATCATTGCTGCACAGCGCCGGAAGCCTGCAGCCTCGCGCGGAGCGGGTCGACCACGCTGCGCAGCGTGGCGATGTTGCCGAGCTGGTTGTCGATCAGCGCGAGGTGGCGATTGAGGTCGCGGGCAAGGTCGGGCCGGGCACGCAGCGCCGAGGCGGCTTGCCGGGCGAGCTCCGGCTCGAGCGCTAAGTCGCATGTCTCGGGCAGCGTAAAGCCCAGTCGCCCCTGGCGATCGCCGCACCGTTCGCGGATCGCGCGCTGGATCGCATCGGGGATCACGGTTCGCACCTCTTCGCGGTAACGGCTCGATACAAACCGCAGATCGACCACCGTGTAATCAAAGGTCATCACCCGGGCGAGCAGCTGTCGAAGCACGGCATCGTCGATCTCGCGCAAGCGGTCGGCGCCGAAAATCGCGCTCCACACCGCGCCATTATTGCCGACGCCATTGATCTGGCTCGCCTGATAGGCGGCGATGACGAAGGTTCGATCGTCCACCTCTGGGTCGCCGCGCCAGCCGCGCTGGGCTCGCCCGGCATAGGATCGGACCGTCGCGTAATAAGGTGGAAAGTTGTCGAGGAAATTCTGGAATGCGCCAAGCTCGCCATTCAGCTGGCTAAGCAGCTCGGCCGTCTCGCGTCTTGCCAGCCGCTCCTCGTTCCAGTTTGCGGCAAGAATCCCGAAGAAAACGCCGAGCACGACTAGCACGAACTCGATCGCGACCCCGACCCAATTCTCCTTGCGGATGTTCTCGCTCGCCCGGCGCAGGATCATCGACGCTCCCCCGACGGCGGGTTGTGCGCGTTTCCGGCGAATCTTGCAAAGGCCGCGCGGCACCGCGGCGGCCGGGGCTTAGGCGGCGGCGCTGTCCGGCGCGCTGGTCCGGTCGGAGGCGCAGCGCTCGATGCGCTCGGCGATCGCCAGCTCGCGGGCGATGGCGGCATAGCGCTCGGCGATGATGCGGTGCGCGGCTTCTGCCTTCGGGCACTTGGCGCGCGCCGCGGCGGCAGCCTCCTGAGCGGCCCGGCGCTCGAAGTACAGACTTTCGTTCATCGAATTTTTCCCCAGTCCCCTCAAAGGCTTAGCGGAAATGTGGCGGGCATTCCACTAAACTGGATCAACTTCGCCCTGCAAACCCGCTCACATAAGTGATTCGCCCTCGCGGGGCCGGGCCGGGTCCAGGCCTAAAGCCCTTATGCGTCGAAACGGTGGCGCTCGGCGGTGGCGGCTCCTATTAGGACGGCAACACCCGGACCAATCGAAGGATCGTCATGGCTTCGGCCACCCATCTCGTCACCGAAGCCGAAAGCCGCGCCCACCCGCCGCGCGAGGCGGTCGTCGTCCGTTTCGCGGGTGACAGCGGCGACGGCATGCAATTGACCGGCGGCCAGTTCACTTTGTCCACCGCGCTCGCCGGCAACGACCTTTCGACCTTCCCCGATTTCCCGGCCGAAATCCGGGCGCCGCAGGGCACGACGTTCGGCGTCTCCGCCTTCCAGATCAATTTCGGAAGCTGCGCGATCGACACCGCCGGCGACCAGCCCGACGTGCTGGTGGCGATGAACCCGGCGGCGCTGAAGACCAATGTCGAGCATCTGCGCGAGGGCGGCCTGATCATCGCCGACGAGGGCGAGTTCACCCAGCGCAACCTCGCCAAGGCGGGCTATGAGGCGAGCCCGCTCGAGGATGGCAGCCTGGCGCGCTGGACGCTGGTTCATTTCAACATCTCGCAGCTGACGCTCGAGGCGGTGAAGCCGTTCGGCCTCGGCAACAAGGAAGCGCTGCGCTGCAAGAACATGTGGACGCTCGGCCTGGCCCTGTGGATGTTCGACCGCGACCGCGCCCCGATCGTCGAATGGCTCAAGACCAAGTTCGCCAAGGCGCCCGAGCTGGCCGAGGCCAATATCGCCGCGCTCAACGCCGGCCATGCCTATGGCGAGACGGTCGAGATCGGCGGCCAGGTGCGCCAGACCCACATCGCCGCCGCGCCGTCCGAGCCGGGCCTCTACCGCACCGTCACCGGCGCCGAGGCGCTTGCCCTCGGCCTGGTCGCCGGCTCGCAGCTGGCGGGCTTGAAGATGTTCTTCGGCTCCTATCCGATCACTCCGGCCTCGCCGATCCTCCATTCGCTGTCGCGGTTGAAGGAATATGGCATCACCACTTTCCAGGCGGAGGACGAGATCGCGGCGATCTGCGCGGCGATCGGCGCCAGCTATGCCGGCCAGCTCGGAGTCACCTCCTCGTCCGGCCCGGGCATCGCGCTCAAGGGCGAGGCGATGGGGCTGGCGGTGATTACCGAGCTTCCGCTGGTGATCGTCAATTCGCAGCGCGGCGGGCCGTCGACCGGCCTCCCGACCAAGACCGAGCAGTCGGATCTCTACCAGGCGGTCTACGGCCGCAACGGCGACGCGCCGCTGCCGGTGATCGCCGCGCGCTCGCCGGCCGACGCGTTCGACTGCGCGATCGAGGCGGTGCGGATCGCGACCCGCTACATGACTCCGGTGATGTTGCTGACCGACGGCTACATCGCTAACGCCGCCGAGCCGTGGCGGGTGCCGGACATGGCCGGCTATGCGCCGTTCCCGGTCCATTTCTACGACACGCTCCCGGCCGAAGGGGAGGGGGTCATGCCCTATGCCCGCAACGACGATCTGGCGCGGCCGTGGATCAAGCCGGGTACGCCGGGGCTGGAGCATCGCATCGGCGGAATCGAAAAGGCGCCGGGCTCGGGCAATATCGACTATTCGCCGGCCGCCCACGCCGAGATGACCCGGCTTCGCGCGCAGAAGAACGCCAATGTCGCGGATTCGATTCCGGACCAGGACATCTGCCTCGGCCGGGAGGGCGCGGCGCTCGCCGTCGTCGGATGGGGCTCGACCTTCGGGCCGATCCATCAGGCGGTGCGCCGGGCGCTCGCGGCCGGCCACGACGTCGCCCATGTTCACCTGCGCCACATCGCGCCGATGCCGAAAAATATGGCTGTCCTACTCAAGGGCTTTGGGCGTATCCTGGTGCCGGAGATGAACTCCGGCCAGCTGAAGACCGTGCTTCGCGACCAGTATCTGGTCGACGCCCGGCCCCTTACCAAGGTCAGCGGCCATCCGTTCCGGACCGCCGAGATCGAGGCGGCGATCGCGGAGGCGCTCCAATGATCGCGCTAACTTCGCGATCCGGTCCCCGTTTCGGCCGATCCTGCGTGACAAATGCGAAGTTAAGCGGGTCCGCGCGATGAAGCCGATCAACCCCTGGCCGATGATCTTCCTCCTCGTGATCACCGTCTTCCTCGTCCTCTGGTTCGGCGGATTCCTCAGATGACCGAAATGACCAAACTCACCGCCAAGGACTGGGCCAGCGACCAGGAGGTCCGCTGGTGCCCGGGCTGCGGCGACTACGCCGTCCTCAAGGCGGTCCAGCGCACCATGCCCGACCTCGGCGTCGCCCGCGAAAAGACCGTCTTCGTCTCGGGCATCGGCTGCTCGAGTCGCTTTCCCTATTACATGGCCAGCTACGGCTTCCACACCATCCACGGCCGAGCGCCGGCGGTTGCCACTGGCGTCAAGCTCGCCAATCCCGAGCTCGACGTGTGGATCATCACCGGAGACGGTGATGCGCTCAGCATCGGCGGCAACCACACCATGCACCTGCTGCGCCGCAACCTCGATTGCCAGCTGCTGCTGTTCAACAACGAGATCTACGGCCTGACCAAGGGGCAATATTCGCCGACCAGCCGGATCGGAACGCGCAGCCCCTCGACCCCGTTCGGCTCGGTCGACCGTCCCGCGAACCCTTGCGCTTTCGCGCTCGGCAGCGGCGCGCGCTTCGTCGCCCGCGGCATCGACGTCCACAAGAACCTGGTCGATGTCCTCAAGGCCGCCCACGCCCACAAGGGCGCCAGCTTCGTCGAGATCTTCCAGAATTGCATCGTCTACAACGACGATGTCTTCGCCCCCTTCACCGAACGGTCGGTCGCGTCGGAGAAACAATTGTGGCTGGTGCCGGGCGAGCCGATGCTATTCGCCGGCGGTGCCAAGGGTATCGCCCTCGACCGCGAGGCGCTGGCGCTCAAGGTCGTCGCCGGCGACGATCCCGAGGTGCTGGTCCATGACCCGAAAAACCGCAGCGTCGCGCACATGCTGGTCGAGATGCCGGCCAGCGCCTTCCCGGTCGCGCTCGGCGTGATCTACGAAGACCCGGCGCCGACTTTCGAAGCTGCGGTGATCGAGCAGAACCGGGCAGCAGCCGAGGGCAAATTGCCAGACATCCAGAAGCTCGTCAGCAAGGGCCAGACCTGGCAAGTCGACAAGGAGCCGCGACCCGAATGAGCCTGTACTTCCTGCTTGCCGCTCTCCAGGCGGACGCCCCGCTCGATCCGCCGCCGATCAAGGTCCGTCCGGTCGTCGCCGCGCCCGGCCAGCCCGCACCGACGCCCGCGCCGAACCCGACCACGATCTACCGCCCGGCACCGGTGCAGCCCGCGTCACCCGCGGCCAACCCGACGATCATCTACGCGCCCGCCGCCAAGCAGGCCCCGCCTCCCGAGCCAGCCGCTCCGGAACGGGAACGCGCTCCGATTGGCTTAAGTCCCGAATCGCTTGAGCGGATCGTCGCGGCGCGTAAGGCCAATGCCGATCGCCAGGCCGCGAACCGTCAGGCCCTCGAGCAGAACCAGAGAGCCATCGATCAAGTACTGGTGGCGGAGCCGCTCAATCTCGATGCGCTGAAGGCCGCGTTGGCGGAGCGTGATCGGCTCAATGCCGAATACCGCGCGCAGCTCACCGCCTCCGTGGTGGCGATGCTCAACGCGGTTCCGGTTGGCGAACGGTTGGCAGTCGCCCGCGCGGTGATCAAGGGCGAAGCCCCCAAGCGCACGGAGACCAAGCCCGCACCAACGCCTCCGCCAGCCGCCGGGCGCTAAAAGCCGGCAGCCTCTTATGGACAATTTCACCCACAGCCTGGCCGGCTGGGCGCTCGGCCAGGCGGGGCTGAAGACGACCACCCGCAAGGGCCTCGCGGCGCTAATCCTCGGCGCCAACATGCCCGACATCGACGTGTTCTTCGGCAGTGTCCCGTGGGAGCCGCTGGCGATGCATCGTGGCTTCACCCACGGCGTCCTCGGGATCGTGCTCTCCGCGCCGCTGCTGTTCGGCCTGCTGCTAGGCCTCGACCGCTGGCAGGTCGCCCGCGGCGCTCGATTCAATTCGGGGCTCGAACTGCATCCGCTGCGCCTGCTCGGCCTATGCTATCTTGGTGCGCTCACCCACCCGTTGCTCGACCTCCAGACGACCTATTCGGTCCAGTTGCTCTCGCCATTCTCCGGCGCGTGGTTTCACGCCGACAGCCTGTTCATCATCGACGTCTGGCTGTGGTCGCTACTGTCGCTCGCGATCGCCTGGTCGCGCGGGCGGGAGAAGGTCGGTCGCGAATGGCGCCGCGTCCCGCAACTCGCGGTCGGCGCGGCCCTGGCCTACATCGCCTTCAACCTCGGCCTCACCCAGACCGCACGCGAGCGCGTGCTGTTGGCCGCGCCGGACGCGACCGCGATCTTTGCCTCGCCCGATCCCATCCTCTCCTGGCGCCGCGAAATGGTGTGGCGCCAAGGCGATTGTTATCGCCGCGCCAGGTTTACCATTCGCGCCGGTCTCGGCGAGGTGAGTGCCTGCGCGCCGAGCGGCATGGACCATCCGCTGGTCCATGACGCACGCGACGCCGACTCCGCGCTGCGACACTTCCTCGGCTGGTCGGTGCTGCCGCAAGCCTATGTCGAACGCGGCCGTTGCTCGGCGCGCGTCCTGGTCAGCGACGCGCGTTACGGCGATCGCCGCAACTCGCGGCTGTCGCACGAAACGCGGCTCGCGCTGCCCTGCTAGATACCGGCCAAATCCCGCCCACACCAACGACGGTGTGACGCGTTGAGGAAGTATGACCCGACCCTCGCTTGTATGGCTCCGCCAAGACCTCCGGCTCGACGATCAGCCGGCAATCGCGGCGGCGGCCGACGGTGGCCCGTTTGTCGCGCTCTATGTGCTCGACGACGAAACGCCCGGCGAGTGGGCGATCGGCGGCGCGCAGCGCTGGTGGCTTCATCACAGTCTCGCCGCATTAGGCGGCGATCTCGAGCGCCGTGGCGGTGCCCTGGTCCTGCGCCGTGGCCCCGCCGCCAAAATTGTCGGTCAGGTCGCCGACGAAATGGGTGCTTCGGCCATCCACGCGACACGCCACTACGAGTCGTGGTGGCGCGCGGCCGAGGCAGCGCTCGGCGATCGGCTCGAGCTCCACGAAGGCGATACGCTCGTCCCGCTCGATGAGCTGCGCTCCGGAGCCGGCAAGCCCTATCGGATCTACGGGCCGTTCCACCGCGCACTGTCGGCTCATTCGGTGGCAGAGCCCGTCCCCGCGCCCGCACGTCTCGCAGCGCCTGAGCGCCGCCCTGCCAGCGATCAATTGCAAGACTGGGGCCTTCGTCCGACCTGCCCCGATTGGGCCAAGGGCTTTTCGGTTTGGGGGCCGGGCGAAGCCGGCGCGCTGGCTCACCTCGAGCGCTTCGCCGCCGAAGCCGCCGATTATGCCCGCCGCCGCGACCTGCCGTCCGAGGTCGGCACCTCCAACCTTTCCGCGCATCTGCATTTCGGCGAGATCAGCCCGCGCCGGGTTTGGCACACGCTGACTAGCGAAGACTCGGCGAAGTTCCGAAAGGAGCTGGCGTGGCGTGACTTCGCGCGGAGCGCGATCCTCGCCGATCCCGAGATCGGCAACCGCGACCAGCGCGCCCGGCGGGTCGCGGCTCGCGAAGGGCGCTCCGCCGACTCCGACTTCAGAGCCTGGACCAGGGGACGCACCGGCTATCCGATCGTCGACGCCGGAATGCGCCAATTGTGGTCCACCGGATGGATGCACAATCGCGTCCGGATGATCGCCGCCAGTTTCCTGGTGAAGCATTTGCTGATCGACTGGCGGCGTGGCGCGATTTGGTTCTGGGATACGCTGGTCGACGCCGACTATGGTAACAACAGCCTCAACTGGCAGTGGATCGCCGGGACCGGCATCGACAGCCAGCCGTGGCAGCGGATGATGGCGCCCCTCGTCCAGTCGCGGAAATTCGGCGCCGCCGACTACATCCGCCGCTGGGTGCCGGAACTCACGGAACTCGACGATGAGGCGATTCATGAGCCTAACGGTGTCCGCAACTATCCCGAGCCGCTGATCGGCCATCGTGCGGCGCGCGAACGGGCACTTTCCCGCGCTGGCAGCTAACGGCTCTCGACTTGTCGGACGCCGCGCGGATAGTGGCGCCAATGGCGACCCGAGGTGAGCACCTGCTGAAGGCCGACCGCGGCTTTGCCACCGGCGCCGGCCTGGTCGGGCGCCTCGCCGCCCCAGCCTTCGCACGCGTGCTCGACCAGCTCGACCGGCGCCTCGAAGCGGGCGGAATCCATGCGACCTTGCCCGACGGCAGCCAGCGTCGGCTCGGCTTCCACGCCCCGGGCCCAGAGCCGGTCGTTAAGCTCGCGAGCTGGATGGCGCTGGTCCGCCTTGCAACATCCGGATCGGTCGGCTGGTACAAGGCGTGGGAACGCGGCGAATGGTCGTCGCCCGACCCGGTGCCGCTGTTTGACCTGTTCATGCGCAACGCCGCCAGCCTCGGCGGCACGGCCCGCGCCAAGGGTCCTTTCAGGCTGATCAACTGGGCGGCCCATCAATGGCGCGACAATGCTCCGGGCCGGGCACGCCGCAACATCGCCGCGCACTACGATCTCGGCAACGACTTCTACCGCGCTTGGCTCGACCCGAGCATGACCTACAGCTCGGCAATGTTCGATGGCGACAAGGACCTCGAAGCAGCCCAGCGGCGCAAGGTCGACCGACTGCTTGACCGACTGGACATCCACCCGGGCGCGCGACTGTTGGAAATCGGCTGCGGTTGGGGCGGCCTCGCGATCGCGGCCGCACGCCGGGGCGCGGAGGTCACCGGCCTCACCTTGAGCTCCGAGCAGAAGGATTGGGCCGATCGCGCCGTCGCCGACGCGGGCATGGCCGAACGCGTCAATTTCCGCCTCGAGGACTATCGCGCCGTGCGCGGAGAGTTCGGTGCCATTGCTTCGGTCGAGATGGTCGAGGCGGTCGGCGAGCGCTGGTGGCCGGCCTATCTCGACGCCGTCGCCGCCAATCTGAAGCCCGGCGGCCGCGCCGCGCTCCAATTCATCCTAATCCGCCCCGAACTGTTTGACCGCTACGCGGCCTCGGCCGATTTCATTCAGGCCTACATCTTTCCAGGCGGAATGCTGATTCACGAGCCGCGTTTTCGGGCCCTCGCCGAGGCGCGTGGGCTTGGCTGGACCGACCGCAGCAGCGGCTTCGGTCTTGACTATGCGAAGACCTTGCGCGCTTGGCGTGAGCGCTACGATGCGGCCGTGGCCGAGGGCCGGCTCGACGGCTTCAGCCCGGCTTTCCACCGGCTGTGGCGCTATTATCTGATGTATTGCGAAGGCGGCTTCCGCGGCGGCGGGATCGATGTCGCGCAGGTGACGCTGGTGAAGCGGTGAAGACGATCAAGGATTGGTCGGGCGCGCTGGCCGCCGGCCTCGATGCGATCCGCGGCCAATATAAGCTTCCCGGCGCGTTTCCGGCCGAGGTCGAAGCGGCTGCCGAAGCCGCCGCGCGCCGCCCGCTCGATGCGCACGCTGACCGCACGTCCGTCCCGTTCGTGACGCTCGATCCGGTCAGCTCGACCGATCTCGACCAGGCGTTCGCGATCGAGCGGTCGGGCGGCGATCTGATCCTGCATTACGCCATCGCCGATGTCGGCTGGTTCGTGTCGCCGGACGATCCCATCGATCGCGAGGCTTGGGCGCGCGGTGTCACCATCTATCTCCCCGATGACAAGGTGCGGCTCTATCCCGCGGCGCTGAGCGAGGGCGCGGCTAGCCTGCTGCCCGACGGAGAGCGTCCGGCGGTCATCTTCACCGTGCGTGTGGCGGGCGACGGCCAGGCCAGTCTTCAAGCGGTCGAGCGCGCGCGGATCCGGAGCCGCGCCAAGCTCGGCTACGCGACCGTCACCGCCGCCGACCTGCCCGACGGGTTCGACGAACTTGCACGGCGGGTGGCGGCGGCGGAGCTTCACCGCGGCGCATGGCGGACGGATCCGCCGCAGCAGGAGCTACGCCGCTCGGAGCGCGGCTTCGTGCTCGGCTTCCGGCCGATGTCGCCGGTCGAGCGTTGCAACGCGGCGCTGTCGCTCGCCGCTAACCTCGCCATCGCGCAGTCTCTGCTGGCGCACGGCGCCGGCTTGTTCCGGACGATGGCCGAGCCGGGCAAGAAGGCGATCAAGCGACTGCGCCATTCAGCCACTGCGTTCGGGCTTGAGTGGCCGGCCAACATCGGGCTCGAGCAATTCGAGCGTGGGCTCGACCCGGCCGATCCGAAGCACGCGGCATTCATGCTCGCCATCCGCCGCGCCGGGCAGGACGCGGGCTACGCCCCCTTCCAGCCGGGCGTCGTGCCGTGGCATTCGGCGGTGGCGGCGACCTACGTCCATGCCACTGCGCCGCTGCGCCGGCTGGCCGATCGCTATGTCAATGAAGCCGCGCTTGCGGTGGCCAATGGGCGCTCGGTGCCTGAGCCGATCGAGGCGGCCTTCGCGCCGCTCGCCGAGACGATGGACCGCGCCGATGCGCGGGCGGCGCAGATCGATTCGGCGGTGATCGAACTTGCCGAGGCGGTGGTGCTGTCGGGGCGGGTGGGCGACCGCTTCGAGGGAAGGGTGACCGACATCGATCAGCGCGGCGCTCGGGTGCAATTGTGCAGCGACCCGGTGGTGACCCGCATCCCCGGCGACGGGCTGGCGCTGGGCGAGGCGGTGACGCTAACGCTGACCGAGGCGGATCCGGTGCGGCGCCTGACCCGCTTCGCGCGGGCCTAGCCTTCGACCCTCAGCCGGCTTCCGGTCGCTGCGTCGCCGTCCAGCTGGGCGACGATCGCCGCGGCGACGGCTTCGGGCGGCTTGAGGCTGGCCGGCTCCTCGCCCGGGAAAGCGAGCTGGCGCATGCGGGTGCGGGTCGCGCCGGGGTCGACGATGTGGACCCGGATTTTGCCGGCGTGGGCCGTTTCGTCGGCGTAGCTAAGCAGCATGTTTTCGAGTGCCGCCTTCGACGCGCCGTAGCCGCCCCAGAAGGCGCGGGGCTCGGCGCCGACCGACGAGGTGATGCCGACGATATCGGCCCGTGTCGCGCGGCGGAGCATCGGGTCGAAGGCGGCGATCAGCGCCTGGTTGGCGAACAGGTTGAGGCGAAAGACCTTCTCGAGTTCCTTGGGGTCGAGATGTTCGACCGGCGACAGGCTGCCGAGCATCGCGGCGTTGAGCACGAGCAGGTCGAGGCTGCCCCACCGCCCGCCGATCGCTTCGGCGAGCTTGGTGATGTGGTCGCGCTCGGCGAGGTCGAGCGGGGCGATGGTGGCGTTGCCGCCGGCGGCGTGGATGCGGTCCTCGACCTCCTCGAGCGCAGCGGCGGTGCGGGCGACGAGGACGACGTGCGCGCCGGCCGCGGCGAGGGCTTCGGCGGTGGCGGCGCCGATGCCGCGGCTGGCGCCGGTGACGAGCGCTAGTCTGCCTTGAAATGGCGGCGGAGTGGACATTGCAGTGGTTTCCTAGATCGCGGTGGCGCGGCTGTTGGATTTGGCCTCGGCGATGGCTTCCTGCTGGAGATCGCTGGCGCTTTGCGGGTGGTCGGTGAGGGGGGTCGGGTAGAGGCCGGTGAAGCAGGCGTCGCACCGTTGCGGAGCCGAAACGTCCCGCTCGTCGCCGAGCGCTTGATAGAGGCCGCCGATGGTGATGAACGCAAGGCTGTCGCAGCCGATGAAGTCGCGCATCGCCGCGACGTCGCGGTTGGCGGCGAGCAGCTTGGACCGCTCGGGCGTATCGACCCCGTAGAAGCACGAGTGGGCAGTCGGCGGCGAAGCGATGCGCAGATGGACCTCGGACGCGCCGGCATCACGCATCATCTGCACAATCTTCATACTGGTCGTGCCGCGCACGATCGAATCGTCGATCAGCACGATGCGCTTGCCGCGGATCAGCGCGCTGTTGGCGTTGTGCTTGAGCTTGACGCCCAGCCGGCGGATCTCCTGGCTCGGCTGGATGAAGGTGCGGCCGACATAGTGCGAGCGGATGATTCCGAGCTCGAACGGAATGCCGCTCTCCTGGCTGTAGCCGATCGCCGCGGGCACCCCGCTGTCGGGCACCGGAACGACGAAATCGGCCTCGACCGGCGCCTCGCGTGCGAGCACCGCGCCGATGTTCTTGCGCACCTGGTAGACCGAGGTGCCGTCAACGATCGAATCGGGCCGCGCAAAATAGACATGTTCGAAGATGCACGGCCGCGGCCGCTGGGCGGCGAACGGGCGCAGCGAGCGCACGCCGGTTTCGCCGACCAGCACCATCTCGCCCGGATCGATCTCGCGCACGAAAGTCGCGCCGATGACGTCGAGCGCGACGCTTTCCGAGGCGAAGATGGTCGCGCCGTTCAATTCGCCCATTACCAGCGGGCGGATGCCGAGCGGATCGCGGCAGGCGACCAGGCCGTCGGGGGTCAGGATGAGCAGCGAATAGGCGCCCTCGACCTGCTTCAGCGCGTCCACCAGCCGGTCGATCGGCGCGTCGTAGGACGAGGTCGCAACGAGGTGGATGATGACCTCGGTATCGCTGGTTGATTGAAAGATCGAGCCGCGCTGGACCAGCCGCTTGCGCAGCGCCAGCGCGTTGGAGAGGTTGCCGTTGTGGGCGACCGCGAAGCCGCCGCTGGCAAGATCGGCGAACAGCGGCTGGACGTTCCTGAGCGCGGTCTCGCCGGTGGTCGAATAGCGGTTGTGGCCGATGGCGTGCGCGCCGGCGAGCTTGGCGACGATCTCGGCGCGGTCGAAATTGCCAGCGACATGGCCCATCGCGCGGTGGGCGTGGAAGTGGTCGCCGTCATAGCTGACGATGCCCGCCGCCTCCTGCCCGCGATGCTGGAGCGCGTGCAGCCCGAGCGCGACGAAGCCCGACGCATTGTCCGCACCGTAAATGCCGAACACGCCGCACTCTTCGTGCAACGAGTCGCCGTCGAACGGATTGGTCGTCAGCATGGGTCGGGTCTCGGCCGGCGGGAGCGTCATATAGTCCGGCCGCGCCGCGAATCCACCAGCGAATCCGGCCTTTGGTCAGGTTGACCCTAACGGAAGCGTAAGGTAGCGGCGGGGGATGCTGACTGCTCGGCGCTATTCGATCGGGGAGATGTGCGAGGCGTTCGGGGTGACGGCCCGGGCGCTGCGCTTCTACGAGGACGAGGAGCTGATCGCGCCGGAGCGGCGCGGGACGGCGCGCCTCTACACCGAGCGCGACCGGGCTCGGCTGGCGTGGATCCTGCGCGGCAAGCGAGTCGGCCTGAGCCTGGCCGACATCAAGGAATTGCTCGACCTTTATGACATCGGCGACGGGCGCGAGACCCAGCGGGTCAAGACCATCGAACGCTGCCAGGAGCAGGTCGACCGGCTGGCGCGCCAGCGAGTCGACATCGACGCCACGATCGCCGAACTTAGCGACTTCATCCGCCTGCTGAAGGGCGAGATTTCTTCGACCGACAATACGGAGAGCTGACCATGCCGGCCTATTCCGCGCCCGTGCGCGATACCCAATATGTCCTCGAGCACATCGTCGAGCTCGGCCGCTACGACAACCTCCCCGGCTTCGCCAACGCCTCGAGCGACCTGGTCGAGGCGATATTGACCGAGGGCGGGCGGTTTTGCGGCGAGGTGCTGGCGCCGTTGAACCGGGTCGGCGACACCGAAGGCTGCACGCGCCACGAGGACGGGTCGGTGACCACCCCGCCGGGATTCAAGGCGGCGTGGGACCAGTTCGTCGCCGGCGGCTGGACGACGCTCCACGCGCCCGAGGAATTTGGCGGGCAGGGGCTGCCGTCGGTGCTCGGCACGGCGGTCGCCGAATATTTCGGATCGGCCAACCACAGCTTCGAAATGTACAACGGCCTGACCCAGGGCGCGATCGCGGCGCTGCTGGTCAAGGGATCGGACGAGCTCAAGGCGACCTATCTGCCGAAGATGGTGGCGGGCACGTGGACCGGCACGATGAACCTCACCGAGCCGCATTGCGGGACCGACCTCGGGCTGCTCAAATCGAAGGCCAAGCCGAACGGCGACGGCAGCTATGCGATTACGGGCACCAAGATCTTCATCTCCTCGGGCGAGCACGACCTTGCCGAGAACATCATCCACATGGTGCTGGCCAAGATCGAGGGCGCGCCGGACAATGTGAAGGGCATTTCGCTGTTCCTGGTGCCCAAATATCTGGTGGGCGAAGACGGCTCGCCGGGGGAGCGCAACGCGGTCCAGTGCGGGTCGATCGAGCACAAGATGGGGATCCACGGCAATTCGACCTGCGTGATGAATTACGACGGGGCGACGGGCTGGCTGGTCGGCGAGGCCGAAAAGGGCCTGGCGGCGATGTTCATCATGATGAACGCGGCGCGGCTGGGGGTCGGGCTGCAGGGCCTGGCGCAGGGCGAGGTCGCCTATCAGAACGCGGTCCAGTACGCCAAGGACCGGCGCCAGGGGCGGGCGCTGAAGCCCGAGGACCGCGACTCGTCGGCGAGCGCCGACAATCTGTTCGTCCATCCCGACGTGCGGCGCATGTTTATGCGGGCGCGGGCGTTCAACGAGGGCGCGCGGGCGCTGATCCTGTGGGGATCGCTGCAGGTCGATCTGACGCGGAAAGCGCAGACCGAGGAGGAGCGGCTGGCGGCCGACGATCTGGTGTCGCTGCTGACCCCGGTGATCAAGGGCTATCTCACCGACCGCGGGTTCGAGACCACGGTAGACATGCAGCAGGTGTTCGGCGGCCACGGCTATATCGCCGAATGGGGCATGGAGCAGTTCGTGCGCGACGTGCGGATCGCCCAGATCTACGAGGGCACCAACGGCGTCCAGGCGATGGACCTGGTCGGCCGCAAGCTGGCCAAGGACGGCGGGCGCGGGGTGCGGGCGTTCTTCGAGGTGCTGGCGCGCGACATCGCCGACGCCAAGGCGGCGGGCGACCCGGCGGGGCTGGCCGAGCCGCTGGAGAAGGCGGTCGGCCATCTGCAGGGCGCAACGATGTGGCTGGCGCAGAACGGCATGGCCGATCCCAACAACGCCGGGGCGGGCGCCTATGCCTATATGGAGCTGATGGGGCTGGTCAGCCTGGGCTGGATGTGGCTGCGCATGGCGGCGGCGTCGGCGCGGCTCAAGGATGCCGACGGCGAGGACCGCGCGTTCCACGAGGCCAAGCTGGCGACCGCGCGCTTTTATGCGGTGTACGAGCTGGCCGCGGCCGGGGCGCTTCGGCGCAAGGTCGAGGCCGGGGCGGACGCGGTGATGGCGATGCCGGTCGAGGCGTTTTAGGGCTTACCCCTCCACCGCTAGGGGAGGCGCGGGAGTCAATCCCGCGCCGTCGGTCCTGTCGGTCTTCGACCGAAGGCCGTCCGGGCTTCGCCGTCTCTTCGCGCTGTTCGGGCGACGCTGCGCGCCGGCCTCACTGCGCTCGGCGGCTTAGACTGCCGCCTTCTGCTCACCCGGCACGTACCAGGGGCGGAGCATGGTGACGTCGTTGAGCTTGTCGCGGCGGGGGGACAGGCGGCGAAGCTCGAATTCCTCGTCGAACTTGAGGCCGAAGCGGGTCGCGTGGGCCCAGCGCACGGTGCCGGTGACCGGGCCGACGCCGACGATGTCGAGCGTCAGATGGACGCCGGGCGCGACCGGCGCGGGGCATTCGACCAGCGCTCCGTGCGACGAGATGTTGCGCAGCCGCACCTCGGTCGGGGTGCCGTCGATGGCGGCGACGGCGCGGCGCATCAGGCTCTGGCGCGGCTCGCGCACGCAGGAGAAGCCGTCGGCCTCGACGCTTGCCTGGCTGGCCAGCTCGCGCGCCTTGTCGGACGCTCCGGGGCGGCCGAAGATGAAGCCCTGGATCTGGCTGACGCCGAGCTCGCGGATCAGCTGGAGGTCGTCGTGGGTCTCGACGCCCTCGGCGGTAGTGTCCATGCCGAGGCTCTCGGCGAGGCTGACGATGGCGCGGATGATGGCGGCGTTGCGCGACGAGGTGGAGGCGGCGCCGCGCACGAAGCTCTGGTCGATCTTGATCTTGTCGAACGGCGCCTTCTTCAAATAGCCGAGCGAGGAATAGCCGGTCCCGAAATCGTCGAGCGCGAGGCGCACGCCGAGAGATTTCAGATTGGCGAAGGTTTCGTCGGTGGCGTCGGAATCGGCGAGGAACACGCCCTCGGTGATCTCGAGCTCGAGCCGCTCGGAGCGCAGGCGGTGGGTCTCGAGCGCGGCGGCGACGGTGGCGACGATCGCCGGATTGTTGAACTGGATCGGCGAAAGGTTGACCGCGACCCGGACGGTGTCGGGCCAATGGGTCGCCTCCTCGACCGCGGTTTCGAGCACGAAGGTGCCGATCTTCTCGATCATCCCGCATTCCTCGGCGAGCGGAATGAACTTGGCCGGGGAGATGGGGCCGCGCACCGGATGGTCCCAGCGGACCAGCGCCTCGAACCCGCACACGTCCTCGCCGGCGGAGCGGACGATCGGCTGGTAGACGACCGATAGCTCGCCGCGGTCGAGCGCGGAGCGAAGGTCGTTCTCGAGCGCCTGGCGGTCGGTCGCCTCGGAGTGCATCGACTGTTCGTAGAAGCAGTGCTTGCCGCGCCCGGCGGCCTTGGCAGCGTAGAGCGCGAGGTCGGCGTTGCGGATGAGGGCATCGGCGCAGCCGCGCCCGGGATCGCCGATCGCGACTCCGACCGAGGCGCCGATCGAGACCTTGTGGCCCTCGATCATGTAGGGCCGCGAGACCTGCTCGATGAGGGTCTTGGCGAGCGCTTCTAAGAGGCCGGTCTCGACCGTTCCGGGGAGGACGGCCTTGAACTCGTCGCCGCCCAATCGCCCGACCTGGCCGTGATTGCCCATCACCAGCTTGAGGCGGTCAGCGACCTGGCGCAGCAGCGCGTCGCCGATCGGGTGGCCGAGCGTGTCGTTGACGTTCTTGAAGCGGTCGAGATCGATCAGGAACAGAGCGCAGCCCTTCTGGCGGCGGGCGGCATTGCGCAGCGCTTCCTCGAGGGTCTGGCGCATCATCGCGCGGTTGGGCAGGCCGGTCAAAGAGTCGAAGCGGGCGAGGCGGCTGATCTCCTGCTCAGAGCGGCGCTGCTCGGTGAGGTCGGTGCCGATCCCCCGGAAGCCCATGAAGCGGCCGTTGGCGTCGAAGATCGGATTGCCGGACAAGGACCAGTGGATGTCCTCGTTGGTCGCGGCGCGCACCACGACGTCGCTGAACGGGAAGCGGGCGGAAAGGTGGAAGCCGAGCGTGCGGTCCTCGCGCAGGCCGGCCTCGGCGCCGCTGTCGACTGACAAGAGGTCGTTGAACTGGCGGCCGAACAACGCCTCGGGCTGGCATTCGAAATCGTCCGCGAGCTGCTGCGAGACGTAGGACAATGTGCCCTGGCTGTTGGTCTCCCAGAACCAGCCGCGGCCGCTGGTCTCGAACTCGTTGACGAACTGAAGCGCCTTGTGGGCTTCCTGATCGAGCGAGCGGCGTTCGCGCGCGACGTCGATGGTGGTCCGCGCGCTGAGCACCGAATAAGCGACGAAGACGAGGCTGAGCATGGCGCTGCCGATGGTCAGCGTCGGCGAATCCTGGAACCACGAGGCGCAGATCGTTCCGGCCAGAGCGCAGGTGACGGCAAGCGGCGGCGAGCCGATCACGGCGACGACGCAGGCGACGATGCCGCCGCCGATCAGCACCGCCAGCGCGATGTCCTGGATGGCGGTGGCGCCGTTGGCGGCGACCGAGCCGAACAGGCACCAGGCAGTGGTAGTGACCGCGACCATCGCGCACATGAACCAGGTGAGGGTGCGGGCGCTGACCCGGATCCGGTCGAGGCGGCGGTTGAGCAACGCCCAGCCGATATCGAGCGCGAGCACGCCGCCGGCGAACGCGGCGAGCTGGCCGATGTCGGCCGCGGGCCCGCGCATCGCGCAGTGAAGCAGGATCAGCGCCGCCGAGACGGCGTGGGCGAGGGCGATGAGGATCGGGATGTGGTCGAGGTGGGCGAGCCTTTGCTCGGCGATCGGCTGGTCCTCGCCGGCGTGATTGCGAACATCGAACGACAGCGCCTCGAGCCAGCGGGCGCCGCTCGAGAGCTGGGGATTATCACTGGTCGCGAATCGACTTCGACGCATGTCCGTACCTCGGTCCAAGGCGGAACCATGCACGCGCGGGAGTTAACGACGCCGCAAAGGAAATTGGTTGCCGTTAATTTAGGAACGATTTTTCAAGAGGATCGGGCGGCGCCGGCGGATCGAAGGTGCGGGCTCGGCGAAGCTCGGGGAACAGCAGGCTCCATAGGCCCGCGACCCCGATCGCCGCGGCGCCGCCGGCGACCACCGCGCCGACCGGTCCGAGCAAGGCGGCGGCAAGGCCCGACTGCAGCTCGCCAAGCTCGTTGGAGGCCGAGATGGCGAGCCCCGACACCGCCGACACCCGGCCGCGCATGGCGTCGGGCGTGTGCAACTGGACGAGGCTTGAGCGGACGTAGACCGAGAGCATGTCGAGCATTCCAAGCAGCGCCAGCGCGGCCAGGCTGAGCAGCATCGATTGCGACAGTCCGAACACCATCGTCATCGCCCCGAAGCCGGCGACGGCGAGCAGCATCTTGACCCCGACATTGGTCTTGAGCGGATACCAGGCGTAGTAAAGCGCGAGCAAAGCAGCACCGGCGGCGGGCGCTCCGCGCAGCAGGCCGAGGCCTTCGGTGCCGACCTTGAGAATATCGCGCGCGAACACCGGCAGCATCGCCGTTGCCCCGCCGAGCAGCACCGCGAACAGATCGAGCGTGATCGCGCCGAGCAAGAAGCGGTGGCGGCGGACATAGCCGAGGCCCTCGATCATCTGCTTGAGCGGATGGGCGGTGCCGGCGATGGCGGGCGGATGGACCGGCTGGACCGGGGTCAAGGCGAGGATCGCGAAGCCCATCAGCCCGGCCGCGGTCCAATAAGGCAAGGCCGGATCGGCGGCGTAGAGGAAGCCGCCGAGCGCCGGCCCGCCGACCGACGCCGCCTGCCACGCGATCGAGCTCAGCGCGATCGCTTCGGGCAGGATCTTGGCGGGCACGATATTGGGCGCGATCGCCGCCATCGCCGGGCCGACGAACACCCGCGCCACGCCGTGCAGCGCGGCGAGCGCGAACAGCAAGGGTAGGGTCAGCGCGTCCTGGTGGGTGAACCAGCCGAGCGCAAGCGCGACCAGCATGTCGAGCGCGTTGGCGATGCGCGCCACGGTGCGCCGCTCGAAGCGGTCGGCGACCCAGCCGGCGACGGGGGTGAGCAGCGCCAGCGGGACGAATTGGGCAAGGCCGAGCAGGCCGAGCTGGAGCGCGGCCTCGCGGATCGACATGCCGTAATCGGCGCGCGCGACGTCATAGACCTGGTAGCCGATGATGACGACCATCCCCATCGTCGCCATCACCGCAGCGAAGCGCGCCAGCCAGTAGAGTCGGAAATCGCGGATTTTGAGCGGTGCGGGAAGGGCCGGCATCGCGCCGCGCTAGCCGGGGGCGGTGGGCGCGGCAAGCGCGGGCGCCCGGATGCGACAAGGGCGCCGCGGGGGTACCGCGACGCCCTGTCGTCGAGCCGGACCGCCGGTTAGCGGCGGATTCGGACTCGGGTCTCGAGATCGACCAGCCGGCGCTCGAGATAGGCGCGCTCGTCGGTGGTCGGGGTGAGGCGGGCATAGGCCGCCTCGAGCCGCATCAGGTCGCCATGCTCGACCCGCAGGCGGGCCTGGGCGGGCAGGCCGAGACCCGAGGTCGGAAGCGCGCGAAGGATGGCGTCGAGCCGGGCGCGCGGGGTCAGCACCACCGCGGCGCCGTCGAGGCGGGCGTCGAGCGCATCGAGGCGCTCGTCGAGCTCGTCGCGTTCGGCGGCGGTGAGCCGACCGTCGCGCAGATGATTGGCCTCGACCGCCGCAAGCGCGGCATAATCGGCCTTGAGGCGGCTGGCGGCGACCCGGGTCAGGCGGCGGGCGACAACCGCGGCGTCGACCTGGCGCTCGAACTCGGCGCGGCCCTCGGCGACCGGGGCACGCTCGGCGGTGGCATTGTCGCCATAGCCGCGATCGGCCAGCACCTGAGTCAGCGTGCCGTAGCGGTCGATCAGTTCGGTCCGCTCGGCGGTGGTGAACACGCCGTCGGCGCGATAGCGCGATTCGAGCGCGACGACCGCCGCATAATCGGTCTTCAGGCGGGCAGCGGTGGCGGCGCTGAGCGCTCCGGCGCGGACGTCGGCATCGACCCGGGCGTCGAACGACGCGCGCTGATTGGCGAGCGGCGCGCGGCCGAGGCGCCACTGGGTCTCAAGCGCACTGTCGGCGGTGGCGCCGGTGCCGAACAAGGCGCCGAAGATCCGGTCGAGGCGGTCCTGCGGGGTGTTCTGGGCCGCGGCGGGGGCAGCGGCGAGAACGGTCGCGAGAGCGGTCAAGGGCATGAGGATACGCATTGGAAAACATCACCTATGTTGTTGGGGAATCGAGGGAATAACGAGGGGGCGGGGGATTTGGTTGCGTCGCGGGGGGTGGTGCGGGGGTGGTGAGAGGCGGAGATATGGGGTTTCTGTTCCGGTTATGTTCTGATATGGGCGGGGAATGACAGGTTCGGGCGAAAGCTGATGGCCAGGGCAAAAGCCCGGTTTGTGTGCCAGGCGTGCGGGTCGGCGACGTCGCGCTGGCAGGGGCAGTGCACGGAGTGCGGCGACTGGAACAGCCTGGTGCAGGAGTCGGCGTCGGTTTCGAGCATCTTCGCCGCCAGGCATGATCTGTCGGCCGGCGGGCGGGCGGTTTCGCTCGGCACGCTCGATCATGACGGGCCGCTGCCCGAGCGGCTAGCGACCGGGATCGCCGAGTTCGACCGCGCGGTCGGCGGCGGGCTGGTCGCCGGATCGGCGGTGCTGATCGGCGGCGACCCGGGGATCGGCAAGTCGACCCTGCTGCTCCAGGCGGCGGCGCTGATGGCCCGCGCCGAGCGGCGGGTGGTCTATATCTCGGGCGAGGAAGCGGCCGACCAGGTGCGGCTTCGCGCGCGGCGGCTGGGGGTCGGCGATGCGCCGGTCGAGATCGGCGCGGCGACCAGCGTGCGCGATATCCTGACGACGCTGGGCGAGGGTGAGGCGCCGGCACTGCTGGTGATCGACAGCATCCAGACCATGCACAGCGATTTGATCGAGGGTGCGCCGGGGACGGTCAGCCAGGTGCGCTCATCGGCGCAGGAACTGATCCGCTTCGCCAAGCAGGCGGGGACCGCGGTGGTGCTGGTCGGCCATGTCACCAAGGACGGCAATATCGCCGGGCCGCGGGTGCTCGAGCATATGGTCGATACGGTGCTGAGCTTCGAGGGCGAGCGAAGCCACCAGTATCGCATCCTGCGCGCGATCAAGAACCGCTTCGGTGGGACCGACGAGATCGGCGTGTTCGCGATGGAAGGCAGCGGGCTCAGCGAGGTTGCCAACCCGTCGAGCCTGTTCCTCACCAGCCGCGACGACGCGGTGAGCGGGACGGCGATCTTCCCGGCGCTGGAGGGGACAAGGCCGGTGCTGGTCGAGATTCAGGCGCTGACTCTGCGACTGGCGAGCGGGGCGACCCCGCGGCGCTCGGCGGTCGGCTGGGACGGCGGGCGGCTGGCGATGATCCTGGCGGTGCTCGAGGCGCGCTGCGGGCTGAGCTTCGCCAATGTCGAGGTCTATCTCAATGTCGCAGGGGGCTACCGGCTGAGCGACCCGGCGGCGGACCTGGCGGTGGCGGCGGCGCTGGTCTCGGCGTTAAGCGAGCGGGCGGTGCCGTCCGGCGCGGTGGTGATGGGCGAGATCGCGCTGTCGGGCGAGGTCCGGCCGGTGGCGCATGCGGGCCTGAGGCTCAAGGAAGCGGCCAAGCTGGGGTTCGAGCGGGCGTGGGCTCCGGCGGGGGTCAAGGGCGACGGGATCGCGGTGGCGGGGTTTGGGAGCTTGCGGGCGCTGGTTGATCATTTGCTCGGGCGGTGAAGCAGCCGTCATTGCGAGCGTAGCGAAGCAATCCAGCCTTGCGCCGCTGGATTGCCGCGCCCCTGCGGGGCTCGCAATGACGAAAGAGGGTGGCGCTGCATTTCGCTCAACGCTAGCGCTCGATAGCATGACCGGGCTCGACATTTTCGTGGTGCTGCTGCTGGGCGGCGGGGCGATGATCGGCTTCGTCCGCGGCTTCGCGCACGAGGTGCTGTCGCTGCTCGCATGGGTGGTGGCGGTGATCGCGCTCAAGATGTTCCACGCGCCGGTGACCGAGAGCCTGGTGGGGCCGGTCGGCAGTACGGCGGGCGCCGCGGCGGTGGCGTTCGGGCTCATTTTCCTGCCGGCCTATGTGATCTTCAAAATCTTCGCCAAGGCGGTCGGCGGGCGGGCTCGGCGCTCGGTGCTGGGGCCGGTCGACCGCATCCTTGGCGGCGGGTTCGGGATGCTCAAGGGGCTGATCGGGGCGACTTTGTTCTTCCTGCTCGCGCACCTCGCGATCGACATCGTCCACGGCTCGACCGCCGAGCGGCCCGACTGGATGGTCAGCTCGCGCACCTATCCCTTGCTCAACGCGAGCAGCGCGGCGGTGGTCGGCTGGGTCGAGGAGCGGCGCCATCCGCCGGCGCGGATCGAGGGCGAATGATCCGGCTCCACGACACGCTGGCGCGGGCCAAAAAGGAGTTTGTGCCCGCCGACCCGAAGCGGATCACGATCTACGTGTGCGGGCCGACGGTCTATGGCCGCGCGCACATTGGCAATGCGCGGCCGGCGGTGGTGTTCGACGTGCTTCGCCGCCTGTTCGAGCATGAGTATCCCGACGCCGAGGTGGTGCTGGCGCGCAACGTCACCGACGTCGACGACAAGATCATCGCCGCGGCGGCCGAGGAGGGCGTTGAGCCGGGGGTGATCACAGCGCGGTTCGAGGCGCATTATCTCGACGACATGCGCGCGCTGGGCGTGCGCGACCCGACGATCGCGCCGCACGCGACGCAGGAGATCGCCGCGATGGTGGCGATGATCGGCGAATTGATTGCCAAGGGACACGCCTACGAGGCCGAGGGCCATGTGCTGTTTTCGGTCCCGAGCGACCCGGACTACGGCAGCCTGTCGCGGCGCGACCGCGAGGCGATGGTCGCCGGGGCGCGGGTCGAGGTCGCGCCGTACAAGCGCGACCCGGCCGACTTCGTGCTGTGGAAGCCGAGCGCGGCGAACGTGGTCGGCTGGGACAGCCCATGGGGACGCGGGCGGCCGGGCTGGCACATCGAATGCTCGGCCATGATCCGAGCGCATTTGGGCACGACGATCGACATTCATGGCGGCGGGCTCGACCTCATCTTCCCGCACCACGAGAACGAGATTGCGCAAAGCCGCTGCGCCCACGCTGCGCCGCTCGCGCGATACTGGGTGCACAACGGCTTCGTCGACATGGGCGCCGACAAGATGTCGAAGTCGCTCGGGAATATTGTGACTCCGGGCGAGTTGCTGGCGGCGGGGCACAAGGGCGAGGTGCTTCGGCTGGCGCTTTTGAGCGCGCACTATCGCCAGCCGTTGCCGTGGACCGAGGCGCTGGTCATGCAGTCGCGGGCGGTACTCGACGGGCTCTATCGCAAGGCGGGCGACGCCGAGCCGGGCGCGGTCGACGCGGCGTTCGTGGCGGCGTTGGGGGATGACCTCAACACGCCGCTCGCACTCTCGCGTCTGGGGCAGATCGACGATCCGGCAGTGCTGCGCGCATCGGCGCAATTGCTGGGCCTGCTTGGCGAAAGTGCGGACGACTGGTTCCGCGGCGGGGCGAGCGACGATGTCGAGGCGCGGATTGCGGAGCGCGATTCGGCCAAGGCGGCGCGGGACTTTGCGACTGCGGACCGCATTCGCGACGAGCTCAAGGCCGAGGGGATCCTGCTCGAGGACGGGCCGGGCGGGACGACGTGGCGGCGGGCGTGATTCGCCGTTTTCTTGTCATGCCAGCGCAGGCTGGCATCCATGCCATGAGTTTTGCGCGCAACGGACAGGCATGGGCCCCAACCTCCGCCGGCATTCCAACGGCACTGTCGTGCCGTCGGAGCCTTGAAGCCGGCTCCGCCTTCGCTGGGGCGACGAGGTGCTGATGGAGGCACCTTATACTCGGGACATTCTGCGGCTCGCGGCCGCGATACCGGGCCAAGTCAGTTTCGATCAGCTTGCCGACGCGCGCGAGCTTCGGTCGCGGGCTTGCGGGAGCCGGGTTCGGGTTGCGGTCGCGCTCGATGAGGCGGGGCGCGTGGCTGAGGTTCGGCAGGCGGTCGAGGCTTGCGCTTACGGGCAGGCGGCGGCGGCGTTGATGGGGGCGCGGGCGGTTGGGCTCGATCGCTCCGGGGCCGTGGAGATGGTGCGAACGGTGGAAGGCTGGCTGGCGGGCGGCGAGGGGGCGCAGTGGCTTGCGCCGCTCGCGCCGGCGCTCGGGCGGACGGGGCGGCACGAGGCGATCCTGTTGCCGTTCCGCGCATTGGCCGCGGCGTTCGAGCGATGACCACGCTGCTCATCGCGGCGAGCGTCGCGGAGACCGCCGAGGCGGCCGAATCGGCGGCGACGATGCTCGAATATGGCGCGATCATGCTCGGCACCGCGCTGCTGTTCGTGACCATCTTCCGCAAGCTTGGGCTCGGCGCGACGCTGGGTTACATCGCCGGCGGGATTTTCATCGGGCCGCACGTGCTCGGGCTGGTGACCGAGCCGGAGCGGCTGTCGGCGATTTCCGAAATCGGCATCGCCTTGCTGCTGTTCATCGTCGGGCTCGAGCTCAACCCCGGGCGGCTGTGGCGACTGCGCAACGACATTTTCGGGCTGGGGCTGGCGCAGGTCGTAATCTGCGGGCTGGCGATCAGCCTGTTCGTGTGGTGGGCGCTCGGGGTCAGCCCGGCGGCGGCGCTGGCGATCGGGCTTCCGCTGGCGCTGTCGTCAACCGCCCAGGTGCTGCCGATGCTGCGCGCCGAGGGGCTGCTCAATACTCCGCGCGGCGAGCGGGCGTTCTCGGTGCTGCTGTTCCAGGATCTCAGCATCGTGCCGCTGATCACGATCATCGCGGCGATGTCGCGCGCGCCGCCGGGTCCGGACGATCCGAGCGGGTGGATGCTGGCGCTGTACACGGTCGGCGCGATCGTCGGGCTGGTGCTGGCCGGGCGCTATCTGCTCAACCCGCTGTTCCGCCTGATCGGGCGGATCGGCGAGCAGGAATTCTTCATCGTCGCCGGCCTGTTCACGGTGTTCGCGGCGGCGGCGCTGATGCATCTGCTCGGACTGTCGGTGGCGCTGGGCGCGTTCATCGCCGGAGTGATGCTGGCGGAAAGCCCCTATCGCCACGAGATCGAGAGCGACGTCGAGCCGTTCCGGTCGATCCTGCTCGGCCTGTTCTTCCTGGCGGTCGGGATGATGCTCGACGTGACGACGGTGCTCGCCCAGCCGGTGTTCGTGGTGTCGATCGCGCTGGCGGTGATCGTCATCAAGGGGCTGATCATCACCGCCCTGGCGCGGGCGTTCGGCAACGCATGGCGGCGCTCGGTGCGGCTCGGGCTGTTGCTCAGCCAGGCGGGGGAGTTCGGTTTCGTGTTGTTCGCGCAGGCGGCGGCGGCGCAACTGATCCTGCCCGAGGCTGCCTCGCTGCTCGGCGCGGTGATCACCCTATCGATGGCGACCACGCCGCTCTTGATGCGCCTCACCGACTGGCTCGACCGGCGCGAGCAGGGGCGCGACGACCTCGACGGGCCCGAGCAATCGCCCGACACGCCGGCGATCGTCGTCGGATCGGGCCGGTTCGGCCAGACGGTGGCGCAGATGCTGCAGGCCAAGGGCGTCGGCGTGACCTTGATCGACAAGCAGACCAGCGCGATCGAGCGCGCCGAGGAATTCGGGCGCAAGGTCTATTATGGCGACGGGACTCGGGTTGATTTGTTGCGCACCGCGGGGGCGGACAGCGCGCGGGTGATCGCCTTCTGCAACGACAATAGGGACGGCAGCCTGAGTCGGGCCTCGCTGGGCGCGGTGCTCGAAGCGTTCCCGCAGGCGTCGGTGCTGGTCCGCACCTACGACCGAATCCATCTGATGGAGATCGACAAGCTCGACCTCGCCTTCGCCCAGCGCGAATTGTTCGAGAGTGCTGTGGCGATGGGTCGCGCGGCGCTGCGCTCGGCCGGATTCAAGCCGGAGGAGGCGGAGCGGGTCGAGCGCGAATATCGCCGCCGCGACTGCGAGCGGCTGGAGCGGCAGAGCTCGACCGGCGACCTTCATGCCGGCGAGGAATTGAGCTTCCGCGAGGACCGCACGCTGGCGCAGATGCCGGGGTCAGGCGGCGGCGAGGAAGGCGACGAGGGCGGCCTCATCGACCGCGCGCGCGACGAAGGCCCGGCCGATCCCGTGCGCAAGGACGAGGGTCCGCACCGAGGCTGAATTCTTCTTGTCGTGAGCCATCCAGCGGCCGAGATCGGCGCCCTTCAGGCCGACCTCGTCGAGCCGGGTGGGAAGGCCGACCGCGGCGAGATGGACGGCGAGCCGATCGGCATTGGCCGGCGGGCACAGGCGCAGGAAGGCCGAGAAGCGCAAGGCGAGGGTGAGGCCGACCGCGACCGCCTCGCCGTGGAGCAACCGGCCGAGGCCGGCGGCGGATTCGATCGCGTGGCCGAAACTGTGGCCGAGGTTCAGCAGAGTGCGGGTGCCGCCGAGGTCGCGCTCGTCGCCGCGCACCAGCCGCGCCTTGGCGGCGAGGCAGTGGCGCACGGCGTGGGTGCGCGCCGAGCGGTCGCCGTCGATCAGCGCGCGGCCGTGCGCCTCGCACCAGGCGAAGAAGGCGGGATCGTCGATCAGGCCGTATTTGACGACTTCGGCATAGCCGGCGACGAGCTGGCGCCGGTCGAGCGTGTCGAGCAGCGCCGGATCGGCGACTACCAGCGCGGGGGGGTGGAAGGTGCCGGCGATGTTCTTGGTTCCGGCCGAGTTGAGCCCGGTCTTGCCGCCGACCGCGCTGTCGGTCTGGGCGAGGAGAGTGGTGGGGATGTGGATCACCGGCGTGCCGCGCTTGAACAAAGACGCGGCGAGCGCGGCGATGTCGCCGACCGACCCGCCGCCGAGCGCGAGCAATGGCGTGCCGCGGGGGATTGCGCGCAGCGCGAGCTCGTCGACGATCGCGGCCAGCGTTGCCCAGCTTTTGGCCGACTCGCCGCGTGGGACCAGGATCGGGGGCTGGTCGGCGACCGGCGCAAGGCGCTGGCCGTGAAGCGCGTGGACGTGCGCGTCGCTGATGAGCGGCATCGGGCGGCCGGAGTTGTGGTCGGCGATGGTGTCGAGGGCGGCGGCGAGATCGCCGACGACCAGCGCCGGATCGGCCCGGCTCACCGGTCGAGATGCTCGGCGACCGCGGCGATGATCCGCTCGACCACCTCATTGTGGCCGCCGCGTCCGCTGCGGACATGGATGTGGGCCTCGGCGTAGGACGAGCGGCGCTGCTCGGCGAGGGTCTCGAGCGTCGCCTTCGGGTCGGCGGTGCGCAGCAGCGGGCGGGTGTCGCGGCGGGCGGTGCGCTCGCTCAGCACCTCGACCGGCGCGTCGAGCCAAACGGTGATCGCGCGCTCGTTGAGCAATTGGCGGGTGGTCGGATCGACGAACGCGCCGCCGCCGGTGGCGATGATTCCGACGCTGCCGTCGACCAGCCGCGCCACCAGCCGCCGCTCGCCATCGCGGAAATCGCGCTCGCCGAAGCGCTCGAACACCTCCGCGGCGCTGAACCCGGCGGCGTCCTCGATCGCCGAATCGCTGTCGACGAACGGCAGGTTGAGGCGCTTGGCGAGGCGCCGGCCGACGGTCGACTTGCCCGCGCCCATCAGGCCCACCAGCACGATCGGCCGGTCCAGTCTGTCGCTGAGCTTTTCCACCGGGCGGGGCTATACATGGGGAGGGATGGTCGGGCAAAAGGCCGGCGCATGAGACGACCCCAACACGCCCCGCGCCGAGCGCCTGCCCGATCCCTGCCGAACATGCCGCGCCGATCGCCGGTGCCGCGCATGGTGATTGCGCTGCTGATCCTGCTGCTGCTGGTCGCGGGCGCGTTGTGGTTCCTGTCGGCGAGCGTCGAGCCGGTGCCGCAGCGGATGATCGTCGAGGATGTGAAGCCCGATGCCTCGCGCTAGGTGGCTGCTGGCCGCGGCCGCGGCGGCCGGGGTGTCGGTGGCGGTGATCGCGCAGGAAGCGCCGCAGTCGATCCTTCCGCCGGGGTTTGGCGAGCAGCCGGCGCCGGCACCCGCGAACAGCAGCGAGACGTCTGCTCCGGCGCGGCAGCCGGTGTCGTCGGCGCCGCGCGGGGAAATCAGCCGGGCGGTCGAGAGCGCCTTGTCGGAATTGTCGCCGGAGGAGCAGGCGGCGCTGCTCGAGCCGCCGCCGCAGATCGAACTGCCGTCGGGATCGGAGCGCGACGCGGCGCTGGCCGGGGCGGTCCCACCGTCGGCGAGCGGGTTCGGCGAGGGCATGTGGGGGACGGCGAGCGGCAAATATCTGTCGCGCCTGCTTCGCTCGACGCGCGCGCCGCTGGCCTCGCGCTGGGGCCATATATTGGTGCGCAACGCGCTGCTGACCGCGGCGCGTGCGCCGGCTGACGTGCACCCCGCCGACTGGGCCGCCGAGCGCGCTTGGATGCTGCTTCGGATGGGCGAGGCGGACGCGGCGCGGATGCTGGTCTCGGCGGTCGACGTCGATGATTTCTCGCCCAAGATGTTCCAGGTCGCGGCGCAGAGCGCGCTGGCGAACGCCGACCCGGCCGGCCTGTGCCCGCTGCGCGACGGGCTCGAGCGGGTCGAGCGCAAGATGATGCCGCTGGTCCAGGCAATGTGCGCCTCGCTGTCGGGATCGAGCGAGGTGGCGGCGAGCGATATCGAGGCGGCTCGGCGGCGCGGGCGGTTCGAGCAGATCGACCTGGTGCTGGCCGACAAGGTGGTCGGCGCCGGAGCGGAAAGCGCGCGCTCGGTGACGGTCGAGTGGGAGCCGGTGCAACAGCTCAACATCTGGCGCTTCGGGCTGGCGACGGCGACCGGCATGGTGCCGCCCGAGCGGCTGGTGAAGGGCCTCTCGCCCCACGTGCTGGCGTGGCAGGCGCGCTCGGCGATGCTCAGCCCGGAGGCGCGGCTGGCGGCGGCGCGGGTCGCGACCGGGCTCGGCGTGTTCTCGTCGCAAGCGCTGGTCGACGTCTACGCGCAGATTTACGATTCGACCGACCCGAGCGACCTCGGCGAGACCGACGCGTGGCAGCTCCGGCTGGCGATGGTCGGGCGCGACCAGAGCGAGCGGGTAGCGGCGATGCGGCGGCTGCTCGACAAGGCCAAAAGCCCGCTGGAGAAGGAAGCGACGCGGGCCGCCCTGGCGCGGGCGGCGACCCGCGTGGCGCCCGACTCCGAGCTGCAGGACATCGCGCCGGACCTCATCGCGGCGATGCTGTCGGCGGGCTACGACCGCGCCGCGCTGCGCTGGATGGAGGCGGTCGGCGACATGGACGACGGGCCGCAAAGCCGCTCATGGGCGATGCTCGCGCTGGCCGGGACCGACCAGCCGCTCGACGGCGGGATGCTGGGCGACTTCATCAGCGACGACGACAGCGCCGGCAAGCAGCGCAGCGCGCTGCTGGTGGCGGGGTTGGCCGGGCTCGGGCGGATCAGCCTCGAGGAGGCGAGCCGGCTCAATCGCCGCCACGACTTCGGGCTGACCCGGAGCAACGTGTGGACCCGCAACATCGACGGCGCGTCGCAGCGCGGGCAGGCCGGGACGGTGGCGGTGCTCGCGGCGGTCGGGCTTCAGGCGGCGGACTACAATTCGGTCCCGGCGCTGCACCTCTATCATCTCGTCACCGCGCTCAATCGCAACGGCCAGGGGTTTGCGGCGCGGATGATCGCGGCGGAGGCCCTGGCACGGACGTGACGCCGGCGGACGCCGCGCTGGTCGACCGTTTCCTCGACATGCTGGCGTCGGAAGCGGGCGCGGCGAAGAATACGCTGGCGGCCTATCGCAACGATCTCGAGGCGGCGGCGCGCGACCTTTCCGCGCCGCTCGGCGAGGCTTCCGGCGAGGCGCTCGTCGCGCTTGCGCCCAAGTGGCGAAGCCTTGCCAATTCGACCGTCGGCCGGCGCACCGCGGCGCTCCGGCGGTTCTTCGATTTCCTTCAGGACGAGGGCATCCGCTCGGACAATCCGGCGGCGGCGCTGGTCCGGCCGCGATCCGAGCGGCCGCTGCCGCGGATCCTCGATGCCGACGAGGTCGAGCGGATGTTCGTGGTGGCGGCGGACCGGGCGGCGAGCGGCGCGCCGGCGGCGCTGCGCAACCTGGCCTTGCTCGAACTGCTCTACGGCTCGGGGCTGCGGGCGACCGAACTGGTATCATTGCCGCGGCGCGCGGTGCGGCCCGGCCAGCCTTTCCTGATCCTTGCCGGCAAGGGCGGGCGCGAACGCATGGTTCCTGTGTCGAGCCGGGCGAGCGAGGCGGTCGCGCGGTGGAGCGAGACATTGCCCGACGAAGCGCGGCAGCTGTTCCCGAGCCGGAGCGGCCACCTCAGCCGGGTGCGGCTTTTCCAGATCGTGCGCGCGATCGCCGCCGAGGCGGGGATCGCGCCCGAGCGGGTTAGCCCGCACGTGTTGCGCCACGCCTTCGCGACCCATCTGCTGGCCGGCGGAGCGGACCTGCGCGCGCTGCAGACGCTGCTCGGCCATGCCGACATCGCCACCACCCAAATCTACACCCATGTCGACAGCGAGCGGCTGGTGCGGCTGGTCAACGAGCGCCACCCGCTCGCCCGCGCGCCGCGTTGACGAGGCCCGCGCCGCACCCTAGGCCGCGCCCGCACATGCTGACCTATCTCGAATTCGAAAAGCCGGTGGCCGACCTCGAGGCGCGAGTCGCCGCGTTGCGCGAGACCGCCGACAGCGGGGCGGTCGACATCGAGGCCGAGGTCGGGCGGCTCGAGGCCAAGGCCGAGAAGCTGCTCAAGGACACCTATGGCCGGCTCACCCCGTGGCAGAAGGCCCAGGTCGCCCGCCACCCCGACCGGCCGCACTTCAAGGATTTCGCGGCCAAGCTGGCGGACGATTTCGTGCCGCTGGCCGGCGATCGCGCGTTCGGCGACGACCAGGCGATCCTCGGCGGGCTGGCGCGGATCGGCGGACGTCGGGTGATGCTGATCGGCCACGAGAAGGGCGACGACACCGCCAGCCGGCTCAAGCACAATTTCGGGATGGCCAAGCCCGAGGGCTATCGCAAGGCGATCCGGCTGATGCAGCTGGCCGACCGCTTCGACCTGCCGGTGGTGACGCTGGTCGACACCTCGGGCGCCTTTCCCGGGGTGCAGGCCGAGGAGCGCGGGCAGGCCGAGGCGATTGCGCGATCGACCGAACAATGCCTCGAGCTTGGCGTGCCGATGGTCACCGCGATCACCGGCGAGGGCGGCTCGGGCGGGGCGATCGCGCTTGCCGCCGCCAACCGCGTGCTGATGCTCGAACATGCGGTCTATTCGGTAATCTCGCCGGAGGGTTGCGCGTCGATCCTGTGGCGCACCGCCGACAAGGCCGCCGACGCCGCGGAAGCGATGAAGATCGCCGCGCCCGACCTCAAGTCGCTGGGCGTGATCGACCGGATCGTGCCCGAGCCGCTCGGCGGCGCACACCGGGATCCCGACGGCGCGATCGACCTGCTGCGCCACGCGATCGGCGAGGAGCTGGCCGAGCTCGAGCGGCTCGACGCCGACGCGCTGATCCGGCAGCGCCGCGCCAAGTTCCTGGCGATGGGCGACTAGGCCAAACCGGAACCATCGGCTTCGGGCGCCCGTTCAGCGGAGCGAAAATTCGCCCGCGTTACGGAGCCCTTATGAAACGCCGTCTCCTCGCGCTTGCCGCAAGCGCCGCCGTCATCGTCCCCGCCGCCGCGATCGCGCAGGCGCGCTACCTCAACCCGCGCGACGTCGCCGAAGCGCAGCGCCAGCACCCTGAACTGGTGCAGGAGTTCGGCGGCGCCGAAAGCGGCACGCGCGGCGCCTACGTCCAGCAGGTCGGGGCGCGGGTCGCGGCGCAGACCGGAGTGGTCAACAGCGGCCAGGCGTTCCGCTTCACCACGCTCAACAGCGCGGTCGAAAACGCCTTCGCGGTGCCCGGCGGCTACATCTACATCACCCGCCAGCTGATGGCGCTGCTCGACGACGAATCCGAGCTCGCCTTCGTGCTCGGCCACGAGGCCGGCCACGTCGCCGGCAATCATGCCCAGGCGCGCAAGTCGGCCGCGACCCGCAATTCGGTGCTCGGCGTGCTCGGCGCCATCCTCGGCAGCGTGGTCGGCAACAGCGGGCTTGGCAGCATGATCGGCCAGAGCGCGATGCGCTATTCGCAGATGGCGACGCTGAGCTTCTCGCGCGAGCAGGAATATCAGGCGGATTCGCTCGGCACGCGCTACATCACCCGCGCCGGCTACGACCCGCTCGGCGGCACCCGCGTGCTGGCCGCGCTGACCCGCTCGAGCGCGCTCGAGACTCGGCTGCAGGGCCACGAGAACCGCTCGACCCCGGAATGGGCGAGCACCCACCCGCTGAGCACCAACCGGCTGCAGCGCGCGCTGGTCGAGGCGCAGCGCAGCGGCCCGCCGGGCCAGGGCGTGCGCAACCGCGACCAGTTCCTCAATGTCCTCGACGGCATGTATGTCGACGACGATCCCGCGCAGGGCGTGATCGAGGGGCGGGTGTTCAGCCACCCCGACCTGCTGCTGCAGTTCGCGGTGCCGCCAACCTACCGGATGCAGAACAGCGCGAGCGCAGTGACCATCTCCGGCTCGGCCGGGCAGGCGCAGTTCAGCGGCGGCCGCTACCAGGGCCCGCTCGAGCAATATATCATGCGCGTCGTCCAGGGCCTCACCGGGGGCCGTCAGCAAGTGGCGATGGCGCCGCCGCGCCAGACGATGATCAACGGCATCCCGGCGATGTATTCGGTCGGCCGCGCCAACACCTCGTCGGGATCGGTCGACGTCAGCGTCATGGCCTATCGCTGGAGCCCCGACACGGTCTATCATTTCGTCATGCTGACCCGCGGCGGCCAGGGCATCGGTCCGTTCACGCAAATGGTCGATTCGCTGCGCCGGCTGAGCGGGCAGGAAGCGGCCGCGATCCGGCCCAAGGTGATCGACGTGGTGACGGTTCGGGCCGGCGACACCGTCCAGTCGCTGAGCCAGCGCATGGCCTATCGCGATTATCGGCTGGAGCGGTTCGTGGCGCTGAACGGGATCGCGCCGAACGAGCGGCTGGTGCCGGGCAGCAAGGTCAAGCTGGTGATCTACGGGGCCCGCCGAAGCGGGTGAGCGAGCCGGCGCCGGGACGCGCGCCGGCCACTCGCTTACATCTTGGCCGAAACTTCGTTGCCGACCTTGCCCCACATGCCGTTGGCGCCGCCGCCCAATGTGCGCAGGCCGCCCATCATGGCAATGACGATGAGTGCGGCGATGAGCCCGTATTCGATCGCGGTTGCGCCGCGCTTGTCGCACCTCAGGGTGCGCAGAAACATACGGATAGCGTGCACGCCACCCTCCTCTGGTCTTGGTCCACGAAAGAAGATTTAAAGGCCAGTGGTTAAGGAAGCTTGCGCGAGGCCGGTTAATGCGCGCTAGACCGCGTTCTGCGCGAACCCCGAAAAATACTGGATTTCGAACGTTTCCGTCGCCCGCTCCAATCCGCCGAGGAAGTTAATTTCGAGTTGCTCGACGATTTTGCGGCTGAGCGGAACGTGCGGCGCGGACCGGCTCGCGGTGCAGCCCATGTCGCGCAGGTCGCGGACCAGATGGAGCGCACTGCGGTAGGACACGGCGCAGCGGTCGACGTCGACGACGACGTTGGCGAGACCGGCGGCGGTCAGCATGGCGGCGAGCGAGGCGGGGTCGGGCAGCGGGTTGAAGCGCTGGACGGCGCGGCCTTCGGCGCGTTCGGCGTCGAGCAGGGCGGCGCGCAGCCGCGGCAGGCTTTGCGGGCCGAGGCAGGCGCCGATCAGCCGGCCGCCGGGCCGAAGCGCCTGGCCGAGGACGAAGGCGGTGAGCGTCGGATCCTCCGCATCCTCGAACAGGCCGAGGGCGATGATCGTGTCGGCGCAGTGCGGGGTGAGCAAAGCGGGCGACTGGACCGGTAGCGGCGATCGCACGGCATTGGCGAGCCATTGGCGTGGCTCGGCGGTGATGATCAGCGCATTCCCGCCGCCGGGAAGCTCGGCAAGGCGATCGAGGCATTCGCCGAGCGCGCGCTCGACGAGGAACAGGTCGCCGCCGCGGCGCTCGGCACGCTGCGCCTTGGCGGCGCGTCGGCGCGGATCGATCGGGGGCAGGCTCACCCGGCCCTTGTGCGCAGCGCCGCCGCGGGCAACAAGAGGGCATGACGCCGATCGGCAGTCTCGCCCGCGCCGGCCTGCGCCACGCGCTCGACTTCGCGCTCCCGCCGCGCTGCCCGGGCTGCGGCACGATCGTCCCCGACCTCCATCGCTTCTGCGCCGATTGCTGGCTGCAGATCGACTGGTGCGGCGAGGGCGGCTGCGTGACGTGCGGGCTGCCGCTGGAGGCGACCGATGAGACCAGTTGCGGACGATGCCTGGCGCAGCCGCCGCTGATCGCCCGGACCCGCGCCGCAGTGGCCTATGGCGACATCGCCCGGACGCTGGTGATGAAGCTCAAATACGGCCGCAAGGTCGGCGCTGCGGCGACCATGGCGCAGTTCCTGGCGCCGCTCGCGGATGCGGACGACGCGCCGCTGCTGGTGCCGGTGCCGCTCCACCGCTGGCGGCTGTGGACTCGGGGGTTCAACCAGTCGGCGCTGGTCGCGCGCGAATTGTCGCGGCGGCTCGGGGTGGAGCATGATGTGGCCGCGCTGCGCCGCACCCGCCGGACCCGGCCGCTCAAGGGGATGGGTGCGAGCCAGCGGCGGCGCGAGGTGGCGCGGGCGTTCGCGCTGGGGGATCGGGCGGCGGTCAAGGGGCGCCATGTCATCCTGGTCGACGACGTGCTGACCAGCGGAAGCACGTCGGAAGCGTGCGCCAAGGTGCTCTTGAAGGGCGGCGCGGCGCGGGTCGACCTGCTGTGTTTCGCGCGGGTGGTGCGTCCCGCCCTGCTCGCGCGTTAGACGATGCCACACTAACGGAGTTGAGCGTTTTGCCGAAAGTCGAGATCTACACCAAGTCGTTCTGCCCCTATTGCGTGCGCGCCAAGCGGCTGCTCGACATGCGCGGCGTGGCCTATGACGAGATCGCGATCGGCGGCGACCAGCAGGCCCGCGCGGACATGATCCAGCGCGCCAACGGCCGGACGACGGTGCCGCAGATCTTCGTCGACGGGCGGCATATCGGCGGCTGCGACGATTTGTTCGAGCTCGAGCAGTCGGGGCGGCTGGCGGAGCTGCTCGCCGCTTGACCCGGATCGCGCTGTTCCAGTCCTGCACCGGGATCGACCCCGCTCGGAGCGCCGACCAATTGGCCGCGGCGATGGCCGAGGCCAAGGCCGGCGGGGCGGCGATGCTGTTCACGCCGGAGATGTCGAACATCGTCGACTCCGATCGCGAGCGAGCGGGGCGATCGGTGGCCGAAGAGGGGGCCGATCCGGTGCTGGCCGCGGTCCGCTCGGCGGCTCGGGAGCATGGGCTGTGGGTGCATATCGGCTCGCTCGCGGTCCGCTCCGGCGACCGCTTCGCCAATCGCGGGTTCGTGATCGACGACGCGGGTGATGTGCGGGGCCGCTACGACAAGATCCATCTGTTCGACGTCGACCTGCCGACCGGCGAGAGCTGGCGCGAGTCGGCGAGCTATCGCGCCGGAGGCGAGGCGGTGGTGGTGCGCGGGACGCCGGTTGGCGATCTCGGGCTGACGATCTGCTACGACCTGCGGTTCCCGGCGCTGTTCGCGGCGCTGGCCGAGGCGGGGGCGAGCGCGATCGCGGTGCCGGCGGCCTTCACCGTCCCGACCGGCCGGGCGCACTGGCACGTGTTGCTCCGCGCCCGGGCGATCGAGGCCGGGATGTTCGTGATCGCCGCGGCTCAGTCTGGGCATCATGAGGACGGCCGGCGGACCTTTGGCCACAGCCTGGCGGTCGACCCGTGGGGCGAGGTGCTGGCCGACGGCGGCGAGGGCAACGGCCTGGTGTTCGCCGAGCTCGACCTCGGCCGGATCGCCGAGGTGCGCGGCCGGATCCCGGTGCTGGCCCACCGCCGCCCGATCGGGCCGGTGAGCGATTGATTCGAGGGCCCGCCACCCTTAATCGCGAGGCGAGGCTCCGTAGCTCAGCAGGATAGAGCAATGGTTTCCTAAACCAGAGGTCGCAGGTTCGAATCCTGCCGGGGCCACCAGCAAAAAGGCGCGCGTTTGCAATGACTTCCACCCCCAAGCCGGACATTCCCGAGAAAGTCACCGAGGCCGTCCGGACGCTGATCGAATGGGCCGGCGACGATCCCACGCGCGAGGGCCTCGCCGACACCCCGCGGCGCGTCGCGCGAGCGTGGCGCGAATATGCCGCGGGCTATGGCGAGGACCCGGCGCTGCATTTGTCGCGCACCTTCGAGGAGGTCGGCGGCTACGACGAGATCGTGCTCCTCAAGGACATCCCGTTCCAGAGCCATTGCGAGCACCATCTGGCGCCGATCATCGGCAAGGCGGCGATCGCCTATCTGCCCGGCAACAAGGTCGTCGGCATCAGCAAGTTGGCGCGAGTCCTCAACGGGTTCGCGCGGCGGCTGCAGGTCCAGGAGCGGCTCACCGCGCAGGTCGCCGACTGCATCTGGGACCACCTCGAGCCCAAGGGCGTGGCTGTGGTGATCGAAGCCAGCCACGCCTGCATGACCGCGCGCGGCGTGCGCACGCCCGGCGTGATGATGACGACCAGCCGGATGATGGGCGTGTTCCGAAGCGACGAGCGGAGCCGCCGCGAGGTCTTGGCCCTGATGGGCTATTAGGCGCCGTGCTGACGCGGTTCGCATGAGTTCTTCCGCGCCGCCCTCCGCCTTCCCTGTTGCGATTGTCGGGGCGGGGTTTTCGGGGACGATGGTGGCGTTGCAGCTGGCCCGGCGGGGCGTGCGGTGCGTGGTGATCGATCGCGCGTCGGCGGCGGGGCGGGGGATCGCCTATGGGACGGGCGATCCGGCGCATCTGCTCAATGTGCCGGCGGGACGGATGAGCGCGTGGCCGGATGCTCCGGGGGACTTCGCGGACGCGGTGAGCGTTGAGCCGGAGCGGTTCGCGGAGCGGCGGGCTTATGGGGACTATTTGCGCGGTCAGCTTGAGGCGGCGGTGGTTGGCGGGGCCGTGACTTTGGTGGATGGGATTGTGCGGGCCCTTCGATACGCGGCTGCGCCGCTACTCAGGGTGAGCGGGGGGTGGGAGGTTGAGCTGGAAGATGGCTCGGCGGTCCATGCGGAAACAGTCGTGCTGGCGACCGGCAATGGGCGGCCGGCGCCGTTTGTCATTCCGGGCTGGCCAGAGGAGCGGATGGTGCAGGACCCGTGGGGGGCGGAGGCCGGGGAGCGGCTTCGCGCTGTCGCCGAGGAAGGCGCGCCGCTGCTGTTGGTCGGGACCGGGCTGACGATGGTCGATGTGGTGCTGACCCTCGAGCGGCTGGGGTATGGCGGTGAGGTGACAGCGGTGTCACGACGCGGGCTGGTGCCTCGGGCGCATCTCTCGACTGGGCTCGAGACAGGCTCGGCATTGGCTCCAGCCGAGATTGGCGATGTACCGGAGCGGTTATCGGACGCGGTGGCGTGGTTGCGCGCTCGGGGTGGGAAGGACGATTGGCGGGCGGCGGTAGATTCGCTCCGGCCGGTCAGCCAGGCTTTGTGGGCCGGGTGGGATGCGGCGACCCGCGCGCGGTTCGCGCGGCATGCGCGGCCGTGGTGGGATGTGCATCGCCACCGGATCGCGCCCGAGGCGGCGGCGGTGGTCGAGCGGTGGCGGAGCGAGGGGCGGCTGCGGGTGATGGCCGGTCCTTCGATACGGGCCTGCGGCCCTACTCAGGATGACCCTTCGATACGCCCCCTTCGACAGGCTCAGGAGGCTACTCAGGATGAGCGGGTACTTGTTCGTGTTCGGGGTGGCAGTGAGGTGATGGTTCGCGCGGCGCTGGCGGTGAATTGCACGGGGCCGGCGGAGCGGTTGGCGGGGAGCGACAATGGGTTGTTGCGGCAGATGCTGGCGGATGGGCTGATTGCGCCGGGGGAGCTTGGGCTTGGGGTGCGGGTGGATGACGAGTGTTGCGTCCTTCGAGACGGGCCTTCGACGGGCTCAGTCCCTGCTCAGGATGAGCGGAGCGGGAGCTTGTACGCGGTTGGGCCGCTGACTCGGGGGCGGTGGTGGGAGATTACCGCGGTCCCGGACATTCGCGTGCAGGCCGAGCGGGTGGCGGCGACCATCGCGAACCAGATAGGATAGAAACCGCTTGACATCGTAACGCTCGTTAGGTACATCACAGGCATATTCGAAGATTCCGATTCGGGCCGGTCCGCTTCCTCGCGGGCTGGCCCGTTCGCTTTTTGGAGCATGCGCGGATGGTGGGACGGGCGGCAAGACTGGCGATCGACGGGGGCGGCAAGCCGCAGCTGCGCGCGCCGGACTCGCGCAGCTGGACCCCGGGCAAGGAGCGGCGCTTCCTCGAGGCGCTGGCGGAGAGCTGCAACGTCAAATATGCGGCCGGCGCGGCGGGGATCAGCGCGAGCGCCGTCTATGTGCGGCGCGGGCGCGACGCGGGATTCCGCAAGGGCTGGGACCAGGCGCTGGCGATCGGCTATGCCGCGCTCGAGCTGACCATGCTCGAGCGGGCGCTGCACGGGGTCGAGAAGATCATCGTGGCGCGCGACGGAAGCCGCTCGATGATGCGCGACTACAGCGACCGGCTCGGCATTTCGCTGCTGCGGATGCACCGCGAAGGGGCGGCGATCGCCGACAGCGACCATGCGCCGGAGGATGTCGCCGAGGCGGCCGAGCGGATTTTGGCGCGATTGAAGAAGATCGGGGAGCGGGACTGCTCCAAGAAGGACCCGTCCACCATACCCGCTGGCGCGGGAACGGTCCCCCGCAACGGCCGGGGAGGAGAGGTTGAGGTCAAGGGCGCTTTGACCCGGCTCGAGCTGATCGTGTGGGGATTGCGCGCTTGAGGGCGGACATTCCGGTCGAATGGGTCCAGCGGCTGGCGGCGCTGGGCGCGGCCGAGCAGGCCGACTTCGTGGCGCGGATGGACCCGGGCGACCTGCTGCATTGGGACGCGATGTTCGAATGCTGGTCGGCGAACGGCCAGATCGCGCCGTCGGGCGCGGGCTGGCGGGTGTGGCTGCTGATGGCCGGGCGCGGCTTCGGCAAGACCCGCGCCGGGGCGGAGTGGATTCATACGCTGGCCGGCAGCGGGACCCGCAGGATCGCGCTGGTCGGAGCGACGATCGACGATGCGCGCCGCGTGATGGTCGAGGGGCCGAGCGGGCTGCTGGCGGTGGCGCGGCGGCGGCGGGTCAAGGTGAAATGGGAGCCGAGCCTGGGGCGGCTGACCTGGCCGCAGGGCAGCCAGGCGCAATTATTCTCGGGCGACAGTCCCGACGGGCTGCGCGGGCCGGCGCACGATTTCGCGTGGTGCGACGAGCTCGCCAAATGGCGCAAGCCGGACGAGACGTGGATGAACCTCGACTTCGGGCTTCGCGGCGGGACCCGGGCGCGCGCGCTGGTGACGACGACTCCGCGGCCGATGGCGCTGCTCGACCGGCTTCGCGCCGACCCCGAGACGGTCGAGACCGGCGGACGCACCGGCGACAATGCCAGCCTGCCCGAGCGGTTCGTCGCGGCGATGGTGCGGACCTATGGCAACAGTCGGATCGGGCGCCAGGAAATCGACGGCGAATTGATGAGCGAGGCGGAAGGCAGCCTGTTCCCGCGCGCGTTGATCGAGCGGGCGCGCTGCGCCGCGGCGGCGGACTATGACCGGGTGGTGGTGGCGATCGACCCGCCGGCGTCCGAGCGCGGCGACAAGTGCGGGATCGTGGTCGCCGGGCGGGCCGGGAAGTTCGTCGACGTGCTGGCCGATGCGAGCCTACCGGCGTGCGGGCCGGACCGCTGGGCGCGGGTCGCGGTGGCGGCGGCGGAGCAATGGGGCGCGAGCCATATCGTTGCCGAGGCCAACCAGGGCGGGGCAATGGTCAAATCGGTGCTCGCCACGGCCGGTGCCGAAGTGCGGGTGCGGCTGGTCTATGCGTCGAGCGGCAAGGTCGCGCGGGCCGAGCCGGTGGCGATGGCGATGGAGACCGGCCGGGCGCGGCTGGCGGGCGTGTTCCCGGAGCTCGAGGCGGAGCTGGCGGGGCTCCAGATCGGCGGTCGCTACGACGGGCCGAGCCGTTCGCCCGACCGCGCCGACGCGATGGTGTGGGCGGTCAGCGAGTTGATGGATGCGCGGAGCGGGGTGCCGCGGGTGCGGGCGCTGTAGGCGCGGCGCAAGGACGAAGAGGGGTCCCCGGCTTTCACGGGGACGACGAGGGGAATCGGGAATGTTCAACTGGTTCGGGCGCAAGAGCGTGCCGGTCGATGGCGCGCATCTGCCGCCGTGGCTGAGGCAGCCGCGCGACGAGGGGTTTGCGCGCGGTTATGCCGAGCAGGTGCGCGAGGTCTATCGCACCAATCCGGTCGGGCTGCGCTGCGTGCGGCTGATCGCCGGGGCAGTCGGCGGACTGACAATTTTCAGCAACGACGATGCCGTCGCGGCGCTGGTCAGCGGGGCGCTTCGCGAACGGCTGGCGGCGGCGCTGCTGCTGCACGGCAATGCGTATGTGCAGCTGATCGCCGACGACCAGGACCGGCCGCGCGAGCTGGTCGATCTGCGGCCCGACCGCTGCTCGGTCGCCGGCGATGCGCGCGGCCAGCCGTGCGCGATCGTCTATCGCGGCGGCGGCGGCGGGCGGGACGAGCGGATCGCATTGAAGGACGCGCTCTACCGGCGCCAGGCGGTGCATGTCCGGGCGCTCGACCCGGCCGACGACCATTATGGGCTGGGCTGCCTCGAGGCGGCGATCGGCGCGGCGACGGTGCACAACCGCGCCAGCCGGTGGAACAAGGCGCTGCTCGACAATGCGGCGCGGCCGTCGGGGGCGCTGAGCTATAGCAGCGACGACCGCAGCGAGATGACCGGCGCGCAATTCGAGCGGCTGAAGCGCGAGCTCGAGGAGCAGTTCCAGGGCGCGATGAACGCGGGGCGGCCGCTGCTGCTCGAGGGCGGGCTCAAGTGGCAGGCGATCTCGCTCACCCCGGCGGAGATGGACTTCGTCGCGCTGAAGGAAAGCGCGGCGCGCGACATCGCGCTGGCCTTCGGGGTGCCGCCGGTGCTGGTCGGGCTGCCGGGCGATGCAACCTACGCCAATGCACGCGAGGCCGGGCGGGCGCTGTACCGCCAGACGGTGCTGCCGCTGGCGGGGCAGATATTGGACGCGCTGTCGGGGATGCTCGGCTATCGCGTCGGGCGAGCGGAGCGGGCGGACGGACTGCGCCAGTTGCGGGAGCTCGAGCTGGTCGAGGTGAGTTTGGTCGCGCAGCCGATGCAGAAGCTGGCGCGGGTGCACCGGGTTGAAGGGGCGGTGACGGCGCGTGATAAAGCGGGATGAGGTTCGGGATGTTCGCCTTGGCCGCCTCGGCCGCCTGCACGCCTTTGCCGGATTCGCCGGCGGCGCGGGACGCGCGGGAGTTCGCGTGGGTGCGACAAGCGGACGGCACGCGGCGATGCCTGGTCGAGCGCCACGGTGCCGACGAAAGCCTGACGACCAAGGGCACGAAGTCGGAGACGTGCCTGCGCTTCCTTCCGGCGCGACGCTGGCAAGGCGTGTGGCACGAGGAAGAACATTGGTCTTTCTGCGAGACCGCGGGTGACCAGTGCGCGCGGCCGCCGGTCTATCTGCTGGTGTGGCGCGCGCCGAGTCCGAGCGAGCTCCGCAGCGGCCGCGAGCGCCGGGTGCGGATCGAATTCATCGGACGGCGCACCAAGGTGGCGGAGGAACGCGTATTCGGCTGGGACAAGAGCCACGCCATCCTGGTCGAGCGGATCATCCGCGCCGAAGAACTTCCGTCTCGTGCACCGGGTTGAAGCGGCGGTGGCGGCGCGTGATAAAGCGGGATGAGGATTGCGGCACTGGGCTTGGCGGTGATGGCGCTAGCGGGGTGTAACGAGCGCCGCGATACGCCGCCGGAGGCCTATGCGCACTTGGGCGATCGACTCCGGGCGCGTTTGCATGCGCACGACTTCGGTTTTCTGGGGCCGTGCGCCTATCGGCTCAGCGAGTCCGTGATTGGCCACATCCCGGCGCAAGAATGTTATCGCTTCGCGCCGCCGCAACGATTCAGCGGGGTGTGGGTCAACGAGTACGAGGGCTCGCGGTTCTGCTCCGGCGCGAAGGTCGATTGTCCGTATGGAACGTCCCAGACGTGGCTCGAGTGGAACGGGCCTCTGCCGGCAATCTTCGAGCGCGATCCTGAGCGTCCGGACGCCTATGGGCTGGAGTTCATTGGGCGGCGGACGCTGGTGGCCGGCGCCTATGGGCACATGGGCGGATCGCGGCATTATGTACTGGTCGACCGGTTGATCCGCGTGGAGCCTGTGGCGGCGGAAAAGAAGGCGGGCCCCGGGTCACGCCCGGGGTGACGGCCTTCGGATGCGCCGCCAGGCGGCGAGGGCGGTGAAGGCGAGGACTGCCGCGGCCATGTTGAGGGCCATGATCCACAATCCGTAGGTGAGGCCGGCGGCGAGTGCTTCAATGATCGGCCGGCCGTCGGGATCGTAGAAGTCGAGCGTTTGGTCGAAGGCAAGCCAGGCGATGACGACGATCACCGCGGCGGCGGCGCTGATCGCGAAGGAGAGGCGAAGCCAGGTGGCGGCGGGAACGTCGACGAAGGCGAGGCGGTCGCCGTCGTAGGGCTGGCGGTAGGGCATCGGGCGAAGTGTAGCGAAGGTGGGGCCCGGCTCAAGGCCGGGATGACGCTTCAAGGAGAAGTGGGGTGGCTGGGTCGCGTTTCGCGGCCCATTTTTTTGTGCGCAAGCGAGGAGAGACGGGATGTTGGAAGTGAAGGCGGATGGGTTGGAGGCGTCGTTCGAGGCGTTCCAGGACGATGCGGCTGGAGTGGCGGCGCTGAAGGCCGAGCTCGAGGCGCTCAAGGCGCGGGTCGCGGACGAGGCGATCGCGGCGCAGCGGCCGGCATTGGACGGCGTCAAGTCGGTCGAGGCGCGGGCGTTCGTCGACGGCTATGTGCGGCGCGGCGCCGAAAGCGGGCTCGAGGGGCGGCGCGCGAAACGCTGACCGCGACGCTTCCGGCGGACTATCTGGATGTCGAGCCGGGCGACCGGCTGGTGCTGGCCGGGGTGGCCGGGGAGTGGCTGATCGACGAGGTCGCGATCGAGCGGATGGTGGTGCGCGTGACGGCGCGCGCGGTGGCCGAGCCGTCGGGTGCGCGGCCGGCCGATCCGGGGCGGCCGGTGGCTCAGCCCGACGTGGTCGCCGAGCGATCGCGGCTGGTGCTGCTCGACCTGGCCGACTGGCCGGGGGTCGCGGGACCGTCGCTGCAGCTGGCGGTGGCGAGCCCGAGCGGAGCGTACCGGCCGGTGCCGTTGGAGCTGGCTGTCGGCGGGACGCTGAGCGCGTCCGCGAGCGCGGCGCGGGAGGCGATTGTCGGCACGGTGGATACGATGCTTGGGGCGGCGTCGACGGACCTGATCGACCGCCGCTCGAGCGTCGAGGTGACACTGGCGAACGTCGACCATTGGCTCGAGTCGCGCGACGATATGGCGCTGGCCGGCGGGGCGAATGCGGCAGCGATCGGCGACGAGATCGTGCAGTTCGGGGTGGCTGAGCCGCTTGGCGGCGGGCGCTTCCGGTTGTCGCGCTTTTTGCGAGGGCGCGGCGGTAGCGAATTCGCGGTCGGCGGGCATGGCGCAGGCGAAGCGTTCGTGCTGCTCAATGTCGCGGGGCTGGCAAGCGTTCCGATCGCGGCGGGACATCTCGGCAGCACGGCGACGGTGACCGCTTACGGCCCGGCCAATGCGGCCGATCCGCCGGTGGTGGCGCGCGTCGCGGCAGGGGAGGCGGTTCGGCCGCTCGCGCCTCGTCATCTCGAGGCGCGGTTGAACGCGGGTTCGCTCGAGCTGGCGTGGATCGGGCGGTCGCGCGGCGGCTGGGCTTGGCTCGACGGGGTGGCGGCGGCGCAGGATGCGGATTTCCAGGGCTACCGGGTCAGCGTGACAGGGAGCGGCGGGACGATCGAGCGGTCGGTCGACGCGGTCGAATTGACGATCGCCGGGGCCGAGCTCGCCGGTCTCGGGTCGACCCTCACCATCGGGGTCCGCCAGACGGGCGCGTTCGGCCTGTCGCGGCCGGTTTCACTCACCATCGGGGTCTGAGCCATGAGCACTTCCACACGCCTGCAACTGCCGTTCCTGGCGCCCGGCCAGCTGCAGAAGGAATTCACCCACAACGAGGCGCTGGCGCGGCTCGACCTGGCGGTCGCGGCGGCGGTGCTCGAGGTCGGCCGCAACGCGCCGCCGGCGAGCCCCGCGCCGGGCGATTGCTATGTGCTCGGGAGCGCGCCAACCGGCGCCTGGGCGGGGCAGGCGCGGGCGCTGGCCGGCTTCACCGAGGGCGGCTGGCGGTTCGTCGCGGCGGTGGCGGGGATGCAGGTGCTGGACCGCTCGCAAATTGCCCGGCGAGCTATGACGGGACGGCGTGGAGCGTCGGCGACGTGCGCGGCAAGAAGCTGACCGTCGACGGCGTCAAGGTGGTCGGGGCGCAGGCCGCGGCGATCGCCAACCACGCCAGCGATCCGACGGTCAACGCGATCCTCGCCGCACTGCGCGGCCACGGGCTGATTGCCAGCTAGGGAGTGGGCGATTAAGCGTTGGCGATGCTGCTTGCCGCGCTCCTCCTGCAGACCGCCGCGCCCGAGGGCACGTCTCTGGTGTTCTTCGACTGGGGTAAGAGCGAATTGTCGCGTGATGCCACGGCGACGCTCGACGCGCTGGCGGCAGGCGGCGGCCCACTCCTCATCACCGGCCACAGCGACCGTTCCGGCCCCGCGGTCCACAATCGCCGCGCCTCGCTCGAGCGCGCCCGGCTGGTCGCCGAGTATCTTGCTGGCAAGGGGATTGCGCGCTCGGCGATGACGGTGACCGGCGCGGGCGAGGAGCAGCCGCTGATCGCCACCGCCGACGGTGTGCGCGAAGTGCAGAACCGGCGGGTCGAGATCCGCCGCCGCTAGGGCGCGGCCGGTTCCCCGGCGACGAAGAAGGCGATCGCTTTCTCGAACAGCGCGCGCGGCACCTCGTGATTACCGTCGAAGCGCTCGAACTCCACCGTCATGCCGCGGCCGCGCATCCGCGCGACGATCGCGCGCGCGTTGTCGAACGGCAGCACGCCGTCCTTCTCGCCGTGGCTGACGAACACCCGCTGCGCTTTGTCGAAGCGGGTCGGGTATGCCGGGCCGGGCGACAAGGCGATGACCGTGCCGAACAGCTGCGGGTTGGCGGTGCCGATGCTGAGCGCGTAGGTCGCGCCGTTGGAGAAGCCGATGACGCCGATGCGCTTCGGATCGACCGCGGCCCGGGCGAACACATCGGCCAGCGCGCGGTCGATGTTGGCGAGATCGCGGCCGTAGCGCGGCTGGACGTTGAACTCGGCGCCGAGGCGCGACTTCAGATCCTCGATCATGTCCCAGCTGCCGGGCAATTGGCCGGTCGGGATCAGCAGCAGGAAGCGGTGGCGGTCGGCATGCGTGCGGTAGGCGGCGAGCAGGTCCGACGCGCTATCGCGCGCCCCGGCGAGGACCACCAGCAGCGGCCGCGGCGAACCGTCGAGGCCCTTGGGGAGATAGGCGTAAGCGCCGCCGGCGAGGGTGAGCACGCCGCTGCGGGTTTCGGGAGCGGCGGGCGCGGTGGCGGGCGGCGGGGTCTCAAGCTTGCCCGAGCGGGTCGCGGCGTTGGCGGGCGCGGCCGACAATAGCGCAACCCAGGCAGCGATGAGCATTCGGCCGGACATGGCGTGATTACATTCGCGCGGCGAGGACGTGCGTCGAGTGAATTTCGACCGGCGCGCCGATCACTTCGCTCCGCTAAGTTCCGGTTGTTCGACCTCTGCGCTTCTCTTGGCCCGAGACGCGCGGCGCGGCTTGGCCGCAAGGCCAGCTGTCGCAGTCGCCTGCGCAGGAGAACGAGCCAGCGTTTCGCGCAGATAGTGGCCGGTGAAACTGCGCTCCTCCGCCGCGACCGCTTCCGGCGTTCCCTGCGCCACAATCTCCCCGCCATTCACGCCGCCCCCCGGTCCCAAATCCAGCACCCAGTCAGCGGTCTTAATGACGTCGAGGTTGTGTTCGATCACGACGACGGTGTTACCCTGCTCGACCAGCGCATGGAGGACTTCGAGGAGTTTGCGGACGTCTTCGAAGTGGAGGCCCGTGGTGGGTTCGTCGAGGATGTAGAGGGTCTGGCCGGTCGCTCGGCGCGAGAGCTCCTTCGACAGTTTGACCCGCTGCGCCTCGCCGCCGCTCAGCGTCGTCGCCTGCTGGCCGACCTTAATGTAGCCCAGCCCGACCTCGGCGAGCATTGCCATCCGGTCGCGGATGCCGGGGACCGCCTTGAAGAATTCCACCGCGTCCTCGACCGTCATGTCGAGCACGTCGGCGATGCTCTTGCCCTTGAACTTCACCTCGAGCGTTTCGCGATTGTAGCGCTGGCCGTGGCACATGTCGCAGGTGACGTAGACGTCGGGCAGGAAGTGCATCTCGATCTTGAGCATGCCGTCGCCCTGGCACGCCTCGCAGCGCCCGCCCTTGACGTTAAAGCTGAAGCGGCCGGGTTTATATCCCCGCGCGAGCGACTCAGGGAGCCCGGCGAACCAGTCGCGGATGTTGGTGAAGGCGCCGGTGTAGGTCGCGGGGTTGGAGCGCGGGGTCCGGCCGATCGGCGACTGGTCGATGTCGATGACCTTGTCGAGATGCTCGAGCCCGGTGACCTTGTCGTGCTTGCCGGCGAGGATGCGCGCGCCGTTGAGCTGGCGCGCGGCGGCGGCGTAGAGCGTGTCGATGGTGAAGCTCGACTTGCCCGAGCCGGAGACGCCGGTGATGCAGGTGAAGGTGCCGAGCGGGATGGAGGCGGTGACGTTGCGCAGATTGTTCTCGGTCGCGCCGTGGACGGTCAGCTTCTTGCCATTGCCCTTGCGGCGCCTGGCCGGGATCGGGATCGAGCGGCGGCCGGCAAGGTAGTCGGCGGTGAGGCTGGTCTCGCAGGCGAGCAGATCGTCGAGCGTTCCGGCGCACACCACCTCGCCGCCGTGAACGCCGGCGCCCGGGCCCATGTCGATGACATGGTCGGCGGTGCGGATGGCGTCCTCGTCATGCTCGACGACGAGCACGGTATTGCCAAGCGATTTCAACCGCTGGAGGGTCTCGAGCAGCCGGTCGTTGTCCTTCTGGTGGAGGCCGATCGACGGCTCGTCGAGGACGTAGAGTACGCCGCTGAGGCCGCTGCCGATCTGCGACGCGAGGCGGATTCGCTGGCTTTCGCCGCCCGACAGCGTGCCGCTGGTGCGGTCGAGGTTGAGATAGTCGAGCCCGACATTGTGGAGGAAGCCGAGACGCTCGTTGATTTCCTTGAGGATGGCGCGGGCGATCTCGCGCTGCTGGGGGCCGAGCTTGGCCTCGAGCGTCGAGAACCAGGCGAGCGCGTCGGCGACCGAGCGGCGTGCGGACCGGGAGATGTCCTCGCCGGCGATCTTGACCGAGAGCGGCTCCGGGCGGAGGCGGGCGCCGTGGCACACCTCGCAGGCGTGGCTGGCCTGATATTTCTGCAATTCCTCGCGCATCCACGCGCTTTCGGTCGACAGCATGCGCCGCTCGAGATTGCCGAGCACGCCCTCGAACGCCTTCTTCACCTCATAGCTCTTGCGCCCGTCGACGAAGCGCAGGGTGACCGGCTTGCCGCGGGTGCCGCGCAGGATCACCTGGCGGGCTTCCTCGGGCAGGTCCTTCCACTTGGTGTCGAGCGCGAAGCCGTAGGCGCGGGCGAGGCTGCCGAGCACCTGCATGTAGTAAGGCGAGGGCGGGTTGGACTTGGCCCACGGCACGACCGCGCCCTTGGCGATCGTGAGGTCGTGATTGGGGACGACGAGATCCTCGTCGAACAGCATCTTCTCGCCGAGCCCGTCGCACGCCGGGCAGGCGCCCTGCGGGGCGTTGAAGCTGAACAGCCGCGGCTCGATCTCGGCGATGGTGAAGCCGGACACCGGGCAGGCGAATTTCTGCGAGAAGACGATGCGGCCGGCGGCGCCGTAATCGAGCTTGAAGCCGGAGTCCGGGCCCACCCCTTCGCCGCTGTCGCGGCTCTTCCCCTCCCGCTCGCGGGAGGGGGTTGGGGGTGGGTCCGCCGGATCGAGATAGGCCAGGCCGTCGGCGAGCTTGAGCGCGGTTTCGAAGCTGTCGGCGAGACGCGCCTCGATTCCGTCCCGGATGACGACCCGGTCGACGACGATCTCGATGTCGTGCTTGTACTTCTTGTCGAGCGCGGGCGCTTCCTCGATCGCGTAGAACTCGCCGTCGATGCGGACCCGGGTGAAGCCGGCCTTCTGCCACTCGGCCAGCTCCTTGCGATACTCGCCCTTGCGGCCGCGCACGACCGGCGCGAGAAGGTAATGGCGCGAGCCCTCGGGCAGGGCCATCGTCCGGTCGACCATCTGGCTCACCTGCTGCGCCTCAATCGGAAGGCCGGTGGCGGGGGAATAGGGCACGCCGACGCGCGCCCACAGCAGGCGCATGTAATCGTAGATCTCGGTCACCGTCGCGACGGTCGAGCGCGGGTTGCGGCTGGTGGTCTTCTGCTCGATCGAGATCGCCGGCGACAGGCCGTCGATATGCTCGACGTCGGGCTTCTGCATCATCTCGAGGAACTGGCGCGCATAGGCGCTTAAGGACTCGACATAGCGCCGCTGCCCTTCCGCATAGATGGTGTCGAACGCCAGGCTCGACTTGCCGCTGCCGCTGAGGCCGGTGATCACCGTCAGGCTTTCGCGCGGGATCTCGACGTCGATGCCCTTGAGGTTGTGCTCGCGCGCACCGCGGACGGAGATGTGGGTCAGCATGTTCGGCGTCGTTCCAGCTTTGTTCCGGGTGTAGGCGAAGCCCACGGACGGGTCAACGCGAAGCGCTTCGAGATGGGTGCCGGCGGCCGGGGCCGCAACGGTTGGCACTGGCTTTTTTTCAGCTAAGCTCGCCGCCGGGGGAGTGCAGCGTATGGCCGAGACCGACAGACCGGCGTCCGCGCCCCGCAAGGCTCGGGCGGCGCGCGGCGCAGCGCTTCCCGGCACCGCCGACCCGGTCGAGATCGCCATGGGGCGGATCGCCGCGTCCGACGATCCCGACCCGGCCAGGGCCCTGCTCGAGGCGCACCGCCAGCTGGTCGGAGCTCAGCAGGGCCTGGCTCGGCACGAACTGTTCCGGAGCCGCTTCCGAACTGTCCGCGACGCCTGCATCGCGGTGCTGTTCGTCGGCCTGCTGGGACTGCTGATCGCGGCGGTGGTGAGCGCATCGCGCAGCCAGGCGATCGTCGTCGCGCCGTTCGCCGTTCCGCCGGCGCTGGCGGAGCGCGGCCTGACCGGCGAAGTCGTCGCCCAGCGCATGCTCGACAAGCTCGCCGAAATCCAGCGCAAGGCGGATTCGGTGCGCACCCCGGCCAGCTTCGCCAATTCGTGGAGCGGCGACCTCAAGGTGCAGATTCCGACCACCGGTCTGTCGCTCGACGACGCGACGCGGCTGCTTCGCCGCTCGCTCGGCGACGAGACTCATGTGTCGGGCGAGGTGATCGCCGACGGCGCAACGATGCGGGTGGTGGTCCGCTCGGGGATCCAGCTGCCGGCCGAAGCGAGCGGGACGGCAGACGAACTCGATACCACTCTTCAACGCGCGGCCGAGCAATTCTTCGGCCGTCAGCAGCCCTATCTTCACGCCATCTATCTTTCGAGCGAGGGGCGCGATGAGGAATCGCTGGCGCTGGCGGCGCAACTCGCGCGCTCGGGCCCCGCAATGGAACGAGCCTGGGGTTACAACGCGCTTGGCAACCGCCTCATGCAACGCGGCGACTTCCGCGCTGCGCGGCGCATGTTTCTGAAGGCACGGCAATTGGCGCCCACGCTGGCGCCGCCCGTCTTCAACATGATGAACAACGAATTCCTGCTGGGACGCGACGGGCGCGCGCTTGACCGCCAGCCGGCGGCGCTCGCATCCTACCGCGCAGCGCAACGTGCGGGGACGTTGAAGCCGGACGCACTGGCTTCCATCCTGCTCGTCACCGACCATTTCGGCGCGAGCCTGCGGGGCGACTTCGACGCGGCTTATCGGTTGATCGAACGAACTCTCGAGGAGGTCAATTACAACAACAGCCTGCCGGCAGCGCCGCTGCGCATGGCGACCTATCTTGCTGCACTGCACCGTCCCCGCGAAGGGGCCGAGATGCTTGCCGCCAACCCGATCGCGCCGGACGAGCTGAACCTGCAAACGACGTCTACGAACTTGGCCCAGGAGCGCGATGGGGCGCTCATCGCGATCGCCGCCCGACGGGGCGACTGGCGTTTGGTGATGGCGATAGCGGAACGCCCTGATCGCGATAGCCGGCCCCTTGAGCCGATCGAGATCGCCTTGCGGCCGGTCATGAGCTGGCCGTGGATCGCGCTTGCCGCCGCGCACCTCGGCGACAAAGAGCGCGCGGCGCGGGTCATTGCCGCGACCCCGCTCGATTGCGACTTCTGCCTGCGCACCCGGGGCGTCGTAGCGGCGCTGGCCGGCGACCGGAGGTCGTCCGACAAATGGTTCGCGCATTCGGTCCGGCAGTCGCCGCAACTGGCGTTCGGCGACTATGAATGGGGCCGCGCCAAGCTTCGCGCGCGCGACCTGCCGGCGGCGATTGCCCGGTTCGACTCCGCCGCAAAGAAGGCGCCGCGCTGGGCCGATCCGCTCAAGGGCTGGGGCGACGCACTGGCGCTGCAGGGCAAGGATAGGGAAGCGGTGGCGAAATATGCCGCTGCGGCGGAGCGCGCGCCGCGCTGGGGCGCGCTGCACTTCGCCTGGGGCGCGGCGCTGTGGCGCACCGGCGAGCGCGACGACGCCCGGCAGCGCTTGAACGACGCGGCGACGATGGACCTCAGCCGCGGCGAGCGCGAACGCCTGGGCCGGGCGCTGGCGACGGCACGCGGAGCTCCGAACGCCTAGGCGACTGCGCCGCTCAGAACGCGCGGACGAAGCCGAATTCCACCCGCCGGCGGCGCGTGTCGTAGAAGGCGATGGTGCTCGCGTTGCGCTCGTAGCTGACTCGCACCAGCGGCGCGAAGCCGCCCCACTGGAACTGGCGCATGGTCGCCCCCGCGCTCAGCCGCCAGCTCCGGTCCTCGCGCTTGTCGGGGAACAGGCTCAGCCGCTCGTCGGCCTCGAGCCGGCCGATGCTGGCCGAGGCGTGCGCCGTCACTCGCCCGAATTCGCGCCAGCCGAGCAGGGTCGCGCGCCACGCGGTGGTCGAATAGCCCGGATCGTCGAGCGCGGCTCGGCTGGCGGCGAGGCTGAGCCCGAGCCCGGTGCGGGCATCGATCGCCCGCTCGATGCCGATCTCGCCGCTCCACAGGCGGCCGTCCTGGAGGTCGTTGAGCTTGTTGTCGATGCGCGCAACGGCGATCCGCCCGCGTACCAAGCTGCGCCGTCCGGCCGGGAGCGCGGCGCTGAGGTCGAGCCGCAAACTGTCCTCGAACGGCTTCATCCCGAACCAGCGGCGGGTCGCGCCGGCCTCGAGGTTGAGCCGCACCGGGCCGAGGTGAAGCTCGGGCCCGGCCGACAGGTCGGCGGTGATCTGGTTGAAATCCTTGTCGCGATAGAAGTCGGCGCTGACATTGGCGCGGGCGAGCAGCGCGACCGTTTCGCCGAGCGGCTTGCGCGCGAAGGCCGAGCCGCGCAGCGCCGCGCCGACTCCCGAGCGGGCCTTGCCGCCGGGATCGATGTCGAACTCTCCGATCACCGTGCCGAGCGTGTCGCTCGAGGTCGCGGCGTTGATGTTGCTGTCTGGGGCCAGCGCGATCTCCAGGCTTGCCCCGAACGGCCGCCGCGCGCGCAACGCCTCGGAGAAGCGGTCGACCATCCGCGCCACCTCGAGCGGAAGCCCGATCGCCTGCGCCGCGCGAAGCTCGCGCAAAGCAGCGCCCTCGTCGCCGATCTCGTTGAGCACTTGCGCCAGGGTCAGCCGGACCGGCGCCGCATCGGGCCGCTCGTCGAGCACCCGGCGCAGGAATATCGCCGCCGCCTGCCATTCCTTGCGACGCATCGCCAGCCCGGCCAGTCGGTAGCGCGCTTCGGCGCGCACGTCGGCGCTCGGATCGGCCTCGAGCGCTGCATAGACGGTCGCCGCCTCGGCCTCGGCGCCATCGTCCTGCAAGCGGCGGCCGAGCGCGAGCAAGGACGGGGCGTCGGCGCGCAGCCTCTGCCCGACCGGCGCGGAAGGTTCGGCCACGGCCAGCGCGGCGGCGCCGATCGCGACTAGCGCCAGCATCGGCCTAGCGCTCGCTCTTGCCCGAGAGCACGCTCAGCGGGCGCTCGGGCTGGTCCGGAGAGGTGCGCGCCAACGCTAAGTTCAAATCGGCCATGGTCGCCTCTTTGCGAGCGGTGCAACGGCTAGGGGCGCTTGCCGACCAGCACCCCGACCATCTCGCTGATCGTGCCACTGTTGTCCGGCCGGGCGTATTGCGCGCGCCAGCGGGCCATCAGTTCCTGGGCTGCGGGCCCCGTGAACAGGCCGTTGAAGCTTCCCGTGAGGTTGCCGCCCTCGTGACGCAGCCCGCCCGAAAAGCTCGTCGCGCCGACGCTATAGATGGTGTTGACGAAATCGTAGCGGCCGAGCGGGACCGGATTGAACATGCCGACGAGGATCGGGTTCATCGATCCGGACAGGGTGCCGGCGCCGAAGTTGAACTGGAGCGAAGCCGTGCCTTCGATCGTGTACCAGTCCGCCGTCGTCCCGGCGAGCAGCGCGCTGTAGCTGGCTGAGCCGGTGGTCGGGACTGCGCCGGCGGGTGTGGCGAGGCCGAACGCGAACACTCCGTCGAAGAAATCCACCGGAGCCCACTCGTACTGATAATAGTCGCCGAACGTCGTGTAGACGAAGCCGGCACTGTCTGGCTTGCGGATATCCATGGACGGACTGACGACCGGCTGGTCGAGCAGATAGCCGCGCCAGTAGGACGCGTCCTGACTCCCGGCCTCGAACCGTCCGGCGGGCGCCGACGGCAAGTCGATGACGTAAGCCTGGGCAGCGGCATCATATCTGACGGCGAAATTGTCGCGCAGTTCGGTTTGACCGGCTCCGCCCACGCCGCGAAAATATTCGTAGCCCAAGGCGGCGAAGTCCGTGGTCGCGGTGACCGACGGAAACACCGCCGGGAATTTCGCGAGTGGCGGCGGAGGCGGCGGTGGCGGAGGCGGCGGCGTCGGAGTCGAACTCGGCCCTCCGCTGCCGCCGCCGCCGCCACCGCAGGCGGCAAGCGGAACGACCAGGGCCGTGGTGATCGCCAGTTGAAGAAGTTTGCGCATGGTCATCCTCCCGCTCGGACACGCGCCGGTCGCCTGCCCAAGGACCGGGGTGACTTTTGCAGCGCCGTCATGCGATGATGATGTGCCGATGATCTGCCGATGGGAGTGACTGACCGCCGATGTTGCGCCCCGACGATCTGGTCGGCCTCGACGACTTCACTCTTGGCAATCTGACGGTCAGCCCGTCGCGTCGCAGCGTTGTCAGCGGCGACCGCTCGCTCGCCGTCGAGCCGCGGGTGATGCAGGTGCTGGTGCTGCTCGCCCGGGCCAAAGGCGAAGTGGTGACCCGCCAGCACCTGTTCGACCAGGTATGGGGCGGGGTCCCGGTCGGCGAGGACAGCCTCAACCGGGCGGTCGGCGGAGTGCGCAAGGCAATCGCGCTCGACCCGGACAATCTGGAGCTCGAAACCATCCCGCGCACCGGCTACCGGCTTTGGCAAGCCGGCGCTTCGGCGGCGGCCGGTGTCGACCGCCGTGCCGTCGTCGGCGGTGCTGCAGCCCTCGTCCTCGCCGGCGCGGGCGGCGCGTGGTGGTATCGCGGCAATCGCGCGCACAGCGCTTATGAGGAGGCCATGCGGCGCGGGCGGGAGTTGCTCGCCTATGGCGACCAGAGCCCGCAGACCGCGACCCATTTCGCGCGCGCCGCCGAGCTTCGCCCCGATGATCCCGCCGCGCTCGGTCTGCTCGCGTTGACCCGCGCGATGCGGGCCGAGATTGCGCAGGGTGCGGAAGCGTCAAGCGCGGTCAAGGGCGCGCTGGAGGCCAAGCAGGCGGCGCTTCGGCTCGACCCCGGCGAGCCCCACGCGCGGCTCGCCAAGATCATCCTCGACCGGCCGTTGCTCGATTTCGCCGCCACCGAGGACCAGCTCAACGCGGTGCTCCGCGACCATCCGCGCAACACCGACGCGATGCGCTTGCTGTGGAACCTCAAGCAATGCGTCGGCCGCAGCGCCGAGGCGCTGCAACTGGTGGAGCGGGCGACGTCGGTGGCGCCGATGGCCGCCGCCAACCACTATCCGCGCGCGCAATTGCTGTGGATCCTCGGCCGCACCGCAGAGGCCGACCGGGTGGTCGACCGGGCGCTGCAATATTGGCCGGATCACCGCTGGGTTCGGTTCGCGCGGTTCATGATCCTCGCCTTCAGCGGCCGGGTCGCGGCGGCGCAGGCCATGCTCGACTCTCCGGCGCAGCGCCCGCAGCACTATTCCGCCGAGACGGTCGCCTTGTGGCGCGCCAACCTGCCCGCGCTCGACCGGCCGACCCCCGCCAACATCGCTGCGGCGAAAGCGGCGAGCCTCGCCGCCGCCCGGCGCAACCTGCAGCTCGCCTCGCCCGGGGTGATGACCTTGGCCACCCTTGGCGAGATCGACTCCGCGTTCGACATCGCCAATGCCCTGTTCGCGGTCGGCTCGAGCGACCGCAGCCGCGCCAAGGGCACCGCCTGGCGCTTCGCACCGTGGCTGTTCACGCCGCCGCTGGCGGCGCTTCGCGCCGACCCGCGGTTCGAGGCGGTGTGCGATGCCGCCGGCCTGACCGACTACTGGGCCAAGCGCGGGGTCGAGCCGGACTACCGTCGTTCGGCCTAGAAGCGGGTCTCCAGGCCGATCCCGATCTCGCGCGGCTTGTTCGGAACGGCGACGGTCGGGGACAGAAGGTAGGTCACCGCGAATGCGTCGGTCAGGTTGCGGGCGTAGGCCGAGAGGGTGAAACTGCGCCAGCTCCAGGCGGCGCGGACGTCCGCTTCGGTGCCCGCATCGATCCGGCGTGCGGCGCTGTTGAGGTCGTCGCTGAAGTAGCCGCTGTGGTGGCGCAGCCGGCCGCTCAGCGTCAGCCGGTCGAGCGGGGTCCAGTCGGCGGCCAGCGTGAGGCTGCGCTTCGGTGCGCGGGCGAAGCTCTTGCCGTCGAACGCCACGCCCTCGCCGCCGTCGCTGATCCGCGTGCGCAGCAGGCCGAGCGCGGCGCGAACCGACAGCCGTTCGCTCGGCCGCCACTCGGCGCTCGCCTCCAGCCCTTCGGTGCGGGCGCGAGCGACGTTGTAGAGCTCGAACCAGGTGAGGTTGGCGCGCGGGCCGACGAAGGTTCGCGCGATCGCCCGTTGCGCGTCGCGGTGGGCGTTGCGGAACATATTGGCGCTCAGCGTCAGTCGCCCGTCGAGCAGCCGCGCGCGGCCGAACAACTCGACATTCCACAGTGTCTCGGCGTCGAGCAGTTCGGGCTCGCCGGTTACGAAATTGAGGCTGATCCCGCCCGGATTTGAGGCGCGCTGGACCACCGCCCCGACGCGCAGATCGTCGTTCACATCCCAGCGCAGCGCGGCGCGCGGCAGCCAGAAGGCGAAGCGGCGGTCGTAATCGACCGGCAAGGTCAGTGCGCCAATGATCGCTCCCTCGCGCCGCTGGCGGTCGCTCTGGCGGCGAAGACTTACGGTCGCCGACAGTGCGGGCGACAGCTTCCACTCGACTTCGCCGAACAGGCCGAGCGCGGTCTGCCGGTCGTAGAACGCGCCGAGGCCGACGATCGCGCTGAGGTCGATCTCCTGGTCGAGCCGGCTGCTCAGCACATGAATTCCGCCGCTCAGCCGAAGCGCATCGCCCGCCGCCCAATCGATTCGGGTCTCGAGCGAGCGGTCGGCCACCTTGTTGAGCGCCTCGCCACGACCGCGCGGGGCAAAGCGCCGGAAGCGGCTCTGACCGAGCGAGGCGATCGCCAGCAGGTCGAGCGAGGCGTCGAGCGGCACTTCGCCGCGTAGCGTCGCCGAGGAGATTCGGTTGGCGAAAATGCCGTAGATTGGCAGCGGGTCGCGGCGATCTTCGAACGGCGCGAGGGTGGTCACCGTCTGCGGCGCCTTGGAGCGCAAATGCTGAAGTGTCAGCTCGAAGCGCGACCCAGCCAGGGCCGCCGGCGTGGCGAGCAGCTTGCCCCGCACCAGCCCGTAATCGTCGTGCACCGGGTCGGCCCCGCGCTGGCGGTCGGCGAGCGTGCTCCACGGCCGGGCGCGGCGGCCGTCCACCGCCAGGCGAAAGGCCAGCGCATCCTCGACCAGCGGCCCGCCGACCATTGCCGAAGCCTGCCGCCCGCCGCGATTGTCGCTCATCGCCCGCGCCGCGCCTTCCCATTCGAAAGCCGGCGAACGGGTGCGGACGTAGATCGCACCGGCGATGCTGTTGCGCCCCTCGACGGTCGATTGCGGGCTCCGGAACACCTCGACCTGCGCCACGTCCCATAGCGGCGCGGAGCCGAACACCAGCTCGTTGTGGCTGGCGGCGCGGCCGTCGATGTTGAGCGTGGTGCGTGGCCGCGTGCCGCCGAGGAAGGCGGCAAGATCGATCAGCGGCCCGGTCGTGTCCTGCCCCCGGATCGACGGACCCTGGCCGGGGTTGCCGAGCAGCACGTTGGGCACCGAATCAAGCAGTTCGTCGAGCCGGTCGGCGCCCGGCTCGCGCTCGAGGCGCCTGCGGTCGAATACTTCCACGCTGCCGTCGGTCTGCTTGAGCGAGCGGGTGACTCGCTCGCCGGTGATGACGATCTCCTCGTCGACCACGAGCGGCGCCGGGACTTGCGCGGCGGCGGTCAACATCGCGGCGGCCCCGACGACAAGCAACGAACAACCCCCTCGCAACCCGTTCGCGGAAAAGACCGCCCCGGCCGATATCCTAACAGAGGTTCACTGGAGCCGCCAAAGGAAGTGTCGCCACTGGCTCGTAATGCGCCCCGCCGCGCCCGAGATGGCTCTCGAACAGCACGATGTCGCGCACCGTCCACGGCGCGCTCGCAAGCCCGGCGTGGGCCGCGAGCCAGCGCTCGACCGGCGGCCGGCCGCCGTTCCAGCGGGCCAGCGTGATGTGCGGGTGAAAGGCGCGGCGCTCGGGCGCGAGCCCGGCCGACTGGCACAGCCGCTCGACCTTGGCGGCCAGTGTGCGCACCGGCTCCTTCGGTGCGACCCCGGCCCACAACGACCCGCGGCGGCCATGGTCGAAGCGGCCGGTCCCGGCGACCGCAAGCTCGAACCTAGGTGAAGCGAGCCCGCCGAGCGCCGCCGCAAGGTCGTTCGCCAGCGGCCGCTCGACCTCGCCGATGAAGCGCAAGGTAAGGTGCAATTGCGCCTCGTCCTGCCACTTGAGGTCAGCTCCCTCCATCGCGTCGATCAGCCGGTCGCGGACCTCCTGCGGCGGGACGATGGCGACGAACAGGCGGTGCATCGCGCCCCTCTATGGCACAGTCCTTGGGACAGATCGTCCGCTTTCGCTTGAAAGCAGGCGCTTTCTTCACGATATTGCCCGCGGGAGCACGGGCCCATAGCCCGTCCGTTAGGAGAGAAGATGCAGAACCAGTTCGATCCTCGCACCACGACGACCGGTTTCGGTCCGGGGGTGACCGTCGGTGTGCCGACCGCCACCCGCGATGCGGGGCTACGGTCCTACATGCTCAAGGTTTACAACTACATGGCGTCGGGCGTGCTGCTGACCGGCATCGTCGCTTTGCTGTTCGCCAACAGCGGAATGGCCGAGCAGCTGTTCACCAGCGGCGGCCTCCTGAAGTGGGTCGTCATCCTCTCGCCGCTGGCGATCGTGATGACGATGAGCTTCGGCATGAACCGCTTCAGCGCGGCGTCGCTGCAGATGATGTTCTGGGCCTTCGCCGGCCTAATGGGCCTGTCGATGTCGACCATCTTCCTGGTCTACACCGGCACGTCGATCGCGCAGACCTTCTTCGCGGTCACTGCGGCGTTCCTCGGCCTGTCGCTCTATGGCTACACCACCAAGCGCGATCTGAGCGGCCTCGGCACGTTCCTGATCATGGGCGTCATCGGCCTGCTGGTGGCGATGGTCATCAACATCTTCCTGCAGTCGAGCGCGATGGCGATGGCGATCAGCGCCATCGGCGTGCTGATCTTCGCCGGCCTCACCGCCTACGATACGCAGAAGATCAAGAGCATCTACTACCACGTCCAGGGCACCGAGATGATGGGCAAGACCGCCATCCTCGGCGCGCTGAGCCTTTACCTGGACTTCATCAACATGTTCCAGTTCCTGCTCGCCTTCATGGGCAACCGCGAATAGTCGGGCACAGGCAAATGGATCACGGGAAGGGCCGCGGGCGACCGCGGCCCTTTTCCGTGGCGGCCGGACTGGCGGCGCTCGCGCTGGCCGGCTGCGGCCCGCCCGACGGCGCGGTGGTGAGCGAGGCCGACAAGGCCTCGGGCGCAGAGGCCCACAGCCAGCTCTTGGCCGAATTCGGCGGCGAATATCGCGGCGACGAGGCGGCCTATGTGCGCGCGCTCGGCGAGCGGCTCGCGGCGCCGGCGGGCCTTTCCGGCCAATGCACCTTCACCCTCGTCAACAGCGACGTCGTCAACGCCTTCGCCGTGCCCGGCTGCTACATCTACATCACGCGCGGCCTGATGGGCGTGGTCAACAGCGAAGCCGAGCTCGGCGCCGTGCTCGGCCATGAACTCGGGCACATCGTCGCCCGCCACTCGCAGCGCCAGCAGCAGCGCTCCCTGTTGCGTTCGCTGGGCGTGTTCGCCGTCGGCCTCCTCACCGACTCTCCGGCGCTGACCCAGATCGCCGGCGCCGCCGCCGGCCTGTTCACCCTGCGCTATTCGCGCACCCATGAATATGAGGCCGACGACCTCGGCATCGCCTATCTGCACAAGGCCGGGCTCGATCCCTATGAGGCGGCCGACATGCTCGACGCGCTCGGCCGCCACGAGCGGCATCTCGCGGCGACGCGCGGCGCGGACGAGGCGCACAGCATTCCCGAATGGGCGCGCACCCATCCGCTCAGCGCCAACCGCACCCGCCGCGCGCTCGACACCGCCGGCGCGACCGGGCTTGCCGACAACGGCCTTCCCGAGAACCGCCGGCCGTTCCTCGCCGCGCTCGACGGCATGCTTTACGGCGACGATCCCGAGCAGGGCTTCGTCATCGGCCGCGCCTTCGCCCACCCGGGCATGCGAATCGCGTTCGAGGCGCCCGAGAGCTACTCGCTGACCAACAGCCCGCAGGCGATTCTGATCGAGGGGCCGGGCGGGATGCGCGGCCAGTTCGCCGGCGGCCGGGCCCGCGGCGGGCTGGAAGCCTATACCGGCGCGCTGCTCAAGACCCTGCTCAAGGGCGCCGCGGTCGAGGTGCGCAGCAGCACTCCGGCACGCGTCAACGGTCTCGACGCCCTGCTGACCGAAGCCACGGCGAGCGCCGACGGCAAGGCGGTGGCGGTCACCGTCATGGCCTATGCCGCCGGCGCCTCCACCTATCATTTCGTCATGCTCTCCGATCCCGCGGCCGACGCTGCCCGGTCGCTGGCCGCGTTATTCGGCTCGTTCCGGCTACTCGGCGATGCGGAAGTCCGCGGTCTGCGCGCGCGCAGCATCGACGTCGTCACGCCGGGTCCGGGCGACACCGTCCGCTCGCTCGCCGGCCGCATGGCGACCGCCAACCCGCTGGCCGATTTCCTGATGCTCAATGGCTTGCGCGAGAACGCCCGCCTGACGCCGGGCGAACCGGTCAAACTGGTCGTTGCCGGGGCGCGCTAGCCCAGGTGTCGCTTGAAGAATCGCAGCGTGCGCTGCCACGACAGGTCGGCCGCGGCGCGATTGTAGCGTTCGGCGGACGTGTCGTTGTGGAAGGCGTGGTTGACCCCGTCATAGCCCCAATAGGTCACCGGCTTGCCCGCCGAGCGGAGCGCTTCGACCCACGGAAAACCGGTGCGGTTGACCCGCTCGTCGAGCCCGGCGAGGTGGATCATCAGCGGCGCCTGGACCTTCACCGCTTCCGCGGGATCGGGCGCCGGGCCGTAGTAGCTGACGCCGGCGTCCAATTCGCTGCCCGCGGCGACTGCGAGCCGGTTGACGAACGCCCCGCCCCAGCAGAAGCCGACCGCCCCGACCTTGCCGCCGCGGCTGCCTTTCGCAAGCTCGGCGAGCATCGCCACGGCGCTTGCGGTGGCGGTCGCCAGATCGGTCTTGGCGATCGCCTCGCGCGCTGCCGTTTCGTCCTTCGGAGTGCCGCCGCCGGGCGCGAGGAAGTCCGGCGCGAACGCGCGATAGCCGGCGATTGCAAGCCGCCGCGTAACGTCGCGGATATGGTCGTTGAGGCCCCGATTCTCGTGGATCACCATGATAGTCGGCTTGAGCGAGCGGGTCCGCGGCTCGGCCAGATAGCCATAGACCCCGCGCGGGTCCTTGAACTCCAGGATCCGGCTCGCGATCCTCCCGTCGTCGGGCGCGACGACCGCGGCCGCGGCGGGCGAGGGGGCGATCGCGGCGATCAGGACCTCGGCCGCCGCCGCGCTTCCGGCGATGGCGGTCATCCGCGCCATGAACGCGCGCCGGTTCATGCCCTCGTGGGTATAGCGGTCGTAGAGCGCGATCGCCTGCTGCCTGCGCTCCGGGTCGATCATCCCTCTGCCTCCTTGGCCGCCTGCATCTCGGCGATCAGCTTGCCGTCGATGGCCTTGGCGCGCTGGTAGGCTTCGCGGCCAGACAGCCTTTCGGCGTAGGCGGTGAATTCGCCGCGCTCGGGCATGGTCTTGAACATCGTGCCCCACAGCACCTGGCTTCCGACATAGACGTCGGCGGCGGTGAAGCGCGCGCCACAGACATAGTCGCGCGACCCGACGTGCGCGGCGAGCGTGTCGATCGTCCGCTCGTAGCTGCCATAGCCGAACATCCGCTGCCGCTCGGGCGTCGGGTCCCAGCCGTTGGCATGGTTGCTGACCGCCGCCTCGACTGGCCCCGCGCCGAAGAACATCCAGCGGTAATAGTCCGCTTTCTCCTCGTCGCGCGGACCCAGCCCGGCATCGGGGAAGACGTCGGCGAGATAGGCGCAGATGCCGGCGCATTCGGTCACCAGCCGGCCGTCGTGGACGATCGCCGGCACCTTGCGCATCGGGTTGACCGCGCCGTACTCGTCCCCGCCCATCACCGCATAATCGACGATATGCTGGGTGTAGGGCTGGCCGACTTCCTCGAGCATCCAGCGGACGATCTGCCCGCGGCTCATCGGGTTGGTGTAGAAGTCGATGCTCATCCCCGCTCTCCCGCTTTGTCGGCCGGGGCCGCCGGCAAAGGCTGCGCTTGCGGAGCGGACTGCTCGCGCTCGGCGGCGCTGCGGTCGCGCACCGCGCGGAACTCGCTGTCGCTGCTCCAGTTCGGCCAGTCGCGCGAATTGGCGAGACGCAGGCCGACCGCGTGCAGCAGCTCGGCGTCCTGCGCCATGCCGCTATAATCCCAGTCGGGCGCAAATTCGTCGGCCGGCTGGTGGTACATCGTCGCGTCGTAGTTCTTGCGCCACGCCAGCCCGCGCGCCGTTCCGCCGTTCACCAGATCGTCGCCCGGCGCAAAGCTCATCGCCGGAACCCCAACCTTGGCGAGCGTGAAATGGTCCGAGCGGTAGAAGCTGCCGGCCCCGGCGCGCGGATCGGGCGTGTAGCGCCGGCCGCGCTTGGCCGCTTCCTCGACGAGCAAATCGAGCAGCCCGAACTTCTGGTTGCCGCGCACCGAGAAGTCGCGCGCCGGGCCGAGCACGCCCATCACGTCGGTGTTGATCACGCCCGCCGTCTTGCCCAGCGGGTAGAGCGGGTTGGAGGCGTAATATTCGCTCCCCAGCAGCCCCTTCTCCTCGGCGGTCACCGCCAGGAACACCACCGACCGCTCGGGCCGCGGCCCCCGCGCGAAGGCGCGCGCCTGCTCGATCATGTGGGCGATGCCGGTGCCGTTGTCGATCGCGCCATTGTAGATCCGGTCGCCCTTCGCGTCGGGCTGGCCGATCCCGAGATGGTCCCAGTGGCCGGTGTAAATCACCGTCTCGTCGGGCCGAGTCCGGCCCGGCAGGATGCCGACCACGTTGCTAGAGGTGATGACCTCGGTTTTTGCATTGCCGTGGAGGTCGAGCGTCGCATTGAGGGACACCGGCTTGAAGTCCTTGCGCCGCGCCGCCGCCTTCATCGCCTCGAAGCTGGTGCGGCTGGCGGCGAACAATTGCGCCGCCAGGTCGCGCTGGATCCAGCCCTCGAGCGGCGGATGCTCGCCGCGCGGGTTCTGGCGGACGATGTCGAACATGGCGTTGGTGTTGCTGTTCTTGACCGTCGCCCAGCCGTAGCTCGCCGGCTCGGTCTCGTGGATCACCAGCACGCCCGCGGCGCCCTGCCGAGCGCCCTCTTCGTACTTGTAGGTCCAGCGCCCGTAATAGGTCATCGCCTTGCCGCCGAACTGGCCTTCGCCGCCCTCGAAGTCGGGGTCGTTGACCAGCACCACCAGCACCTTGCCCTTGAGATCCTGGCCCTTGAAGTCGTCCCACCCGCGCTCGGCCGCCTTGACGCCGTAGCCGGCGAACACCAGCGGCACCTTGTTGAGCATCAGCGCCTTGTCGCCGGTGAGCGGGGCGCGTGCCGCAATCTCATTGCCCTGGGTCAGCGGCACCGCCCGCCCGCCGACGGTCATCGCGATGTGCGGCGCGGCGGCGAATTCGGAGCGCAGCAGCGGCACCGACTGGGTCCACTGCCGCTTGCCGTCCTTGAGATCGCCGCCCGGCTGGAGCCCGGCCTTGGCGAACTGCTCGGTCAAATAGGCGACGGTCTTGGTCTCGCCGGCGGTCGCCGGGCTGCGCCCTTCGAACGCGTCCGAGCCCAGAGTGCGCACATGCTGGGCCAGCCGTTCGGTGCTGAACTCGGCGGTCGGCGTGACCTGCGCCGCGGCGATGCCCGGCGGCGACAGCGCCAGCAACAGCGGCAAGGCGAGATGGATCCTACGCATGAGCGACTCCTTCGAAATGATCGGGCTTGCCACACCCTAGCGCCGCCGCACGCCGCCGCCAGCGCCCATTCACGTGGCTGACGGCACTTCGCCCGCATTTGTGATTTTGCTTCGGCGCGATATGCTGGCGATGCCGAGACTCTGGGGAGGGGCGGTCGGTTTGGCGGACTACGATAAACTCGACGAGGACCGGCTGCGCAGTGCCGACCTGCTGCTGCGCAGCATCGGCGACTGCTCGGCCGAGCTGATCTACGCCAAGGATCGCGCCGGCCGCCTGCTCTACGCCAATCCGGCGACTCTCGCGGTGATCGGCAAGCCGGCCATTGAGGTGATTGGCAAGACCGAGACCGAATGGCACGACGACCCCGAGGAAGCGGCGGTGATCCACGCCAATGACGAGCGCGTCATGGCCAGCGGCGAGGTCGAGCGGATCGAGGAGGTGTTCACCACCCACGGCGGGCTCACCCGCTACTACCGCTCGACCAAGGCGCCGCTGCGCGACGACGACGGCAACATCGTCGGAGTCGTCGGGACCACCACCGACATCACCGAGCAGCGCCTCGCCGAAGAGCATCAGCGGATCCTGATCGACGAGCTCGCCCACCGCGTGAAGAACACGCTGGCGACCGTCCAGTCGCTCGCCTTCCAGACCTTCAAGGACGTCTCGCCGCGCGCCTACCGCCGCTTCGAGGGCCGGCTCGCGGCGCTGTCGCGCGCCCACGACACGCTGACCCGCGAGGATTGGGCGTCGGCCGAAGTGACCGACGTCGTCGCCGCCGCGCTCGAGCCGTTCCAGATGGGCGAACGGGTCAGCGCCGCCGGCGACATCTGCCGGATGACCCCCAAGGCGGCGGTCAATTTCGCCATGATCCTCCACGAGCTCGCCACCAACGCCTGCAAATATGGCGCGCTCAAGGGGCGCTCGGGGATGGTCGCGGTGCGCTGGACCTGCGTCCCCGAGGACGGCCATCTGCGCCTCGACCTCGAATGGCGCGAGCGCGGCGGCGATCCGGTCGAGCCGCCGACCGCGACCGGCTTCGGCACGCGCCTCATCACCCATCAGGTCGCGCGCGAATTCGGCGGCACGGTCGACTTCGATTTTGCGCGCGAGGGGCTCACCGCTCGCTTCGCCCTGTTGTTCGACGAACCGCCGCTGCCCGTCGCGGTCCGCGCCGACCCCTCAGCCTAGCGCGCCGCCGCCTCGCGATAGACATATTGGTGCTGGCTGTCGCGGATGGTCAGCGTTCGCGCGCCGTCCGCCGCCTTGCCCGGCAGGATCGGCAGCCCCATGAATTGCGGACTGACCGTGACCAGCGACACTGTCCCGTCGGGATTGCGCATCGTCGTCATCGCGCTTGCCATCGTCCCGAAGTCGACGCTCAGCCCGCCGCCCGTGCGGCTCACCGTCAGCGTGCCCAGCTCGGGGTGGACATAGCGGTCGGCCAGCGCCGCGGTCACCGCCGGGTCGGGCGGGAAGGTCAGCTCGCGGTTGAACGAGGCGAGATCGGCGTCGAACTTGGTACGCGCCGCCGCGACCATCCCGGCCGCCTCGCTCTTGCCACCATAGGTCACCTCGAGCAGCCGCCGGAGGAAGGCGTCGAGCAGCGGCCGGCCATTGTCGCTGTTGGTCAGGATAACCGCGCCGATCCCGGCGCCCGGCAGGAAATAGAAGTCGCTCTTGTAACCGAACAGCGAGCCGCCGTGGCGCACCACCTCGACCCCGCTGCCGATCTCGGTCTCCAGGCCCATGCCGTAGAATGATCCGTCGCCGCTAGAAACGCCGCGGAAACGCCGCATCAGCAGCGCTTCGCGGTCGGCCATCTGGCGCCCGTTGGCCAGCTTCCCGCCACGCAATTCGTTGAGCGCATAGAGCGCCATGTCGTGCGCGCTCGACCACGCCCCGCCGGCAGGCCGGTACGGGCCGACCAGCGCATTGGGATCCTGCGCGAGCAGTTCGGCCTGGAACTTGAGATTGTCGGCATGCGGCGCCGCGACGTTGCCGCGCAGCTTGCGCGGATCGTCGAAGCCGGTGTCCTTCATCCGGAGCGGGCCGAACACATGCTCGTCCATCGCCCGGTCGAACGCCGCGCCGATCTCCATTTTCGGATAGAACAGATGCGCCGCGACGTAGCCAGCGGCCGAGGCCATCAGATTGTTGTATTGGTAGGCCTCACCGAAGCCGCTGGTCGGCTCGGTCGCGGCAAGCTGCCGGAAAGTGTCCTCGGCGCCGACCCGGTCGACGTCGATCAGCAGCCATTCGAGGTCCTTGCGCGGCAATCCGGTGCAGGCGCATACCAAATGGCGGATCTTGGTCTTGGCAGTGGTCTCGGCCGAGCCGAGGCGGAAGCTTGGATAGGCCTTGGTCACCGGGTCGTCCCAGCCGATCCGCCCTTCGCCGACCGCCTTGGCGAGCAGCAGGGTCGCCATCGACTTGGTGTTCGACGCGATCATGAATTTCGTGCGCGCGTCCACCTTGTCCGGCCGCCCGAGCGCGCGGACTCCGACCCCGCCTTCCGCGACGATCCGGTCATTGGCGATCAGCGCGAAGCCGATCCCGGGAATCCGCAATTGCTCGGCCGATTGCTCGAGAAAGCTGCGCAATTGCGCGATGCGGGCGGCGTCGAGCGGCGCCGCGGTCCGCCCGGCGAAGCTCTCGGCGACATATTCCTTGGGCCGCACGCTGTCGTTGATCTGGGCATATCCCGCGCGACGCCGGTCGAATGCCGCGCTGCTGCTGTCGGTCAGGAACACGACCCATTGCCCGCCCGATCGCGCCGCCAGTGCGCGGACTATCCGGCGCTCCTCGGGCGAGGTGCGATATTCGATCAGCTGGCGCTTGTCCCAGCCGCTCTTCGCCGCCGCCGCGCTGCTGACGTCGATGGTCCGCTTGAACGCCGGGTCGACCGCGCGCCACGCCGCCGCCGCCGCCGCTTCGCCGTCCGCCTGCGCGCCGACCGGAACGACGATCATCCGGCTGTCGGGCTCGGGCGGGGCGATCGTCGTGCGCTCACCGCTGGTCGTCGCCGACCATCCGGTGGGCAAGGTAAAGGCGACCGGGCCGCGCACCTCGCCCGCGCTGGTTGCGGCCGGAGCCGCCTGCGCCAGCGCCGCGGCGGGCCACGCCGCCGCCAGGCTTGCACCAATTAGAAATCCCGCGACTCGACGCTTGCTCATCTGCCCGCTCCCCCTGAGCGGCGAGCAGAGCAGAATTCAGCGCGGGCGCAAGGGCGCGCGCTAGTCGGCCGACTTTTCCGACTTGGCCGGCCGCTCGGCGGCGCGCTTGGCCTTGGGCGTCTTCGGCGCCTTGGGCGGGGCCGGGACGATTTCGAACACCGGCGCGCCGTCCTTCATGTGAACCTTGACCTCGCCGCCGTCGACCAGCTTGCCGAACAGCAATTCCTCGGCCAGCGGCTGCTTGATCTTCTCCTGGATCAACCGGCCCATCGGCCGTGCGCCATTGAGCTTGTCATAGCCCTTGGTGGTCAGCCACTCGCGCGCCTCGTCGTCGAGCTGGATGTGGACGCCGCGGTCGGCCAGCTGCATTTCCATCTGCAGGATGAACTTGTCGACCACCCGCGCGACCACTGCCGGCGGCAGGTAGCCGAACGGCACCACCGCATCGAGCCGGTTGCGGAATTCCGGAGTGAACATCTTCTTGATCGCGTCTTCCTGCACGTCCTCGCGGGACAGCGCACCGAAGCCGATGCCCTCGCGCGCCATGTCGGCGGCGCCGGCGTTGGTGGTCATGATGAGGATGGTGTTGCGGAAGTCGACCGTCTTGCCGTGGTGGTCGGTGAGCTTCCCGTTGTCCATCACCTGAAGGAGGATGTTGAACAGATCGGGGTGGGCCTTCTCGATCTCGTCGAGCAGCAGCACCGAATGCGGCTGCTGGTCGACCGCGTCGGTCAGCAATCCGCCCTGGTCGTAGCCGACATAGCCCGGCGGCGCGCCAATCAGCCGGCTGACCGAGTGACGCTCCATATATTCGCTCATGTCGAAGCGCTGCAGCGGGATTCCAAGCACGTGCGCCAGCTGGCGCGCGACCTCGGTCTTGCCGACCCCGGTCGGCCCGGAGAACAGATAATTGCCGATCGGCTTGTCGGGATCGCGCAGCCCCGCGCGGCTCAGCTTGATCGCGGACGCCAATTTCTCGATCGCCAGGTCCTGGCCGAACACGACGCGCTTCAAATCCGCCTCGAGGCTTTCGAGCACGCGCTTGTCGTCGGTCGAGACGCTCTTGGGCGGGATTCGCGCCATCGTCGCCACCACCGCCTCGATCTCCTTGACGGTGATGGTCTTCTTGCGCCGCGACGGCGGCAGCAGCATCTGCATCGCGCCCACTTCGTCGATCACGTCGATCGCCTTGTCGGGCAGCTTGCGGTCGTGGATGTAGCGGTCGCTTAGCTCGACCGCGCTCTTCACCGCGTCGGGCGTGTAGCGCACGCCGTGATGCTCCTCGAAGCTCGAGCGCAGCCCGGCGATGATCTTGATCGTCTCCTCGATCGTCGGCTCGTTAACGTCGATCTTCTGGAACCGGCGCAGCAGCGCGCGGTCCTTTTCGAAATGGTTGCGGAATTCCTTGTAGGTGGTCGAGCCGATGCAGCGGATCGCGCCCGAGCTAAGCGCCGGCTTCAAGAGGTTCGACGCATCCATCGCCCCGCCGCTGGTCGCCCCGGCGCCGATCACGGTGTGGATCTCGTCGATGAAGAGGATCGCGTGCGGCAGCTTCTCGAGCTCGGTGACGACCGACTTCAAGCGCTCCTCGAAGTCGCCGCGATAGCGCGTTCCGGCGAGCAGCGCGCCCATGTCGAGCGCGTAGATGACCGCCGGCTTCAGCACGTCCGGCACCTCGCCGTGGATGATCTTGCGCGCCAGCCCTTCGGCGATCGCCGTCTTGCCGACGCCCGGATCGCCGACATAGAGCGGGTTGTTCTTCGAACGCCGGCACAGGATCTGGACCGTCCGGTCGACCTCGCTGCCGCGGCCGATCAGCGGGTCGATCTTGCCGGTCTTGGCCTTCTCGTTGAGGTTGACGGTGAACTGCGCGAGCGCGCTTTCCTTCTTGCCGTCCTTGGCCTCGACCTTCTCCTCGCCGCCGCCGCCATTGGCCTCGCGCGGTTCGGCCGCCGCCTCGCCCTTGCCGACGCCGTGGCTGATGTAGGTCACCGCATCGAGACGGCTCATGTCCTGCTGCTGCAGGAAATAGACCGCGTAGCTCTCGCGTTCGCTGAACAGCGCGACCAGCACGTTGGCGCCGGTTACTTCGTCGCGGCCCGACGACTGGACGTGGAGGATGGCGCGCTGCACGACCCGCTGGAAGCCCGAGGTCGGGGTCGGGTCGGTCGCGCTGTCTGCAACCAGCGCGCCCAGCTCGTTGTCGAGGTACGACTTGACCATTGCCTTCAATTCGTCGCGGTTGACACCGCACGCGGTCATCACCTGGCTGGCGTGCTCGTCGTCGATCAGCGCGATCAGCAGATGCTCGAGCGTGGCATATTCGTGCCGGCGCTTGCTCGCTTCGGTAAGCGCGTTGGACAGGGATTGTTCGAGCGCTCGGACGAAAATGGCCATGGTTACTCCTCGGGCCTCGCTATGTCGGAACAAGTCGGCGCGCGATCAAGGGCCCCGCGGCGGGTCGCCGCCGGGCCGCGGCGAAGGCTAGCGCTTGAACAGCTCATCGGCCGCGCTTCGGTGCGCGGTCACCCGCGCCTTGTGCGCCCGCACCCGGGCGATCTCCGCCTCGAGCCGCGCGACGCGCTGGTCGAGCTCCTCGATACTCAGCGGGTCGAGGTCCTCCTTGCCGAGCTCGACGATCGGCTGGCCGGGCTTGAAGTCGTCCTCCTCGTCCATCGCCGCCAGCGTTGACCGCGGCCGGGGCGCTGTCAATAAGCCCGTCGTGCTTATCCCCAGCTTGATGCGCGCCGTCGCGATTCCCGTTCCCGGCGGCCCCGAAAATCTCGCCGTCGAACCGCGTCCGGTGCCGCAGCCGGCGCCTGGCGAAGTCCTCGTCCAGGTCGCCGCCGCCGGGGTCAACCGCCCCGACGTCCTCCAGCGCAAGGGTCTCTATCCGCCGCCGCCCGGCGCGTCCGACATTCCGGGGCTCGAGATCGCCGGGACCGTCGCCGCGGCCGGTGACGGCGCCGAGCACCTCCTCGGCCAGCGGGTCTGCGCGCTCGTCACCGGCGGCGGCTATGCCGAATATTGCCTAGCGCCCTCCGGCACCTGCCTGCCGATCCCCGAAGTCCTCAGCCCGGTCCAGGCAGCGGCCATGCCCGAGACCCTGTTCACGGTGTGGATCAATTTGTTCGAGCGCGGCTTCGCGGCCGACGGCGACGCCGTCCTGGTCCACGGCGGGACCAGCGGCATCGGCACCATGGCGATCCGACTGGGAAGCCTGTTCGGCCTTACCGTCATCGTCACCTGCGGCAGCGCCGCCAAGTGCGACGCAGCGCTCAAGCTCGGCGCCACCCACGCGATCGATTATTCCGCGCAGGATTTCGTCGCCGAGGTCGCGCACCTCACCGCCGGCCGCGGCGTGGCGGTGGTGCTCGACATGGTCGGCGGCGACTATCTGCCGCGCAACCTCCAGTGCCTCGCCGACGACGGCCGCCACGTCTCGATCGCGTTCCAGCGCGGGCCGGCCGCCGAGATTCCGATCCCCGACATCATGCGCCGCCGCCTGATCCTCACCGGCTCGACCCTGCGCGGCCGCGACCTCGCCTACAAGACGATGGTCGCCGACGAGCTTGCGCGCACCGTCTGGCCCTATGTCGAGGGCAACCGCCTGACCCCCGTCATCGACTCCACCTTCCCGCTCGAAGCTGCCGCCGACGCCCACCGCCGGATGGAAAGCGGCCAGCACATCGGCAAGATCGTCCTGACCACTTGACCGTCGCCCCAGCGAAGGCTGGGGCCCATGCCGAGCGATCACGCGACCGCTCGAGGCATGACGATCGAGCGTTGCAACCTTGCTCTCCGCAGCCAACCCGAATAGAGGAAAGTCACACGGCCGCTCCTTCGTTGGGGCGGCCTCACTTGTTTCTGGAGAATTAGAGATGGCCCAGCCGCTCATGCCCCACGCGACCGCCTCTTGGCTGGTCGAGAACTCGTCGCTGACCTTCACCCAGATCGCCGAATTCTGCGGCCTTCACATCCTCGAGGTCCAGGCGATCGCCGACGATACCGCCGCGACCAAGCTCACCGGCCGCGACCCGGTCCGCTCGGGCGAGCTGACGCATGAGGAGATCGAGCGCGGCCAGGCCGATCCCGATTACCAGCTGCAGATGATCAAGGCGCCCGACGCCGTCACCCGCACCAAGGGTCCGCGCTACACGCCGGTTTCCAAGCGCCAGGACAAGCCCGACGGGATCGCCTGGATCATCAAGAACCACCCCGAGGTCTCGGACGGCCAGATCGGCAAGCTGATCGGCACGACCCGCACGACCATCGCCGCGATCCGCGACCGAAGCCACTGGAACATGGCCAACATCACGCCCAAGGATCCGGTCACGCTCGGCCTCACCACCCAGCGCGAGCTCGACGCCGCCGTCGCCAAGGCGGAAAAGGCGGCCGGCAAGGAAGCGCGCACCGACACCCGCTTCGAAGGCGACCGCGAAGCGCTGATCGAGCAGCTGCGCGCCGAGCGCGAGCAGCACGCCCGCGACGCCGAGGCCGCGCTCGCCCGCGAGGAAGCCGAAGCCCGCGGCGAGGAACTGGTCAGCGACGAGATCGTCCCCGGCATCAAGGACCCGTTCAAGAAATAGGCGGCCGGCCGGCTGGGAGCATGCCCGATGGACCTGGCGCCGATCGATCGACTGTCATGCGCCGCCGACCGTGAGGCCATCGCTGCTCGAATCGCGAGCGCCGAGCCGCGCCCGTTCATCGTCACCGATGGCACCGCTCGCTGGCCGGCGCGGACGAAATGGACGCTGGAGTTCTTCGCCGATCGCTACGGCGACAGCCCGGGGATCGCGCCGCTCGAGTTCGGGGTCCGTCCGCCGTCGGGCAAGGCGACCCTGCTCAAGGCGTTTATCAGGCATCTGGACGATGCCTACACCAACCTGCCGGGCCTGTGGGTCGGGCCGAAGCCGGAGCCCGCCGACCCGCCCCAGTCCGGCTGGAGCTTCTCGTGGGAGCCGTTCAAGCACGACCCGGCGCTGCTCGACGACGTCGCGCCGTTCCCCGAGGCGGTCCCGAACCTCACGGCCTGCCTGCCGCGCGACTTGTTTCACGCGCTGGAGGCGATCCACCGCCACGCCTCCTTCTCGATCTACATCAGCCCCCGCGACACCATCACTCCGCTCCACCGCGACCGCCACAATCTGTTCGCCTGCCTCGTCCAGTTCCAGGGCCGCAAGCAGGTGGTGCTGTTCGCGCCGGGCGACGGCACATCGGACGGCGCCCTGGCCGGCTTCGACCCGGAATCGCCCGACGACCGCCTTTTTCCCACGATGCGCGGCCGGGCGGCACTTGGCGGCCGGCTCGAGCCTCAGGACATGCTGATCATCCCGCCCAACTGGCTCCACTACACCCGCAGCGAGAACCATTCCCTCACGCTGAGCCACAATTTCTTCAACGCCGCCAACCTGGGCGATTACCTTCGCTCCCTGCTGGCCGAGATCGGACGATAGGGCAGGGGGCTGATCGACGGCTCTACGGCGACAGGTCGATTGGCGTGGCATGCCCAAGCCCGCCTTGCTTTCCCCCTGCGCGCCCGCCAAAACTCGGCGCATGAACGACGCCGACGACATTGGCTCCATGACCTTCGAGGCGGCGCTGGCCGAGCTCGAGACGATCGTCCGCACCCTCGAGCAAGGCGCCGCGCCGCTCGATGAATCGATCGCCCTCTATCAGCGCGGCGACAGGCTGAAGCGGCATTGCGAGGCGCGGCTCAAGGCGGCTCAGGAGCGCATCGAGCAGATCGCGCTCGGCCCCGATGGCCAGCCCACCGGGACGGTGCCGTTCCATGCCGGTTGACACCATCGCCCGGCCGCTGCCCGCGGTGATCGACGAGGCGCGGCGCATCGGCCTCGCGGTCGACGACCTGTTCGCCTTTCACCTCGCCGTCCCGTCCGACGGCCGCTCCCGCCTCTACGAGGCGATGCGCTACGCTGCGCTCGGCGGCGGCAAGCGGCTTCGGCCCTTGCTCACCGTCGCCGCCGCGCGGCTGTTCGGGATCGACGAGGGCCGGGCGGTCCGCGCCGGCTCGGCGATCGAGGCGATCCACGTCTATTCGCTGATCCACGACGATTTGCCATGCATGGACGATGACGATCTGCGCCGCGGCCGGGCGACCGTCCACAAGGCGTTCGACGAGGCCACCGCCGTGCTCGCCGGCGACTGTTTCCACGACCTGGCGTTCGAGATCATGGGCGATCCCGCCACGCACGAGGATCCGTTCGTGCGCTGCGACCTGCTGCTCGGCCTCGCCCGCGCGTCCGGGCTCGACGGCATGGGCGGCGGCCAAATGCTCGATCTCGCCGCCGAGGGCGAGGCGCTCGACCTAGCCGCCATCACGCGCCTTCAGCAATTGAAGACCGGGGCGCTGATCGAATATTCGGTCGAGGCGGCGTGCATCATGGGCCGCCAGCCGGACGACGCGCGCACCTCGTGCCGCGGCTATGCCCGCAACATCGGCCTCGCCTTCCAGATCGCCGACGACCTCATCGACCATAGCGGCGACGAGGACGCGGCGGGCAAGCGCGTCGGCAAGGACGCCGAGGCGGGCAAGGCGACCTTCGTCTCGCTGCTTGGCGAGGAGCGTGCGCGGCGCCAGGCGGATATGCTGGTCGAGCAGGCGATCGAGCATCTCGCCTCCCACGGCGAGGAGGCCGACCTGCTGCGCGCCATCGCCCGCTACGTCACCGAGCGCGACCGGTGAGCGGCAACGCACCCGGCAGCCGGATCGCCGTCTATCCCGGCACCTTCGATCCGATCACGCTCGGCCACATGGACATCATCCGCCGCGGCACCCATCTCGTCGACAAGCTCGTTATCGGGGTCACCACCAACCCGTCGAAATCGCCGATGTTCTCGGTCGACGAGCGGCTGGCGATGGTCCGCCGCGAGGTCGCCGACATCGCCAATGTCGAGGTCGTGAGCTTCGACTCGCTGCTGATGGACTTCGCCAAGAGCCAGGGCGCGATCGCTATCCTGCGCGGGCTGCGCGCGGTGGCCGACTTCGAATACGAATATCAGATGGCCGGGATGAACCAGAAGCTGAACGACCAGATCGAGACGGTCTTCCTGATGGCCGACGTTTCGCTCCAGCCGATCGCCTCCAACCTGGTCAAGGAGATCGCCCGCTACGGCGGCCCGATCGACAAGTTCGTGACACCCTCCGTGGCGGCCGATGTCGCCGCGAAGCTCAGCTGATTTTGCTGTCCTACACGGGCCTCCTCGGGCTAAGCTTCGGCCATGGCCCAATTCCGTTCATCGGCCGCCCATCCGGCATCGCTAAGGCGCCCTGCGTAACTTCGCGATTGGGTCCCCGAAAAGGTCGATCCTGGGTGAAGTTTGAGAAGATTAGGAGCGTTCGAATGCGTCCCATGTTGTTGCCGCTGATCCTCCTCGGCCTCGCCGCCGCCGCCCCGGCCTCGACCGGCGCCCCGCTGCCGATCGCCGCTCCGGCGACGGTCGCCGCCGATCCCGCCAACCGGCTCAACATCACCTTGTCGAGCGGTGGCACGGTGGTCATCCAGCTACGCCCCGACGCCGCGCCCAACCATGTCTACCGGGTCCAGCAGCTCGCTTCGTCGGGCTTCTACAACGGCACCGTCTTCCACCGCGTGATCCCCGGCTTCATGGCCCAGGGCGGCGATCCGGAGGGCACTGGCCGCGGCGGCTCCAAGCTCCCCAACGTCGCTGCCGAATTCAACAGCCTGCCGCACATGCGCGGGGTGCTGTCGATGGCCCGTTCGGACAATCCGGACAGCGCCAACAGCCAGTTCTTCATCGTCCTCTCGCCGACCATGCGGCTCGACAAGAAATACACCGCTTTGGGCCGGGTGATTTCCGGAATGCCGTTCGTCGACGGCATCGCGCCGGGCGAGCCGCCGGCCGAGCCGACCCGCATCGTGCGGATGTGGATCGACGGCCCGCTGCCCGCCGCGCCGGCAGCCAAGACCGCCGAGGCCGCGCCAGCCGCTCAATAATGCGGGTCGACGATTTCGACTTCGAGCTCCCGCCGGAGCGGATCGCCCTGCGCCCCGCTAGGCCGCGCGATTCGGCGCGGATGCTGCTGGTCGACGGCGCCGCCATCGCCGACCGGGCGGTGCTCGATTTGCCGCAACTGCTCCAGCCCGGCGACGTGCTGGTGTTCAATGACACGCGGGTCATCCCGGCTCAGCTCGAGGGCCGCCGCGGCGACGCACGCATCGGCGCCACCCTCCATCAGCGCGCCGGCCCGCGCACCTGGTGGGCGTTCGTCCGCAACGCCAAACGGGTCCGCGACGGGGATGTGATCGATTTCGGTCACGGGGTCACTGCCACCGCCGCCGACCGCGACGAGGGCGGTGCGATCCTGCTCGACTTCGCCGGCGACGAACCGGTGGAGCTGCTGCTCGAGCGCGCCGGGACGATGCCGCTGCCGCCCTACATCGCCGGCAAGCGTGCCACCGACGAGGCCGACCGCTCCGACTATCAGACCATGTTCGCCCGCGAGGAGGGCGCGGTCGCGGCGCCGACCGCCGCCCTGCACTTCACCGACCGGCTGATCGACGCGCTCGACCAGCGCGGCATCGGCCGTGACACTCTCACCCTCCACGTCGGCGCCGGCACCTTTCTCCCGGTCAAGGTCGACGACACCGCGGACCACCGCATGCACAGCGAGTGGGGCCGGATCGATGCTGCCACCGCCGATCGGCTCAACGCCGCCCGAGCCGCGGGCGGGCGGGTGATCTCGGTTGGCACCACGCCGCTGCGCCTGCTCGAAAGCGCGACTGGTGAGGACGGCATCATCCGCGCCTTCGAGGGCGACACGGCGATCTTTATCACCCCCGGCTATCGCTTCCGAGCGATCGATGGGCTGATGACCAACTTCCATCTGCCGCGCTCGACCCTGTTCATGCTGGTCTCGGCGCTCATGGGGCTCGACGTGATGAGGGCCGCCTATGCCCACGCCATCGCCGCGGGCTACCGCTTCTACTCCTACGGCGACAGCTCGCTGCTGCTGCCTCAGCCGAAGTAGCTCCACAGCAATCGCGCCGTCAGGCCGAGCGAGATGGCGACGAGGAGCGGCCGGATGATGCCGGCGCCGAAGCGCATTGCGGTATGGCTTCCGATCCATCCACCCAGCATCGCTCCCGCGGCCATCGACAGGCCGAGCAGCCAGACCATCTTTCCGGCCATGGCGAACACCAGCACGCTGGCGACGTTGCTGGCGAAGTTGAACGCCTTGGTCAGCGCCGTCGAGCGAGTCAGGCCGAAGCCGCGCAGCCCGACCAGACTGGTAGTGAAGAAGGTGCCGGTGCCCGGACCGAAGAAGCCGTCGTAGAAGCCGATCGCCCCACCCACCGGCGCATAGCCCCGAGCGGTCAGGCGTTGGTGGGCGTCCTCGTCGCTCATCCGCGGGCTCGCCAGGACGTAGGCTGCGGAAACGACGAGCAGCAGGGGAATGATGAGCCCAAGCGCGGAGCTTGAAATACGCTGGACCAAAAGTGCGCCGCCGACCGCTCCCGCAAAGACCAACGCGATCGTCAGCCAGTTCGCCTTGAGGTCGATATGCCCCTTGCGCCAGAAATTTAACATCGCGCTGCCGGTGCCGAACACGGACTGCAGCTTGTTGGTCGCCAAGGCGTGGACCGGCGGAAGCCCGGCGGTGAGCAGCGCCGGCATCATGATCAGCCCACCGCCGCCGGCGATGGCGTCGATGAAGCCGGTCAGCACCGCGACCGCAGTCAGCAAAGCGATGATGTCGGGCTCGATCATCCTTTGCCCCTATCTTTCAGGCCCGCTACGGGCCAGCCGCAATGACCCGTTTCGATTTTTCGATCCACGCGACCGACGGCAAGGCGCGCACCGGCACGATCGCCATGCCCCGCGGCGAAATCCGCACTCCAGCGTTCATGCCGGTCGGCACGGCGGCGACGGTCAAGGCGATGAAACCGGAGAGCGTTCGCTCGAGCGGCGCCGACATCATCCTCGGCAACACCTATCACCTCATGCTCCGCCCGGGCGCGGAACGGGTCGCCGCGCTCGGCGGGCTTCATGCGTTCATGAACTGGCCGCGGCCGATCCTCACCGACAGCGGCGGCTACCAGGTGATGAGCCTCAGCGACCTCACCAAGGTCAGCGACGAGGGGGTCGCCTTTCGCAGCCACCTCGACGGTTCGCGGCATGTGCTTACCCCCGAGCGCTCCATCGAGGTCCAGCGTTTGCTCGGTAGCGACATCGTCATGCAGTTCGACGAGCTCGTCCGGCCCGACGTACGGGCGGCCAAGCAGCGCGAGGCGATGGACCGTTCGATTGCCTGGGCGAGGCGCAGCCGGGCGGAGTTTGACCGCGGCGGGCAGCATGCCGAGGGGGCCGCGCTGTTTGGGATCCAGCAGGGCGTGCTCGACGAGCGGTTGCGCCGCCAGTCGGCCGACGCGCTGGTCGACATCGGCTTCGACGGCTATGCGGTCGGCGGGCTGGCGGTGGGGGAAGGGCAGGAGGCGATGCTCGCCTGCCTTGATTTTGCGCCCGGTCAGCTTCCCTCCGACAAGCCGCGGTATCTGATGGGGGTCGGCAAGCCCGACGATATCGTCGAGGCGGTGCGGCGCGGCATCGACATGTTCGATTGCGTCCTTCCGACGCGCTCGGGCCGAACGGGCCAGGCGTTCACCGCCGACGGCCCGATCAACATCCGCAATGCCCGCTTCGCCGAAGATCGGGCGCCGCTCGATGCCGATTGCGGCTGCCCGACCTGCGCGACATACACTCGCGCCTACGTCCACCACCTCGTTCGGTCAGGCGAAATCCTCGGCGCGATGTTGATGACCGAGCACAACCTCAACTTCTACCAGACGCTGATGGCCGGCCTGCGCGCGGCGATCGCCGATCAGCGGTTCGAGGCGCATGCGACGCAGTTCCTCGAGCGCTACCGCGCCCGCTCGACCTAGAGCGCGCTCTGCGACAAAAAGCCGGGAATGGGTCCGCCCCACGCATCGTCCGCCGGGGCCTTTGGCGCAGCGGTCTTCGGCGGTGGCGGGGCGGGAGCCGGTTCGGAGCGGGGCGTGCGCGCTCGCTGCTCGTCCCTTCGATTTGACCTCGGCTCGCGTGCGGGACGCTCGCGCTTGGGCTCGGAACGCGCCGGTTCCGCTTCGGCTGGGGCCGTCGGCTCCGCCTGCGCTTCCTCCGCGCCCATGCGCGGAATCTTCATCCCGGTGAGCTTTTCGATACCGGCGATCGCCTCGGCGTCCTCGCGGGTCGCCAGCGTGAAAGCCGTGCCCTTGGCACCGGCCCGTCCGGTCCGGCCGATGCGGTGGATATAATCGTCCGGCTGCCACGGCACGTCGAAGTTGACGACATGGCTGACGCCCTTGATGTCGAGCCCGCGGGCGGCGACGTCGGACGCGACCAGAATGTTGATCTCGTCGGCCTTGAACCGGGCCAGCTCGGCGTTGCGGTCGCTCTGTTCCATGTCACCATGAATTTGGCCGACTCGGAAGCCCGAGCGCTTAAGGCTGGTCGCGAGTTCGCGGACCGTGGTCTTGCGGTTGCAGAAGATGATCGCGTTCTTGACGTCGCCGCGCAGCAGGTCGCGCAGCACGTCGCGCTTCTTGGGCGCCGCGACCTCGACCAGTTGCTGGACAATATTGGTATTGGCGGTGGCGGGCCGAGCGACCTCGATTTGCTTCGGGTCGGTCAGGAACTTGTCGGCCAGCTTCTTGATGACCGGCGGCATGGTGGCCGAGAACAGCAACGTCTGGCGGGCCTTCGGCAGCTTTGTGCAGATGTCCTCGATGTCCGGGATGAAGCCCATGTCGAGCATCCGGTCGGCCTCGTCGATCACCAGCAGCTTGCAATCGTTGAGCAGGATCTTGCCGCGGCTGAACAAATCCATCAGTCGGCCGGGGGTGGCGATCAGCACATCGACGCCCTTTTCGAGCGCCTTGACCTGATCGCCCATCTGCACGCCGCCGATCAGCAGCGCCATCGAAAGCTTGTGATATTTGCCGTATTTCTCGAAATTCTCGGCGACCTGGGCGGCAAGCTCGCGGGTCGGCTCGAGGATCAGGCTGCGCGGCATGCGTGCCCGGCCGCGCCCTTCGGCGAGGATGTCGATCATCGGGAGGACGAAGCCGGCGGTCTTGCCGGTGCCGGTCTGAGCGATGCCGATGAGGTCGCGGCCCATCAGGACCGGGGGAATGGCGCCCTTCTGGATCGGGGTGGGCGTGTCGTAGCCGGAATCGCCAACGGCGCGCAGCAAGGGATCGGATAGGCCGAGGTCGGCAAAGCTCATCATGGTTCCGGAAAAAAAGCGGCGTCCCGAACAATGGGGACGCACCGCATGGCGAGCGCTAGCCGTGCAAGCCCTCAAAAGTCAAGAAATGCCGCCCTATTGCTCGAGCTCGAGGCGGGGCGACAGCATCCGGAAGCGGTTGATTTCGCAGGTTCCTCCAGCCCGCGAGCTGATCGCATCGCGCCGAGCGCAAATGCGGCGGTCCTCGGGCTGGATGTAGAAGCCGTCCCAGAAGTCGAGTCCGCGACATTCGCTGTCGAGCTTGGCGCGGACCCGTTGCCGATTGCGCAACATGAAATCGATGCCGTCGCGCCCTGCGAGCGAGGCGCCGGCGATCGCATTCAGGGGGAGGCATTTGGGACCGAAGTCCTCCTCCTCCCAATGAAGCCGGCCACGCAGCTGCGGACGCACCGGCACACGCACGATCAGCCGTTGCTCGAATTCCATCGTGCGCACCGACGGGCCGGGCGCGGCCGGCTCGCCGCCGGCCAGCAACACCGTCATCAGGCTCAGGAAAGCCGAAAACACAGAACGCTCTGGAAGATCATCTCGAAAAGGCGGTGGGGCAGGGGCATTGAACATCTGATGAATTGGACTTGCGCGGATGGAAAGGCTTGCGCGCGCGAGGGGCCTTTCCTAGAGGCGGGCGCGCAAGTTTTTCCCGGCCGTTCAGCGACTTCCCGCAGTGACCGCCGGCCTGATTGGAGACAAGCCGATGGCCACTCAACCCCCGGGCGCTGCGGCGCTTCCGCTGCTCTATCGCGGACTCGAGCCGCTCAACAGCGGCCAGCACTCGAACATGAAGCTCAAGCGCGGCCAGACCATCCCCGGAGTCGGCCAGGTCCATGCGATCCCGATCACGATCGACGAGTTCATCCATGCCCAGCGCAATTACCCGATCATCTTTTCGGCGGGCGACACGCCGGTGCCGCTGGCGCTGATGGGGCTCAACGAGGACGTCAACACGTTCATCGACTCCGAGGGCATGCCGATCGACCAGAATGCCTATATGCCGGCCTATCTGCGCCGCTATCCGTTCATGCTCGCCAAGCTTCGCCCCGACAGCGACGAGCTTTCGCTGTGCTTCGACCCGACCGCCGGGAGCGTCGCCGAGGACGGCGAGGAGGCGCTGTTCGACGGCGATCAGCCGAGTGAACTGACGCGCAACATCCTCGCGTTCTGCGAGCAGTTCGAGACCGCCGGCCAGCGCACCCATGCGTTCATGGAAGAGGTCGCCAAGCTCGACCTCCTGATGGAAGGCGAAGTCTCGATCCAGCCCGACGGAGTCGAGCAACCGTTTCTCTACCGCGGCTTTCGCATGATCGACGAGGAAAAGCTGCGCAATTTGCGCGGCGACGAACTGCGCAAGATCAACCAGAATGGCGTGCTCTCGCTGCTCATGGCGCACCTCTTCTCGCTCGGCCTGATCCGCGATCTCTTCTTCCGCCAAGTGCAGCAGGGCAAGGGCCCGCAGGGACTGACCCTTCCGACCGCCAATGCGGCCGCGCCGGAGGCGAAAGTCGAGGATGACGCCAAGGCGTGATTTTCGAGCGCCGGATTGACCTCGGCGGTCATTGAAGGAAGACCACCGCTCACCCATCTCCACGTCATGCCGACGGGGGCCCATCCACCCCTTTTGGGCCGCTCGGCAGCGTGTTTCCCTTTTTGGGATCCGCGCATTCCTCCCTGAACTCAGGGCCGTCCCGTACGCATCGGGGCGGCCCTTTTTTTATTCCGCGGCGAGGAGGCCTTGGCGTTCGGCCAACTGACCAAGCTGCGCGGCAAGGTTGGCCATCAGGTCCGCGGCACGGTCGAAGCCCGGACCTGGTGAGCGCATGTCGGGCGCGAGATAACAGCGCCGGTCGATTTCCAGTTGTAGCGCATGGATACCGGCCAAGGGATCGCCATGGCGCTCGACCACATGGCCGCCCGCATATGGCGCATTGAGGGCGACCGTCCACCCGGCCGCCCGCGCAATCCGCGCCGCGGCATCGGCCAGCCACGGTGACGCGCTTGTGCCGTGGCGGTTGCCGATCACCAGTTCGGCCTGGCCGCGGCGGTGCGGCATCGAATGACAGTCAAGCAGGACCGCGGCGCCGTGACGCGCGGCGATCCGAGCGAGTCCTTGCTCGATCGCTCCGTGGAATGGTGCATGCGCGTCGCTTATCCGGCGTTGCAGCTCATCGTGCCTGATCGACGATCGCCACAGGCGGCCGTGGCTCGCCGTTCGGGTCGGAATGATTCCTAGGCCGGCGGCAGCCCGGCGCGACCTGCACGGATGAGGCCAGCCGACAAATTGGGTTGGATCGACTTCATCGGGGGCGCGGTTGCAGTCGATCGCCGCGCGCGGAGCTTGGGCGACTACCGCCCCGTGGCCGGCCGCGATCGCCCGCCACGCCAATCGATCGACAAGCGGATCCTCGAGCGGCTCCAAGGACTCGATCCCGCCACAAGCGTCGGCGACCAGCCAATTGGGGTAATCGCGACCCGAATGCGGCACCGACACGAGCACCGGGAGCACGCTGCGATGACCGTGCACGATCGGCGGCGGGAGAGGCGTGCGGTCCACTGTCACCGGCTAGCCGTGCCAATATCGGACAGCAAGCACGGGCGCGGTGGAGCCGCTGGTAAAAGCCGTGCGTTGGAGTCATAGAGATGGTCATGGTTCGCATCCTCCTCGCCGAAGACGATTCCTCAATGCGCGAGTATCTGCAGCGCGCGTTGCAGCGCGTCGGCTATGAGGTTGAGGCGGTCGGCTGCGGGACCGAGGCGGTGCCGCTGCTCGCGCCGGGCAAGTTCGACCTGCTGCTGACCGACATCGTCATGCCCGAGATGGACGGCATCGAACTGGCCCAGAAGGCGAGCGCGATCGACCCCGCGATCCGCGTCATGTTCATCACCGGTTTCGCGGCGGTTGCGCTGCAGGCCGGCAAGACCGCGCCCGAGGCGAAGCTCCTGAGCAAGCCGTTCCACCTCAAGGACCTCGTCGCCGAGGTCGATCGCTTGTTCCAGAGCGAGGACCAGCACGGGCGGCTCTAAGCCCCTTGCGGCCCGGCGGCGCTCCGCCTAAAGGCTCGCCCGAGTGGGCGTGTAGCTCAGTGGTAGAGCACTGTGTTGACATCGCAGGGGTCGCAAGTTCAATCCTTGCCACGCCCACCATTTTCCCTTTCCGATCAGCGGGTTAGGCGACGGTGCAGCCAAGCCGCGTCGTGGCGCCAGATGGTCCTGAACAATAGCCAGAAACCGGTCACGGCGAGCCATGACAGGGCGATCGCCGCGAAGACGATCAGCGGATGGTTGAAATCGTCGCGCTTGGCGTAGTCCATCGTGTGCAGCATCCAGGCGACGTCCCACCAGCGCCACGCGTCGCCGCGACGCTCGAGCAATTCCCCGGTCGTGCCCGAAACATAATAGCTGCTGTGTTGCGCGTCGTCGAAGTCGACCTGCCAGATCGGCAAACGATGGTCGCGTACGGCAAGGGTGATCCGGGGCAGCTGACGCACGGACTTTGGGGAGAGCGCGCCGGGGTGGGCAGCGCCAGCGATCGCCGCGGCGAGCGGTGCGCCGACAGTCACCGGGCGTCCGGTCGCGGGGTCGACGAGCACTGTGCCGGCGACGCCATCGATCTCGAGCAGCTGACGCCCAACCAGGTCGCGCGTACGCAGTGCGGTGACTTCATTGCCGATTGCAGCCTGGATGATCGGCCAGCCGGCGGCCGCTTGGGGCAACGCCGGCGACACCACCTCGACCTCCGGGCCGCCGCGGACCGCGTCCATGTCGAGAATCGCCATGGTCGCACCGCTCAACGCCCAGAGCAGGAACTGGAGGCCGACCAGAACGCCCACCCACTTGTGGATTCGGCGCAGCCACAGCGACCTGACCTTCACGGAGACGCTCGTGCTTTGCGCCGCGGAAAGGCGTAGATCAGCATCCATCCACCGGACAGCGCAAGCATCAACGCCGCCCATGTGAATGGCCGCAGCAGCCAATTGTTGACGTTCTCGCGCTCGTCATAGTCCATGATGTGCAGCATCCACATCACGTCGAACAGGCGCCACAGTTCGTGCCGCCGCGTGATCACCGCTCCGGTGACGGGCGAGAGGTAGAACGTCGGTTGGTTCCAGTGATCGAATTCTACGCGCCACAGCGGCGGCTTGCGGCCGCGGATTTCGCCCGGGATGTCGCGGATCAGCCGTGTTGATGAGATCGGCTCATCGCCTGTGTAAAGCTCGACGGAGAGTTTTCGGATTTCGGCTTTACTGAGCGGTGGCAAAGGTCGCGCGCTGACAGCGTCAAACGCGCGTTCGCTGTTGTGGTCCGTTACGACATAGACCGGTCGGTCGCCGATCCAGTCGAGCTGGACAGAACGCGCACCTGCCGCAACTGCGAGCGGGTCTGCCAGACTAGCCAAATCGACCGAGCGCTCCAGCGGCTTTCGGACGAGGTGGTCGCCATGGATCGTGTCGATGTGGACCGCGGTCATGTAGAGGCCGCTCAGCGACCAGATCACGATCTGAAGCCCGACCAGCAGCGCCAGCCATTTGTGAGTCTTGCGGGCGGCGATCCTGAGACGCATCGCCGGCGAGGCTAGAAGAAGAAGCGCACGCCCGCCAGCAGCGCGACGCTGTCGCGCGATTCGCCCTCGGCACGCCGGAACCGAGCGGTGCCGCCAAAAGCGCGCTCATATTCCACGCCGACATAGGGTGCGAAGGCCGGGGTCTGCTGATAACGCAGCCGAAACCCCGCCGACGCCTCGGTCAGGCCCGAACCGATGCCCAGCTCCACGATCCGTTGCGCCGAAAGATCGACCTCGATCCGGGGCTGCAGGATCAACTCCTGGGTCAGGCGCAGGTCGTACTCTGCTTCGACGCGCGCCGTCAGCTCGCCCTCGGTCGACAAGAACAGCGCGGCGTCTACTTCCCACCAATGGGGCATGAGGCCCTGGAGGCCGAGCACCGCGTGGGTGCGGTCGGGGCCATGCTGCGGATCGTGGCGGAGGCCGGCCTGGAGGTCGAACCACGGGTCGATGGCGTGGCTCCACAAGGCCTGCAGCTCGGCATGCTCGAGCTTTTCGCCCCACGCGGCCTCGGCCTCGGCCTTGAGCCACAATTTGTCGATATCGCCGCCGAACCAGGCCTGACTATCGATCGCGAACCCGTCGCGGCCCTTGCGGACGACCGCTTCGGCGCGCTCGACCATGATCATGTACGAGAGCATTCCGCCATGCTCACGGTGAAGCTCGGCGCGCGACTCCGCCATTGCGGGTCCGAAGATTTCGTCCGCCGCATGAGCCGGGCCGCTGAGCGCCTCGGACGGCGGGGGTCCGGGCTCCGGTCCCGCCTGACCAGCCGCGCCCATGTCATGGCCGGCATGCGGATCGGCAGCTACGGGCTGCTGCGGCATCGTATGCCCGGCATGCGGGTCGGGCGTCGGTGCGGCGGCCGGCGGCTTCGATTGCTGTTGGACCGGGGCAGTGGGAAGCGTGCAGTGACCCATCGCCGCATGCTCGGGCGTGCAACCCGACGCCGGTTGCGCGGCGGCTTGGGCGACAGCGGCCAGCAGCAGGGCAGTGAGGCTCACGCCTTCGCTCCGTCCAGCGGGCGGACGGTGACCACGCGCATCATGCCGGCATGCATGTGATAGAGCATGTGGCAATGGAACGCCCAGTCGCCGGGCGCGTCGGCGGTAAAGTCGATCTCGACATAGCTGCCGGGAAGAACGCGGACAGTGTGCTTGAGCGGCTGGTGATCGCCGTGGCCGTTGACGATCTCGAAGAAGTGCCCGTGCAGGTGCATCGGGTGGGTCATCATCGTGTCGTTGATCATCTTCAGGCGCACACGCTCATTGCGCGCGAAGCGATAGGGTTCGGGGTTTTCGCTGAGTTTCTCGCCGTCCATCGACCACATGAAGCGCTCCATGTTGCCGGTCAGATGGATGTCGATGCACCGGGTCGGCGGGCGTCGGTCGGAGTTGCGCGTCAAGGAGGCAAGATCCTTGTAGGTCATCACCTTGTGACCGACGTCGTCCAATCCGAGGCCCGGCTCGCCGGTCCGGTCGATCGGCATGGGCGCGATCATGTCGACCCCGGGCCCGACCTTGAAATCGACCTTCGATTTATCGCGCATGTCATGATCCATCGGCGCGGCGGACGCGCCGCCGTGCGCCGAATGGTCCATCATGCCCATATCCTTCATCGCCAGTGTTGGCCGCTTGCGCAGCGCGGGTACCTCCGCGCGCATCCCGGCCCGCGGGGCCAGCGTCGCGATGCCCACGCCCGACCGGTCGATGCTCTCGGCGACCAACGTGTAAGCGCGGTCTTCGGGCACGACGATCAGATCGTAGGTTTCGGCATTGCCGATCTGCAGTTCATCGACCTCGACCGGGCGGACCGGGATGCCGTCGGTGGCGACGACCAGCAGCTTGAGGCCGGGAATGCGCAGGTTAAAGATAGTCTGCGCGGCAGCGTTGATGACCCGTAGCCGCACGCGCTCGCCGGCGCGAAACAGGCCGGTCCAATTCTCGCTCGGGCCGTGGCCGTTGACGAGATAGGTGTAGGCCGCTCCGGTGACGTCGGAAATGTCGGTCGGATCCATCCGCATCGCCGCGAACATCCGCGCGTCCTCGGCCGACAGCGGGTCGGCGCCCTTATTGGCCACCGTACGCTTGTCGCGATTGAAAAAGCCGCCTTCCTGCTTGAGCCGGGTGAACAGTCGGTGCGGGTGGAGGAAGGTCCAGTCGGAAAGCACCACGACATGCTCCCGGTCGAAGTCGATCGGGTCGGGGCCGGCGGAGTCGATGATCATCGGGCCGTAATGGCCGAGCTGCTCCTGGAGTCCGCTGTGGCTGTGATACCAATAGGTGCCCGACTGTTTGACCGGAAACTCGTAGGTGAAGGTGGAATGCGCCTTGATCCCGGGGAAACTGACGCCCGGCACGCCGTCCATTTCGAATGGCACGAGCAGGCCGTGCCAGTGGATCGACGTATCCTCGCTCAGATGGTTGTCGACCGTGATGCGAACGTTCTGACCTTCCTTGAGGCGCACCAGGGGCGCCGGCAGGAGGCCGTTGAGGGTGACTGCATGGCCGATCTTGCCGCCGACCTTGAAACGGCTGTCGGCGACGGTCAGGCGGATGTCGGAGCCGCTGACCGTTCCGGGCGCATTGCTGGCAAGCCCGTGGCTGACCGGCTTGGCCCAAGCCGGAAGCAGCCCGGCGCTTGCAGCGACAGCAGCGCCGCCGCCGATAAAGGCGCGGCGTCCGAGGACGGGTGATGAGCTCATGCTTTGCCTTGGCACTCTTCAGATGAAGCCGGGCTGTCCGATCAGCGCGGCTTGACAAATTTGAGGGTCATGCGGTCGCTCTCGCCGATCGCGGCATATTTGGCGCGGTCCTTGTCCTTCAGCGCGAAGCTCGGCGGGAGCGTCCAGACGCCGTCCGGCCAGTCGGCGGTATCCTTTGGATTGGCGTTGATCTCGCTCGAGCCGGCAAGCTTGAACCCGGCTTGCTCGGCCAGCCGGACAACGGTCGAAGTCTTGATGTAGCCGCTCTTGCGCTCGCGCTCGAGGTCGGCGCTTTCGGGCAGGCGATGGTCCTCGATCCCGAGCACTCCGCCGGGCTTCAACATCGCATAAATCTGGCGGAAGGCGTCCGCGCTGTAGTCGGCCTTGTCGTCGCGCCGATATCCCATCCGCCAATTATGCACGTTACGGAAGGTCAGCACCGCGTCGACGCTACCCGCAGGCACTTCCGCAGCTTTGCCGTCGAACACCGGGAAATCGACGATTTGAAGCCCGCCGTAGAGGCCGGCATTGGCCTGCTTGAGCTTGGTGATTCCGCTGCGCCCCCACTCCGGGGCGGCGAGGTAAAGCGTGCCTCCGCCGGAGGCGAGGTAAGGCGCCAGGATTTCAGTATACCAGCCGCCGCCGGGCCAGATCTCGACCACCGTATCGCTCGGCTTGACCCCGAAGAAGGCAAGCGTCGCAGCCGGATTGCGGTAGACGTCGCGCGCGCGGTTGGCGGCGGTTCGGGTCTCGGCGGCGACAGCGGCCTGGAGCGCGCTGGTCTCGGCCGCCGAGAGGCGCGGCGGAGCGGCGGTCTGGCAGGCAGTCGCGGCGGTGGCGATCAGCAAGGCGGTGAGTGGGCGCAGCATCGCGGGCTTCTCCGGGAGAAAGAGGAAAGGTGGGCCCTTAGTGGCGCGCGGCGAGCGCAGCGGCAAGGCCGGCCAAAGGCGCGGGAACCGCGCAACGGCGAAGCGGGTTCACATGAAACCCGGCGGAGGAGCTGACATGCGACATTCACGACTGATCCTGGCGCTCGGCGCCGCGTTTGCGGCGCAGCCCGCGGCGGCCCAGCTATTGCCGACCGCGAGCATCGGCGAGATGGCCAATACGCCGCTGGTCCGGGTCAGCATCTCCGAAACCCTGCGCACCCCGCCCGACGAGGCGAGTCTGACCGTGGGGACGCAGGCCAAGGCGGCGACGGCGACCGCGGCGGTGGCGGCTAACAAGGAAAAGATCGAGCGTCTGCTCGCGACGATCCGGGCGCAGGGCATCCGCGAGCGTGATATCCAGACCCAGGGATATCAGTTGTCGCCCGACTATCGCTACGACCGCGAGCCGAACGGCAGCGGCCGCCAGCGGCTGATCGGCTACGTCGCCAGCAATTCGGTGGTGATCAAGACGCGCGACATCAGCGCGCTGACCAAATTGCTCGATGCGCTGACCACCGCCGGAGCAGACACGGTCTATGGTCCCAATTTCGCGATCGGCGACCCGGCGCCGCTGCGCCGCGAGGCGCGGGTGCGCGCACTCCAGCGCGGCGAGGCCGAAGCTCTGGAATATGCCCGAAACCAGGGGTTCGCGCGGGTCCGCCTGTTGTCAGTCGAAGAGGGCACATCCTATCGCGGAACCGACGTCATCGTCGTCACCGGGGCGCAGGTGCGCAACATCAGCGCGCCGCCGCCACCGCCGCCGGCAATTGCCGAAAGCGGCGGCGGCGTGGTCGCGCCGGGGCAGCTCGAAACCGGGGTTGCGCTCAACCTCCTCTACCGGATGGAGCGGTAAGGCACCGGCAAAAGGCCGCTTGCCAGCTTGCGGATTTTGCATTCCAATCGCCGCCGATGACCGGACCAACTCCGTGAGCGAGGCCGACCCTGGGGCGGCGCCTTTCTTCCTGCGCGCGGAGGGCGAGGCGGCCGCCGTGATGCGCGCCCGCGACTGGTCGACCTCTCCACTTGGCCAGCCGGAGGAGTGGCCGCAGGAACTACGATCCGTCGTCGCACTGATGCTACCGTCGAAATTCCCGATGTTCGCTGCTTGGGGCGACGAGCTCGGCTTTCTCTACAACGATGCCTATTCCCAAATCCTGGGCGAGAAGCATCCGGACGCGATGGGGGCGCGCTTCCGCGAGATCTGGAGCGAGATCTGGGACGATATCAGTCCGCTGATCGATCGTGCGATGAGCGGTGAGGCGAGCTATTTCGAAAATTTGCCGCTGACTATGAATCGCCGCGGCTTCGACGAGGAGACGTGGTTCACCTTCTCCTATTCGCCGCTGTACGATTCGTCGGGGACGGTTCGGGGCATGTTCTGCGCCTGCACCGAGACGACGGACCAGATGCTCGCCGAGCGCGCGGCGTCGACCAGCGAGCAGCGCTACCGGACCCTGTTCGAATCGATCGACGAAGGCTTCGGCGTGCTGCAGTTCCTTCCCACCGCCGACGGCGAAGCGGAAGATTACTATCATCTCGAAGCCAATGCGGCGTTCATCGCGCATACCGGTATCGACGACGCGCTCGGACAAAAAGTGCGCTCGCGATTGCCGGATGAAGCGCCGCGCTGGATTGAGCGCTTCAGCGCGGTGCGCAAAACCGGCATCCCGGTCCGCTTCGAGGAGCGGCTGGAGGAGACCGGCCGGCTGATCGACGTCTATGCGTTTCGGGTCGAGCCCAAGGAACTCGACCAGGTCGCCTTGCTGTTCCGCGACATCACCGCAAAGCGCCGCGACGACGAACGGCTGCGCGAGCTGGCGGCGACCCTCGAGCGGCGGTTCGAGGAAGCCCTGGCGGAGCGCAAGATCCTCGCCGACATCGTCGAGAACACCGACGCCTTCGTGCAGGTCGTGGACCTCGACTTCCGCTTCCTGGCAATCAACCGCGCCTCGGCGAATGAATTCGAGCGGGTCTTCGGGGTCCTGCCCAAGGTCGGCGATTCGATGCTCGACCTGCTGGCCGATCAGCCCGAGCATCAGGCGGATGTCGGTGCGATCTGGTCGCGCGCGCTGGCGGGGGAGGAGTTCACCGAGGTCGCCGAGTTCGGCGACCCAAACCGCGCCCGGCGGCACTACGAGATCAAGTTCAACGCGCTGCGCGATGCCGAGGGCAGGCTGATCGGCGCCTACCAGTTCGTCCACGACGTCACGCAGCGGGTCGAGGGCGAGCGCCGCTTGCTGGAAACGCAGGACGCGCTGCGCCAGTCGCAGAAACTTGAAACGCTCGGCCAGATCACCGGCGGCGTGGCGCACGACTTCAACAATCTGTTGACCCCGATCGTCGGCAGCCTCGACCTCATCCGCCGACGGCACGACGACGACCCGCGCATGGCCCGGCTGCTCGACGGAGCGCTCCAGGCAGCCGAGCGCGCCAGCACGCTGGTCCAGCGGCTGCTCGCCTTTTCGCGGCGCCAGGTGCTGCGGCCGCGCGCCACACCGGTCGCCGAGCTGGTCGAGAACATGTCGGAGCTGATCCGCCGCTCGATCGGCCCGAGGATCGCGGTCGAGCTGGACTTCGCGCCCGACTTAAAGCTCGCCCAGGTCGACCCCAACCAGCTCGAACTGGCGCTGCTCAACCTGGCGGTCAACGCACGCGACGCGATGGACGGGGTGGGCACGCTGCGCATTTCCGCGCGCAACGAGACGATCGGCCACCGGCCGCCGCTCAACGCCGGCGATTATGTGCGGCTCGAGGTGAGTGACACCGGTCGCGGCATGGACGCGGAAACTCTGCGGCGGGCGACCGAGCCGTTCTTTACCACCAAGGACGTCGGTCATGGCACCGGACTGGGCCTTTCGTCGGTGTCGGGCCTGGTCGCACAGTCCGGCGGCGACTTCGCGCTGGCGAGCGAGATCGGGGAGGGCACGACTGCGACCCTGTGGCTACCGGAGGCCGTGGATACCGGCGAAGTCAGCACCGCAAAGCGCTCGAGTGCACCGCAGGAAGCGCGGACCGCGGCCGTGCTGCTGGTCGACGACGAGCCGCTGGTGCGTGACGGCGCGGCCGAGATGCTCGCCGACGGCGGGTTCGCCGTTGCCTCGGCAGCGTCGGGCGGCGAGGCCCTGAAAATGCTCGCCGACGGTGTGGCGGCAGAGATATTGGTGACCGACTATGCGATGCCCGGAATGACCGGGATCGAGCTTGCGCAGCAGGCGCGGGCGCTGCGGCCGGGCCTCAAGGTGCTGCTGATCAGCGGCTATCCGGCCGAGGCGGAGGCCGACGACCAGTTGAAGACCATCCCGCGCCTGGACAAGCCATTCCGCCAGGACGAATTGCTTAGGGCCCTGGCGGAACTCGGCTGAGCCTTAGAGGCATGCCTCGAGGTAAGGCTGGTCGAAGCCGAACTGCTTAGCCTTTTCGAGCGAGTAGGGACGAAGGCCCATCGAGCGGTATTCGCCGATGATCTTCCCCTCGGCGGTCTCGTCGAGATATTCGAACTTGAACAGTTCCTGGGTGACGATGACCTCGCCCTCCATTCCGATCACCTCGGTGATGTTGGTGGTGCGGCGCGAACCGTCGCGCAGGCGCTTGACCTGGACGATGAGGTCGACCGAGTCGGCGATCTGGCGGCTGATCGCTTCCTTGGGGATCTTAATGTCGCCCATCATCACCATGTTCTCCATACGCGCCAGGCATTCGCGCGGGCTGTTGGAGTGCAAGGTGGCCATCGAGCCGTCGTGGCCGGTGTTCATTGCCGCCAGTAGGTCGAAACACTCCTGGCCGCGGATTTCGCCGAGGATGATGCGGTCGGGACGCATACGCAGCGCGTTGATGACCAAATCGCGAATGGTGATCGCGCCCTGGCCCTCGAGGTTCGGCGGGCGGGTTTCGAGCGGCAGCCAGTGCGGCTGCTGAAGACGAAGCTCGGCCGCGTCCTCGATGGTGATGACCCGCTCGCCCGGGTCGATCATCTTGGACAAGGCGTTGAGCATCGTCGTTTTGCCCGAGCCGGTGCCACCCGAGATGACGATATTCATGCGGCACGCGCCGGCGATCTTGAGGCAGGTCGCCATTTTTTCCGACATCGACCCGAACCCGCGCATCATGTCGAGCGTGATCGGCTTCTCGGAGAATTTACGGATCGAGATGGCGGTGCCGCGCAGGCTGAGCGGCGGGATGATGACGTTGACGCGGCTGCCGTCCTGGAGGCGGGCATCGGCCAGCGGGGTGGTCTGGTCGACGCGGCGGCCGACCTTGTTGACGATGCGCTGGGCGATCTGGAACAGATGCTCCTCGTCGCGGAACTGGATCTGGGCAAGCTCGAGCTTGCCCTTGCGCTCGACGAAGCACTGGTCGGGACCGTTGACCATGATGTCGCTGACCGCGGGGTCGGCGAGCAGTTCCTCGAGCGGCCCGAGCCCGAGCAGTTCGTCGACCAGCACCTTCTCCAGCGCGAACTGCTCGCGCCGGTTGAGATTGATCTTCAGCTCGTTAAGAACCTCGGAAATGATCGGGCGGAATTCTTCCGCCAGCTCGTCCTTGTTGAGCGTCGCCGCGGCTTCCGGATCGACCCGTTCGAGCAGGCGCGGAAGGACCTGCTCCTTGATCCGGTGGACCGAGGCTTCAAATCCTTCCTGCTTGCTGTTGGCGCGATCGCCGCTGGCGTTCTGGCGCTGGTTGAGGCGGTCGAGCGCACCCATCGGCACTCCGGCTACCGGATCGGCCGGGAGTTCCTCGATCGGGGGGAATTGCTCGCCGCCCTCGTCGATCGGCTCGGGCGCCGCGGCGGAAGCGCCGCCGCTACCCTTCATCGGTCGCGCCACCCCGAACTGCGGGCGACTGCCGCCGTTGCGCTTGCCGAATGCGTTCATGTTCAAACCGTCCCGACGTTCCACGAGGAAATCGGGATGGTGAATAAGCGCCAAACTTTTAGAAAAGACTAACCGGGATTAGATTTGCGGGCGCGGGCTCAGCCCTCGACGCTCTCGGCGAGGACGGTAAGGCCTTTGTCGCTCATTTCGGCGAAGCCGCCGCTGACGCGGATGCTCTCGGGCGCGGCGCCCGCCGTCTTGTAGATCTTGAGCTCGGCGTCGTTGAGCGTGGCGACGACCGGCGCGTGGCCGGCCATAGCGCCAAACTCGCCCTCGCTGCCGGGGACGACGACCATGTGCACCTCCTCGGAGCGGACCAGCCGCTCGGGGGTGACGAGCTCGAAGTGGAGGTCAGCCACTTACGCGTCCTCGGCCATCTTCTCGGCCTTGGCGACCGCTTCCTCGATGCCGCCGACCATGTAGAAGGCGGCTTCGGGAAGGTGGTCGTACTCGCCGTCGACCACCGCCTTGAACGAGCGGATGGTGTCCTCGACCGCAACGAACTTGCCGGGGATGCCGGTGAAGACTTCGGCGACGTGGAACGGCTGCGACAGGAAGCGCTGGATCTTGCGGGCGCGGGCGACGACCAACTTATCCTCTTCGCTGAGCTCGTCCATGCCGAGGATGGCGATGATGTCCTGCAGGCTCTTGTACTTCTGCAGGGTCTCTTGGACGCGGCGGGCGACCTCGTAATGCTCTTGGCCGACGGTGCGCGGCTCGAGCACGCGGCTGGTCGAATCGAGCGGATCGACGGCCGGGTAGATGCCGAGCTCCGAAATCGCGCGCGACAGCACGGTGGTGGCGTCGAGGTGGGCGAAGGAGGTGGCGGGGGCGGGGTCGGTGAGATCGTCGGCGGGGACGTAGATCGCCTGGACCGAGGTGATTGAGCCCTTGTTGGTCGAGGTGATCCGCTCCTGCAACTGGCCCATGTCGGTGGCGAGCGTCGGCTGGTAGCCGACCGCGCTGGGGATGCGGCCGAGCAGCGCCGACACTTCCGAACCAGCCTGGGTGAAGCGGAAGATGTTGTCGACGAAGAACAGCACGTCTTGGCCCTCGACGTCGCGGAAATATTCCGCCTGGGTGAGACCGGACAAAGCGACGCGGGCGCGGGCGCCCGGCGGCTCGTTCATCTGGCCGAACACGAGCGCGACCTTGGAGCCCTCCGAGATGGCGTTGCCGTCGGCGTCCTTGGCGATGACCCCGGCCTCTAGGAACTCGTGGTAGAGGTCGTTGCCCTCGCGGGTGCGCTCGCCGACGCCGGCGAACACCGAGGTGCCGCCGTGGCCCTTGGCGATGTTGTTGATCAGCTCCTGGATGAGCACGGTCTTGCCGACTCCGGCGCCGCCGAACAGGCCGATCTTGCCGCCTTTGGCGTAGGGCGCGAGGAGATCGATGACCTTGATCCCGGTAACGAGGATCGAGCTGTCGGTCGACTGGTCGACGAAATTCGGCGCCGGCGCGTGGATCGGCGCGAACTGGTCGCTTCCGATCGGGCCGCGTTCGTCGATCGGCTCGCCGATGACGTTCATGATTCGGCCGAGCGTCTTGGGGCCGACCGGAACCTGGATCTGCGAGCCGGTTGCGGTGACCTTCTGGCCGCGCGTCAGGCCCTCCGTGGCGTCCATGGCGATGGTGCGCACGATGTTCTCGCCGAGGTGCTGGGCGACCTCGAGCACAAGGCGCTGGCCGTTGTTGTCGGTTTCGAGCGCGGCAAGGATCGGCGGCAGCTCGCCCTCGAACGCGACGTCGACGACCGCGCCGATGACCTGGGCGACCGATCCGATGAGATTGCCGCCGGCGGTCGGCGCGGTGGTGGCGGCGGCGGAAGCCTTCTTGGGCTTGGCGGGAGCGGCAGTGGCCATGGTCTGGGTTCCTCTTGTAACTGCTTACAGCGCTTCGGCGCCGGAGATGATCTCGACGAGTTCGGTGGTGATCGCCGCCTGGCGCTGGCGGTTGTACTGGATCGACAGGCGGTTGATCATGTCGCCCGCGTTGCGCGTCGCATTGTCCATCGCGGTCATCTGCGAGCCGTAGAAGCCGGCGGCGTTCTCGAGCATCGCGCGATAAAGTTGGATGGCGATGTTCTTGGGCAAGAGAGCGGCGAGGATTTCGTCCTCGTCCGGCTCATATTCGACCGCGGCGCTCATCGCGCCGGTATTGGCATCGCCAGCTTCGACCTTGACCGGGATGATCTGGTCGATGGTCGGCTCCTGCACGAGCACCGACTTGAATGTCGAGTAAGCAAGGTGGGCGACGTCGAACTGGCCGCTTTCGAAGCGGTCGACGATGTCGTCGGCGATCGCCTGCGCCTCGGCGTAGGTCGGCGCCTTCATCTCGCTGGTGTCGTGCTGGCCGATGATCGCCTTGGGATACAGCCGCTGGAAGGCCGGCTTGCCCTTGCGCCCGACGAAGTAGAACAGGACGGTCTTGCCGGCCGCTTCGAGCTCCTCGGCCTTTTTGCGCGCGGCGCGCACGACATTGGTGTTGAACGCGCCGGCAAGGCCACGGTCGCCGGTCGCGACGATGATCAGATGCCGGTCGTCCTTGCCGGTGCCAGCGAGCAACTTGGGGCTTTGCGGGCCGGGGGTCACGCGGCTCGCGAGCGAGGCGACGACCGTCGCCATGCGCTGCGAATAGGGGCGCCCCGCCTCGGCATTGCTCTGGGCACGGCGCAGCTTCGCCGCGGCGACCATCTTCATCGCCTTGGTGATCTTCTGCGTCGACTTCACCGAGCCGATGCGAAGCTTCAGTGCCTTGAGGCTGGCCATCGTGCGCTACCGGCCCTTACGCGAACTGCTTGCCGAACGCGGTAAGCGCGTCCTTGAGCTTGGCGGCGGTGTCGTCGTCGAGCGTCTTGGTGTCGCGGATCTTGGCGAGGATGTCGCCATGGTCCGAGCGCAAATAGCTCAGCATCGCCGCCTCGTAACGCGTCACGTCGCGCGCCTCGACGCTGTCGATGAAGCCGTTGGTGCCGGCGTAGATCGACGCGACCTGCTCCTCGACCGGCATCGGCTGGTACTGCGGCTGCTTCAAGAGCTCGGTCAGCCGGGCGCCGCGCGCAAGCAGCTTCTGAGTCGAGGCGTCGAGGTCCGAACCGAACTGGGCGAAGGCCGCCATCTCGCGATATTGGGCGAGCTCGAGCTTGATCGAGCCGGCGACCTTCTTCATCGCCTTGGTCTGCGCCGCCGAGCCGACGCGCGACACCGAGAGGCCGACGTTGATGGCCGGGCGGATGCCCTGGTAGAACAGGTCGGTCTCAAGGAAAATCTGGCCGTCGGTGATCGAGATAACGTTGGTCGGGATGTAGGCCGACACGTCGCCCGCCTGGGTCTCGATGATCGGCAGCGCGGTGAGCGAGCCGTTGCCGTTGGCGTCGTTCATCTTCGCCGCGCGCTCGAGCAGGCGGCTGTGGAGATAGAAGACGTCGCCGGGATAGGCTTCGCGGCCCGGCGGACGGCGCAGCAGCAGCGACATCTGGCGGTAGGCGACGGCCTGCTTCGAAAGATCGTCATAGACGATGACGGCGTGCATGCCGTCGTCGCGAAAATATTCGCCCATCGCGCAGCCTGTATAGGGCGCGAGGAACTGCAGCGGGGCAGGCTCAGAAGCGGTCGCGGCGACGACGATCGAATAGTCCATCGCGCCATTCTCTTCGAGCGCGCGGACGATCTGCGCCACGGTCGAGCGTTTCTGGCCGACGGCGACGTAGATGCAGTAGAGCTTCTGGCTCTCGTCGTCGCCCTGATTGGCCTGCTTCTGGTTGATGAAGGTGTCGAGCACGACCGCGGTCTTGCCGGTCTGGCGGTCGCCAATGATCAGCTCGCGTTGGCCGCGGCCGACAGGGACAAGCGCGTCGAGCGCCTTTAGGCCGGTCTGGACCGGCTCATGGACCGACTTCCTGGGGATGATGCCCGGCGCCTTGACCTCGACCCGGCTGCGCTTTTCGGCGACGATCGGACCCTTGCCGTCGATCGGGTTACCAAGCGCGTCGACGACGCGGCCGAGCAGGCCCTTGCCGACGGGGACGTCGACGATGGTGCCGGTGCGCTTGGCGGTCGAACCTTCGCGAATCGCACTGTCCGAGCCGAAAATGACGACGCCGACATTGTCGGCCTCGAGGTTGAGGGCCATGCCCTTGGTGCCGTCCTCGAACTCGACCATCTCGCCCGCCTGGACGTTGTCGAGGCCGTGGATCCGGGCGATGCCGTCACCGACCGACAGCACGCTGCCGACCTCGCTGACCTGCGCGTCGGAATCGAAATTGGCGATCTGGTCGCGAATGACCCGGGAAATTTCAGCGGCGCGGATATCCATCGTTAGCCTTTCATGGCCGTAGCTAGAGTGTTCAACTTGGTCTTGATCGAGGCGTCGATCATCTGGCTTCCCAGACGCACGACGATTCCGCCGAGGAGCCACGGGTCGACGGTCGAATCGATCGTCACCTCGCGGCCGAGGCGGGCCTTGAGGCGGGTCTTCAATGCGGCGATCTGGGCGTCGTCGAGCGGATGGGCCGAGGCGACCTCGGCGACGGTCTCGCCGCGATGCTCGCCGGCCAGCGCCCGGACGAGGCGAATGATCGACTTCAGCTCGCCAAGCCGGCCGTTGTCCGCAACCACTCCGAGGAAGCGGGCGGTGAGCGGGTCGAGGCCGAGTGTGGGGGTGAGCGCAGCGATGGTGCGCGACGCGTCGGCACGGCCGACCATCGGGCTCGACACCAAGGCCCGCAGATCGGCCGATTCGGCGAGCGCCGCCTCAAGCGTGTCAAGGCTGCGGCTGACCGCGTCTATCTGCTGTTCGTCACGGGCGAGGCCGAACAGAGCAGTGGCGTAACGCCCCGCTAGGCTGGCTTGAATGCCGCCGGAATTCTCCACGCGCCGATTGCTCCAGACAAAGAGTTTTGCCCCATGCTGTGAGCGGGGCGATGCGAGAAAATCGCGCGCCCCCGATGGGTTGGCGCGCCCCTAGCAAGGGTCGCGGAGTGATGCAAGGCGCAGTGTCCGGGGTTGTCAGCCGATGCTTCGCGACAGCCAGCCGATCGGTCCGAGTGACAGCAGCGCCATCCCCGCGCCGACCAGCCACCAACGGCGAACAAAGGCGAGCGCGACCATCACCAACAGCACGACTCCGTCCTCCAGCTCCGGAAGCAGGGCCTCGAGCAGACCCGCCCCCTCCCGGACTGCAGCGGCGGCGTCGACAGCCATGCTCCACGCCAGTGCGAGCGCCAGCAGGAGCCACTGGTAGCGGCGATTGGATTGATAGAAGGCCGCGAGGTCCACACCTTCAGGCGACAGGCGATCGGGCAATGCGGCGATGGTCAGCAGGGCGAGCATGATGAGATGAATGATGGTCGGCACGAATTCGCCGATGGTGAGCCGCTCCTTTGGCTCACCGACGATGCTCCACCAGACCATCAGATTGAGCAGCAGGATCAGCATAGCGAACCACGGCTGAGCCCAGTGCCATTTCACCGGCACTCCGCTGCGCAACAGGCGATGGAGACTGACGATCAGGTCGCTGATCGCCACACCGACGATGATCGAGGCGAAAACGAGAGCCTGCTCCATGGCCCGAGGCTAGCGGGACTTGTTTTGAGCGCAAGGCGCGGGAAGCGCTGCTCCCACAGCGTCCGTATGATAGGGCGATGAAGATGACTTCGACGATCGACGAAATGGCGGCCTGGGCCGCTTTCGAACGCCGCGACCGGTCGTGGGACGGGCGGGTGATCGGAGCAGTCTCGACCACCGGCATCTATTGCAAGCCAAGTTGCCCGGCGCGGCGGCCGAAGCGCGAGCATGTGTCGTTCTTCGCCAGTGTCCAGGAGGCACGTGCAGCGGGCTTTCGCGCGTGCCGACGCTGCCTGCCAGACTCGGTCGGGCGCGACCGGACGGCAGTGGCAAGCGCGATCGAATTGATCGAAGCGGCCGAGGCGCCGCCGGCGCTGGCCGAGCTGGCAGGGGCGGTGGGCTATGCGCCGCACCATTTCCAGCGCCTATTCACGCGCGAGCTCGGCGTGTCGCCGGCGGCTTATGCGCGGTCGCTTCGGGCTCGGCGGGCCGCGGCAAAGTTGGAGGAGGGCAGTAGTGTGACCGATGCGATCTACGACGGCGGCTATTCAACGCCGAGCCGATTTTACGCCGAGGCGGGCAAGCGGCTGGGGATGACACCCTCCGCGTGGCGCGACGGTGGCAAGGGGGCCACGGTCCGCTTCGCGGTGCGCAACAGTATTGCCGGGCCGCTGCTGATCGCCGCGACGGATCGCGGCATCTGCTGGATCAGCTTCGACACGGATCCCGAGCGGCTGCGCGCGCGGTTCGCCCTGGCGACGGTGGTGGCAGACGACGGGACGATGGCGCCGTGGGCGGATGCGGTCGTCGCGCTGATCGCGAGGCCGGCGGCCCACGACCTGCCGCTCGACGTCGCCGGGACTGCCTTTCAGGAGCGGGTGTGGCGGGCGCTGCGCGACATTCCCGCCGGCAAGACGCGCAGCTATGCGGAGATTGCCGCGGCGGTCGGAGCGCCCGGGGCAACCCGCGCGGTCGGCTCGGCCAACGGCGCCAATCCGGTGGCGGTGCTGGTGCCGTGCCACCGGGTGATCCGCTCGGACGGATCGCTCGGGGGCTATGCCGGCGGGCTGGACGCCAAGCGCGCCCTGCTCAAGGCAGAGGGCGCGCAGTGGTCGGAGCAGGAAGCGCTAGAGCTTTAGCGCCCAATCGTCGTCGGGCTTGTAGTCCTTGTCGATCAAACGCTGCGCTTCCTTGGCGTTGCCCGCCTCGATCGCGCGGAAGATCTGAAGCGCGTCGTTCTGCCGGCCCTGACCGGCGTGCGGCAGATAGGCGAGCGGGCGGATCGCCTCCTTGGCCTCGGCGAGCTTGCCCTGCAGCAGATATTCGCGGGTTAGGCGGACCTGCAGGCCGAAATCGCGCGGGGCGAGGATAGCGGCGTAGCGCAGCCCCTCCAGCGCGCTGGCCGGCGGGGTCTGGCCGATGTCGCGGAAGCTGCGATAATAGAGGTAGAGCGGTTCCGGATCCTCCTTGTCGGCCTTGTTGGCCTTGACGAACCAGTTGCGCGCGTCGCGGGCGAGGTTCGCGTCATTGGCCTTGCGGGCACGGCCAAGGAGCGCCCGGCCTTTGAACATCATCGCTTCGGTCGACTTCGGGTCGGCACGAAGCGCTGCGTCGGCCGCCTTCTCCGCCTCGGCAAAGTTCTTGTTGTCATATTCGACTTCGGCAAGCGTGCGCATGACGTACGTGTCGTTCGACGCGCGCGTCGCGACCGAGCGGACATTGTCGAGCACGCGCTTCTTGCTGAGCGCGCCATAACCGGTCTTGGCGTAGATGCGCTGCATCATGATTTGCGACGCAGCATCGCTCATCGGCGCAATGTTGACCGGCGGGACGTTTAGCTTGGACCCGTCAATCCGCAGCGACGGCAGGCGCGCCTGACGAAGCCACGCGCGCAACTGGCCCTCGAGCACGCCGAGATCGCCGAACACTGCCTTTGCCGCGGTCAGCGCATTTTCGCCGGCTTCGATGCGCTTCACATAGGCGTCGATCTGGCCTTTGCGCGACGGCTCGAACGCCAGATAATGGTTGAGCAGCCAGCCCTGGGCATAATTCTGGTGAGCGAAGCCGGCATAGCCGATCGTCACCATATTTCCGCCAAGCAGATCGGGCAGCGGTGCCCAGCGGCCCTTGATCAGCGTTCCGGCGCGATGGTTTGCCGGAGTGCCCAGCGAGACCGAGCCGTCCGCATTGAAAATCGGATTGGCAAGGAACTCCGCGAAGCCTTCGGTCAGCCACATCGGCATCGGCTTGTTGGTGTTCTGGAGCATCAGATGGTGGGTGTACTCGTGGAAGAACACCGTCTCAGGTGGGAGCCGGCGATAGTCGAGCACCTGCCGCGCCTTGTGCGGGGTGATGATGTAAGGACCGTTGACTGTGCCCATGTAATAGCCGCCAACCCCTGCATCGGCCGAACCGAGGGTGCGGTTGACGTCGAGCAGCGAAGGCACAACGTAGACATGGACGCGGTTGCCGTCGCCCGGCTCCGGATCGGGCATCGAACGGACGATCCGCGCGGCGGCGTCGAACTTCTCGAGCTTGGTCGCATAGTCGCGCAGCTCGGCCTCAGGAATGTCGGCATAGATGACGAAGTGCTTCGTCGAGGCCTTGTGCCATGCCGCATCGACCGGCGCCGCGACCACGGCCGCGCCCGCGGCCAACATCCAACTCAACGTCTTCATCCCGCTCACTCCCCTAGAATCGGGGGCACATTAACGCCGAGAAAGCGCCGTGCAAGATATTGTTTTCAGGCGCGAAACGCCCATCGGTCCAAGGCTCAGGAGGCGCTGCTCAAGGTCGTGAGCAGGCGCTTGGCCTCGTCCGCCAGGCGGCCGCCGTGGGGGCTGTAGGCGACCGGGACGAGCATCCGGCGGGCCTTCGCCAACTGGCGGTCGGCAAGATGCTGCCGGGCCGATTCGAGCCGGAGGCCAAGGTCCTGCGGAGCCAGCTCGGCAGCGTAGTGGAGCGCGGCGATGGCATTGGCGGTCGGCCTGGTGCCGCCTAGCTGGTAGGTCCGGTAGTAATAAAGCAACGGCTCGGGGTTCTCGGGGTCGAGCCGGTTGGCCCGGTTGAACCAGCCGCGGGCGTTGGCGAAGGTAATGCCCGGCGCTTTGGCTTCGGCCAGCGAAAGCAGCGCACGGCCCTTCCAGATGTGGGCTTCGGCCGATTGCGGCTGGAGCGCGATGGCACGATCGGCGGCGGTTTCGGATGCCTTGTAATTCTTGGCCACCCACTCGGCTTCGGCGAGCGTCATCATGACCAGCGCATCGAACGGATGCGCGGCAGCGAGCGCCCGGGCTTCGGCGGCGTTGTCGGCGGGGTTGCCCTCGGTGCGTGACTGGAGCCGCATGTACAGCGGCATGGCCGCCTCGGCGCCCGGGCCAAGCCGCTCGACTGTCACCGCGGCCGGCTTGAAGCGGTTTGCGGCCAGGGTCAGGTAGGGGAACTTGGCTGCCCGGTAATAATCTTTCAGATCCTGTTCGAGCGCGCGCAGGTCGCCGAACGCGATCCGCGCCGCGTCTAGCGACGAACGGCCGCGGGCGAACTCGGCGACATAGGCATCGAGCTGGCCGCGCCGCTTCGGCGCGAAGGTCAGATAATGGGTCAGCAGCCAAGACTTGGCGTAGAAGCCGTGCACATCCGCGCTGCTGCGCAACTCGCTTTCGAACAGGCTGCTGAGCGGAAGCGCGTCCGCGATCTTGAAATTGAACGCCGCCTTGCGGTGGGTCGCTGCCTCGCCGAGCCCGACCGAACCGTCGGCCTCCACATTGGCGGTCGAGTAGAATTCGGCAAACCCCTCGACCAGCCACTTGGGTATCGGCGTGCTGAGGTCGGCGAACATCAGATGGTGGGCATATTCATGCTGAAACACGACGTCGGCCGGGATCACGCCCTCGGTTTCGCGCGGGACGACGGCGATCGAACCGCTTGCCCGCGGCAGGTAGAAACCGGCGACGTTGCGCCCGCTGCCGCGCTTGAGCCGCTGGATCTGGGCGAGGCCCTTGACGACGAACACGGTAAGACGGTTGCCGTCGCCGACCGGCGGGTCCTTCATTCCGCGCGCCAGCCGAACGGCGGCGTCGAACCGCTCGAGCATGGCAGCAAACGCCTTCAGCCGCTCTGGATCCTCCTCCGAATAGATGATGAAATGGGGGGTGGAGGCTCGGTGCCAGGCGGCGCCGAGTGGAGCCGACAGCGCGAGCAGCACGCTGCCGAAGCACGCCAGGAAAAGATTACGCACGCATACTCCATTCGCTTTTGCCGGTGCCGGCCGATCTAGCCGGTGGAGCGGCACAATCACAAGAAGCTGTAGGGGTCGACGTCGACCGCGACCCGGACCTTGGCGCTCCATTCCACTCCGGCGAGCCAGTCGCGGATGACGTCCTGGACGTCGAGCTTGCGGCTGGCGTGGACCAGCAGGCGCTGGCGGTGACGGCCGCGGAGCATCGCCAGCGGCGCGGGCGCCGGGCCGTACACCGCCATGCCTTCGACTCGCGGGGCGGAGCGGCCGATGCGGCGCGCGACGGCTTCCGCCTCGACATTGTTCTCGGCCGAGACGACGATCGCCGCGAGCCGGCCGAACGGCGGCATCGCGGCCTCGCGCCGGGCCTCGGTCTCGGCGGCGTAAAAGCCGGGGCCGTCGCCGCTGGCCAGGGCGGCGATAACCGGCGCATCGGGGTCGTGGGTCTGGACCAGCACCCGGCCCGGCTTGCCGCCGCGCCCGGCGCGCCCGGCGACCTGGCTGATCTGCTGGAAGCTGCGCTCGGCCGCGCGCAAATCGCCGCCCTGAAGCCCCAGATCGGCATCGACGACCCCGACCAACGTAAGATTGGGGAAGTGATAGCCCTTGGTCACCAGCTGGGTGCCGATGACAATGTCGATCTCCTGCGCGTCCATCGCCGCGACGAACTCGGCGGCGCGCTGCGGCGACCAGATGGTATCGCTGGTGACGAGGGCGGCGCGCGCGTCCGGAAACAGCGCCGCGACCTCGTCGGCGATGCGCTCGACGCCCGGACCGCAGGCGACCAGCGTATCTTCCTCGCCGCATTCCGGGCACGCCTTTGGCGGCGGCATGACGTGGCCGCAATGGTGGCAGGCGAGGCGGTGCATCAGCCGGTGCTCGACCATCCACGCGGTGCAATTAGGGCACTGAAAGCGGTGGCCGCAGGTGCGGCACAAGGTCAGCGGGGCGAAGCCGCGGCGGTTGAGGAACAGCAGCGACTGCTCGCCCGCCGCAAGATTGGCCTCGAGCTCGGCGACCAGCGACGGGGCCAGCCAGCGCCCGCGCGGCGGCGGATCCTGCGTGAGGTCGATGGTGCGGATTTCGGGCAAAGTGGCGCCCGCGAAGCGGCTGGCCAGCGTGAGCTCGCGATAGCGGCCGATCTCAGCCATGTGCTTGCTTTCGATCGCCGGCGTGGCCGATGCGAGGACCACCGGGATAGCCTCGAAATGGGCGCGCATCACGGCGACGTCGCGGGCGTGATACTGGACCCCGTCCTCCTGCTTGAAGCTCGGTTCGTGGGCCTCGTCGACCACGATCAGGCCGAGATTGGGGTAGGGCAGGAAGAGACTTGATCGGGCGCCGACCACCACGCGCGCCTCGCCCGAGGCGATCGCTCGCCAGGCGCGGCGGCGCTGGGACGATCGCAGGTCGCTGTGCCAGGCGACCGGCTCGCAGCCGAAGCGCGCGGTGAAGCGGGTCAGGAACGGCTCGGTGAGCGCGATTTCGGGCAAGAGGACAAGGATCTGGCGGTCGTGGCGAAGGGCCTCGGCGATGGCCTCGAAATAGACTTCGGTCTTGCCGGAGCCGGTTACGCCGTCGAGCAGGACGGGGTCGAAGCCGCTTCCGATCGCCGCGGTGAGGCTCGCCGCGGCGGCCTGCTGCTCGGAGTTGAGCTCGGGCGGTGCGAAGTCGGGATCGGGGACCGGGAAGGGCGCATCGCCGTCGACCTCGATCCGCTCGAGCGCGCCAACCCCGACCAACCCGCGCATCACGCCCTCACTGACCTCGGCATGGCCCGCGAGCTCGCGCACCGTGCCCTGGCACCCGGCGATTCGCTCCAGCGCCTGCGCGCGCTGCGGGGTCAAGCGATCGGGCGTCACTCCGGTCGGGCGATATTCGATCATCGCTTTGGGCCCGGCCAGCGCCGAGGACGACGGCAGCACCATGCGCAGCACCGCGGCGAGCGGCGAGAGGTAATAGTCGGCGGTCCATTCCGCCAGGCGGCGAAGCGGGGCCGGGATCGGCGGCACGTCGACCAGGCCGGCGAGCGGGCGCAGGCGGTTGTCGCCGACTTCCCCGCTCGGCAGGCGCTCGGCCTCCCAAGCGACGCCGACCAGCTGGCGCGGACCCAAGGGCGCGACGACCACGCTGCCGGCGTCAACGTGGAGCCCGTCGGGCACGCGATAGTCGAGGGGCCCGAGCGCGGCATTGAGGGTGACGACGCGGGCTCGGGGAAGCGGCATGGCCGCCCTCATCGCCGCGCGCCGTCACCCATGCAAGCTAGAGCGCGTGAGCGTTCGCATTGAGCAGCATGGCGTGCTCGAGCGTCTGGGCCGAAGGATCGACGAAGTGCGGCTGGAGCACCAGCTCGGCGGGGGTCGCGGCAAGCTCCTGCCAGCCGAGATTCGACGCGGTCGCGCCGGCGCTCTCGACCTTGACGTCGCCGAGCGAGGCGATTCCGATCAGGCTGATCGACCCGCCACCGGTGAGTTCGACGTAGAGGTCGGCGAGGCCGTCGCCGTTAAGGTCGGCACTGCGCGACGACTTGACCGACTGGCCGTCGTCGAGCCGCACGGTGTCGCGCAGCTTGTCATAGTCGAGGATGACATCGTTGCCGCCCGATTTGCCGAACACGAAGGTATCGAACCCGGCGCCACCGGTCAGCACGTCATTGCCCTGGCCGCCGATCAGCACGTCATTGCCGATGCCGCCATTGAGGGTGTCGGTGCCGCGGCCGCCGTCGAGCAAATCGTGGCCCGCGCCGCCGTTCAGCGTATCGTTGCCGTTCTCGCCGTAGAGCTTGTCCTCGCCCGGGCCGCCATCGACCGCATTGTTGCCGTTGCCGGCGCGGATGGTGACCCCGTCATCGATGCCGGTGACGGTGACGGTAACAGTCGCGATGCTGCTGAGCCCGCCGGCATCGGTGACGGTATAGCGGAAGGTGTCGGTGACGGTCGCGCCGGGTGCAAGAAAGTCGAAGCTGTCGTGGCTGGCGACGTAGCGCAGCGACTGCGTGCCCGGATCGAACAGCAGGCTCCCAAGCGTCCCGGCGGTGTCGACCGCGGTGATCGTGCGAGTGTCGCCGGCATCCGGGTCGGTGTCGTTGGCGAGCAGCTGGCTCCACAGATTGGCGCTGGTCGCATCCTCGTTTGCCGCGGCGGAGTCGGCGACTCCGAGGGGCGCCTCATTGACGTTGGCGATGGCGATGGCGAAGCTCTGATCGGTGAACTGGCCGGCGGCGTCGGTCACCCGGACGGTGACGCTGGTCGCGGATAGCGCCTCATGGTCAAGCGCCATCATCGTCATCAGCACGCCGGTGGTCGGATTGATCGCGAAGCGGCCGCCGGCGTTGTCGATCAGCGAGAAGGTCAGCGTGTCATTGGCCGCGTCGCGCGCGGAGACGGTGCCGACCGCGGTTCCGGCCGGAGCGTTTTCGTCGACGCTTGCGTCGTCGAGCGCGACATCGGTGGGGCGGGTGCCGAGCAGCAGACGAGCGACCTGCGGGTCGTGGTCGCTGGTCGCGGCGCTTCCGAAATAGGCGTTGATGTGCACGCCATCGACCGCCGCGCCGTCGAGCAGCCCCTCGGTGACGTAGATGTTGTCGAGCAGCTGGGCGTTGCCCTCGAACACATAGGAGTAACGCTCGGCCTCCGGCAGCAGCGTTGCCTGGAGATTGACGAGGCCGGTCATTTGGGTGAGCGAATCCTCGAAATAGAAGGCGTTGAAGTCGCCGAGCACGACGGCGTTGAACGCCGGATCGGTGGCGAGCTGATCGTTGATCCAGTCGCCGACCGCATCGCCCTGCGCTTCGCGGCGGGAATCGCCGCCATTCTCCGGCGGCTGGTCCGCACCCCACAGCGATTCGCTTCCGAGCCGCGAGGTGAAGTGGACGTTGACGGTGGTGACCTCGGTGCCTTGGAAGCTCCACGTCGCGACCAGCGGCGCGCGGGCGCCGTCGAAGGACGGATCGGGAATCGTGGTCAGGCTGCCCTCGACCAATTCGACCCGGTCGACTCGGTAGAGATAGCCGTTGCGGATGTTGCCGCCGGGCTCGCCGCCGCTGCTGTCGTCCGCCGGCGCGATGTCGGCGTACGCGTAGAGAATGCCGCTGAGGTCGAAGATCGCGTCGATCAAATTCTGCGCGTTCTGCTCGGCAGAGACGACGCTGTCGTCCACCGCGCCATTGTTATCTTGCATCTCCTGGATGGCGATGACGTCGGGCGAGCGCAGGTGCGTGACGATGTCGATCGCGATGTCGTCATACTTATTGTCGCTCGGGTCGAGATTCTCGACGTTGAGCGTGGCGAAGGTCATGAAGTTGGCATCGCCCGCGAAGACCGCCGTCTCCGGCTGCAGCGTGACGTTGACCGTGCCCGTCGGCACTTCGGTCATCAGCAGCTCGTAATGAGCGAAGCTGTAGTTGATCACCCCGATGAGGGTCGGCAGCTGGTCGCCGACGCTGTGCCCGGCGGTGTAGCCGCGGCCCTGGATCAGCGTATCGTCGATCTGAATCATCTCCGGGTTGAAGTCGCCCGGGCTGATGGTGATTCCGCCGTTGGCGTTCATGCCGGTCGCGCCTTCGCCGCGCGAGGCGACGACGTAGGTTTCGCCGAACGCCGAGCTCTCGGCGACGACCTGCGGACGGTCGAGCTGCACTCTCATGCCCTCGAGCGATTCCCAGAAGTCGGCGCCGTCGACCGCTGGGTTGAAGACGGTGAGGCCGTCGCTGTCGATCGCTTCGGTCGGCGGGGTCAGGCCGCCGGTTCCCACCAGAACCGCGGCGGGCAACGCATTGCCGGTGCTGACGAGCGTGACGAGCGCGCCGCTGCCGGTCACGTCGAGCTCGGTCAGCGGCAGATCGTTGCCGAATTCGCTGACCCGGCCCTGGACGGTGAGCTTGTCGCCGACCGCGACGGTGGGCGCGGTGCGGGTGAATACGAAGAGGGCGTCGGACGTGCCCGCGTTGCCGTCGCCGGTTGCGTCCTGGAGGTAGAAGCCATTGGCGCCGACGGCGGTGACGATGCCGCTCGTAATCACCGGCTGGCCGTCATATTGCGAGACATGACCCTCGCCCTGGATCTGCATGATGGTGAGCGGGATGATGTCGTTGTTGACGATCGTTCCGCTCGCCTGGCCGTCGACCAGCGCCGCATTGCCGGTCGGCGCGCCGAACTGGACCGAGAGCGTCTCGTTCGGTTCGCCGAGCGTATCGCCGACGATCGGGACGAGGATCTGGGCGGTGAACTGGTTGGGCGCGAAGGTGACAGTTCCGGCGAGCGGGGTGCCGGGCGCCAGGTCGGCCGTATCGGCGGTACCGAGCGTGATTGAGTAAGGAACGCTGGCCTCGGTCGCAAAGCCGCCGCTGCGGGTGACGGTGAAGGCGAGCAGGCTCTGGCCGCTGTCGCCCTCGACGACGGTGGCGTCACCGATCCGGATCAGCCCCTGATCGGTGCCCGAGCGGAAGGTCTGGCCGGCATTGGCGCCGCCCGACGTGCTCGACTGGCCGACGGTCCAGGTGAAGTCGCCGTAGGACGACCCGCTGCCGGTGAGCTGGACGGAAGTTCCGGCGGTCGCGCCGGTTTCCGACACACCGATGTCGGTGCTGGTCATGCCAGCCGCCGGGCCATTGGTGGCGGTAAACGGACCCTCGTAGCTGAGGAACTGGACGACACGGCCGAACGGGTCGACCAAGGCGATGCCGTCGGGCGAGCCGTTCTGAAGACCCGGCGCCGCGACGCTGGCAAAGCCGAAGCCGTTGCTCGCGGCGCTGAGTGTGCCATTGAGCGGCAGGGTGGCGTATGACGCACCGCCGCTGCCATTATAAAGCACCAGCGAATAGCCCGCGAGATTGGTCCCGGCGAGGCCGGCGACCTCGACGAATTCGCCGGTATCCGGGTTCCCGGCAGGGTCGTAGTGGAGTTCGTTGATCCACACGTTGGCGACCGGCGGGGCTTCATTGGTGAGGATGGTGCCGGCGCCCGAGCCGTCGGTGATGGACGCTCCACCGGTCGGACCCGACAAGGAGATCGTGAACGTCTCATTGGGCTCGACGAGGGTTTCGCCGACGACATTGATGGTGATGGTCTTGCTCGTCTCGCCGGCGGCGAAGCTCAGCGTGCCGCTGGTCGCGCCCGAGAAATCGGCTGCCGCGGTCGTTATGTTGGCAAGTGCCCAGTTGACCCCGACCGCGCCGTCGCTGCCGTTGGCCCGGGTCACAGTAAAGGTCATGGCGGCAGTGCCGCTGTCCCCTTCGGTGATCGAAACATCGTTGATCGAAAATTCGCCTGGATTGACCGGGACGACCGCCAGCGGCTGGCTGGTGACGACGATGTCATCGATGCCGACCCATTCGTCCGAACTGTTCGCATCGTTCGTGATGATGCGGACTTGCAGCTGCGGCTGACCGTTGACTGCCACCGGTAGGGTGACGGTGACGGGCGTAACCAAGGTTGCGACGCTTGGCCCAGTCGTGGCGTCCGTAATCGCGCCGGCCGGAAGGTTGATCCACGCACCGGTTTCTCCAATCCGGTACTGGACGGCGATCTTCTGGATCGCGTTGTCGCTCGCGCCGTCGATGTCGCGCGCGTTGAACGAGAGGGTGACGTTCTGGCGACCGGTCGCGTCGAGGTGCAGGACGAGATGAGGCGCGTCAGCGGTGCCCGACCCTTGCAAGGCGACAGTCGGATTGGTGATTTGGAATTCCGCGACACCCCCACTGGTCTGCGTGTTCGGGTTAAGCTGGTTCGCGATCACATCGATGACGTCACTGCTTCCGGTCACCGTCTGCGGATCGGTCGAAGTGTTGTTGGAAAGGTTGTCGCCGCGATACCCCATGATCGAGGGAACTCCCGACCAATTATCGTCGACGGTGATAAGACCGATGTTCGACCAATCCTGCGAGAAGTTGCCGCTGCCAAGATTGAAATACGCCGTCGACATGCCCTGCTCTCCATAGCCGTTCGGACGCGGCCGCCGCGGGTTGCGGCAGGCCGGTCAAAGGTTCGCGAATCGGTCTGGGAAATCCCCACTCCAAGAGCGCCATGGCGTAATGGTGTGACAGTTGGATTTCAAATGGAAATCAGGAACTTGCGGGACAGTCCCGAAACGTGACGAGGCCGCTTACTTGCCGCGTTTCTTGCGGTGGGAATCGAGGTCGAGGACCGGGTTGTCGTCGCCTTCCTCGGGCAGCAGGCCGAGGCGCCGGGCAACCTCCTGATAGCCTTCCTCGACCTTGCCGAGGTCCTGGCGGAAGCGATCCTTGTCGAGCTTCTCGTTCGACTTCATGTCCCACAGCCGGCAACCATCGGGACTGATCTCGTCAGCGAGGATGATGCGCGGATAATCACCGTCCCACACGCGACCGAACTCGAGCTTGAAGTCGACCAGCCGAATGCCGATCGCCGCGAACAGGCCGCACATGAAGTCGTTTACGCGGATCGCCATGTCGGCGATGTCGTTCATCTCGTCCTGGCTCGCCCAGCCGAAGCAGGCGATGTGCTCGTCGGCGATCATCGGGTCGCCGAGCGCGTCATCCTTGTAATAATATTCGATGATCGTGCGCGGCAGCTGGGTGCCTTCCTCGATGCCGAGGCGCTTGGACAGCGAGCCGGCGGCGACGTTGCGCACGACGACTTCGATCGGCACGATCTCGACCTGGCGGACGAGCTGCTCGCGCATGTTGAGGCGGCGGATGAAGTGGGTCGGAACGCCGATCCCGCCCAGCGCGACGAAGATCAGCTCGGAAATGCGGTTGTTGATCACCCCCTTGCCGGCGATCGTCCCGCGCTTCTGGGCGTTGAAGGCGGTCGCGTCGTCCTTGAAATATTGGATCAGCGTTCCGGGCTCGGGACCCTCGTAGAGGATCTTTGCCTTGCCTTCGTAAATCTGGCGGCGACGGGACATGATTACGCGGGGTCTTCCTGCTGGTGATCGAGGCGGCGCTATAGGCGCGGGCCGGGGCGGCGGCAATGCGCCGTCAGGCGAGGACGGTGCGCTCGATGGGGGCGGTGACGGTCCACACCAGCCCGCCGGGCGCGAAGTCGAGCGCGACCTTGGCGCCGAGCGCGGCGCGGATATTGCGGTCGATCAGCACGCTGCCGAAGCCGTTGTGGGTCGGCGCCGCGACCGGCGGGCCGCCGCTCTCGCGCCACTCGACGGTGAAGCCGGGCGCGTCGCCGGAGGTTCCGGCCGACCACGACAAAGCGACGCAGCCCTCGGCGTTGGACAGGGCGCCGTATTTGACCGCATTGGTGGTGAGCTCGTGGAAGGCGAGGCCGAGGGCTTCGGCGGCGCGCGGGCGGATCATGAGTTCGGCCGGGCCGTCGACGGTGACCCGGCGGCCGATGAGATCGCGCACCGAGCCAAGCTGAGACGTGACGATGTCGCTCATCGCCGCCCCGGCCCAGCCGCGGCCGATCAGCATGTCCTGGTTGGCGGCCAGCGCGGCGATGCGCTTTTCGAAACCGGTGACGAATTCGGGATCGATGCCGCGCGCGGTGCGGTGGAGGATCGACTGGACGATCGCCAGCATGTTCTTCGAGCGGTGGCTGACCTCGCCCATCAGTAGTTCGATCTGCTCCTCGTGCTCGCGCTGCTGGGTGATGTCGGTGTTGGTGCCGAACCACAAGGTGACCTCGCCCCCGGCGTCGCGGATCGGCTGGGCGCGGGACAGGAACCAGCGGTAGGTGCCGTCGCGGCCAAGCAGCGGAAAGGTGTCCTCCCAGCCTTCGCCGCGGGCCAGCTCGCGCTTCCACTTGGCGGTGACGCGGCCGACGTGATCGGGATGGTGGACCTTTTCCCAGCCCCAGCCCTTCATCGCCTCGAAGTCGGTTCCGGTGTGATCGTACCAGCGCTGGTTGTACCAGAAGATGTCCCCGTCGGGCCGCGCCATCCACGCCAGCTGGGGGATGTTGTCGGCCAGCGCCCGGAAGCGGAGCTCGCTGTCGGCGAGGTCCTGCTGGACCAACGCGTCGGCGGTGATGTCGTGGGCGATCTTGCTGGCGCCGATGATCGTGCCGTCGGGAGCACGGATCGGCGAGACGGTGATCGCGACGAGGAGCGTCGAGCCGTCCTTGCGCAGCCGGACGGTGTTGAGCTTGGGGACAATCTCCCCGGCCCGGACCCGCTCGAGGATGCGGTCCTCCTCGGCCTGGCGGTCGGCCGGGATGAGGCGGCGGATCGAGCTGCCGATCATCTCCTCGGCGGACCAGCCAAACATCCGCTCGGCGGCACGGTTCCAGCTCAGCACAACGCCGTCGAGGTCCTTGGAGACGATGGCGTCGGACGACGATTCGACGATCGCCGCGAGATGCGCCTCGGCGGGGGCGGGGCGGGCGGTGGCGGGGGGCTGGGCGGCGCCGGACATCGGCCGGGTCTAGCGGGAAAGGGAGGCTCGGAACAGGGCCGCTTAACTTCGCGAACTACACGCAGGATCGGCCTTTTCGGGGACCGGATCGCGAAGTTAGGCGCGGCCCTAGAGGCGGCGGATGCGGGGCTCGGGCCGGGGCCGCTCGGCGGCTTCGCGCTCGATCCGCTCCATATAGACGCGGGTCTCCTCGTGGGCGCGCTGGATTTCGGCTTCGGTCTCGGCCTCCGCCGCGGCGAGCGCGGCCTTGTGCGCATCGAGCTTCTCGAACTCGCGCGCCCGCCGCCAGCGCGCCTGCGCATCGAGGTAGAAACCGGCGCTTCGGTCGCGCCCGGCGAGCAAGGCGAGGGCGAGCGTGTCGTTGAACCGCCGCTCGGTGCGCACCAGCCGGCCGCGGCGGAACACCTGCACCTCCTCCGGCCCGTCGAGGCACTGGCCGAGCGCGGTGAAGCCAAGCCGGTGGCGGCCGTACTGGACGGCCATGTCCCACGCCTTGGCGAACTGCTCCGCGGCGGGGTGGAGCAGCAGATGATAAGCCGAGCGCGGCGTCTTGCCGACCGCCTCAGCGGCATAAGTGACGTTGGGCGTGCGCGCCAATTGCGCGACGAACGCCCGCTGGGTCCGCTCGCACCAGCCATTGGCCCGCCGCCGGGCGCGCGGGACGGCGTCGAACAGGATCACCGGATAGCCCTCGGCATCGTACAGCGCGGGCAGCGGCGAGCGCTCCTCCTCGACGAAGAACGGGTGGCGCCAGCCGGGCAGCGGCTGCTCGATGTCATACTGCTTGATGATCTGCGACACCTCCTGATCGGGGATCGCGGGGACGGCGGCGCGCGGCGGCACCGGCGGGGCGGGCGGCCCGAGCGGCTTGCGGCGGGGGCGGGTCATGCTCGTCCTCCTGGGCGCCCGGCGCGGGGCCGGGCGGGTGCGAAAGGGGACAGGACAGATGTCACATGGTGGGGGCTGTAGGACAGCCTTTTCGCACCGAGCGCAGGGGAGGCTTTGCGAAGCAAAGGCGAGCTAGCGCGAAGAGATGCGAAAAGCCGGCCGGCGTGCGGGCGTGAGCCCGACACGACCGACGTCACGGATTCACTCCGTGACGGCTATGGCAAACTGACGCGTGTCCAACTGGCCGTTCATCTTCCAAGATGAACTCATAACTGCGCTTCGAAGTCTGCGATTTCCAAGGCGACCATATGTGCTGGCGCCAAATCAATGGGACTGAAGTAAATGCCACGAAGTGATGAGACTATTCCAAAGCCATTCCTGATCGCACATGCAACGATTAATTGCGCAGATGTATCTCTTGAATGAGCCTTCTTGCCATTTTTTCGATCGGGGAATCCACCCGCTAACTCCGCATCTTCCCGCAGCACGTCACAGCGACAATTCTGCAACTCGCAAAAATGAGCGCGAAGCTCGGCGTCGCTCCGGAAGTCGGGATGTTCGCACGCGCAGTACTTTAATAACCCTGCGCCACCCATTTGCACAAAAGCGTTTCGTAATTTGGGAGAACCATTCGCGAACACCCGTCGAGCCGTGGGATAGTCAACGATCCACGCTGGCACAACGGGTAGCGCCATCAGTCGGCACTCAGGTCGAACTTCCTCTCGCCCAACTCCAGAACATCCTTCTGAATAGCGAGAGAAATACCAAGGCCTCGCTGAATTTCGACCTCGTCCACAAGTTTGTATTTCAATGCGGCACTCGCTGTCTTCGCTGCGAATATCCCGATCTCATTGAGCTTTTTACCTATAACGGCGTTCCTTCCCATCGGTGCTCTTTGGACCTTCGGAGCCTCGATTTCGACAATCCGTCGCAGGGTAGACAGATGAGCAAAAAAATTCCGAGTCTGAGATGCGCTTATGACATCTAAGTCCTTAAGGCGCAGGGCAGCGGCCTGTCTGCTTAGCAAGGTCGCCTTTGAAACGGCGGAGATCAACCTAATCGGATCGACTAACGTCGCTCGCGGCAGCTTATCGATTAGGCGAAGTATCTCTACTTCCGGAGCAAGAAAGTCTCCCGCGAACCTATTACACTTCTTCTCAATCGTATTTGTCGCAACAAAGGGATCAGATATCCCTTCAAGATCATAAATCATATGCGCGGCTTCGTGCGCAAACGTGAAGACCTTTCTCTTCAGATTCCCAATCTCACGATTTACAAAGATGGTCTCGACCCTCCGTTGATTGTCGGTGAAAAAACCGAGGAAATCCTCAAGAGGGGCTGAGTTGAATATGGTGCGGCATCCGTGGATCTCGAGAAAATATCGGAACAACTTAATGAAACGTTCCTCGTCGCTTCCTTGTATTTTCAAAGTCTGGGTGTGCGACGCAGACCAATCGTCGAATGCCGTCCTTAGTTCGCTTGAATCCGGTTTCTTTAAATTAGTGATGCGAGCGAACGACTTTGTTTTTGGCCTGTTTCTTCCTAGGGCGGAAAGTAGGTCAGCCAAGAATGTGCCCGAATTCTCGGCGCTCCAAATTTTCATTAAGCCTTTTGGAGAAACGTTGGCTGAGCCCAAGTTAGCCTTCCGAAAATCGGTTAGCGAGTCCGGCGCCTCGAATCGACCTTCCGAGAAAAACGTAAACAGCGAAGAGTTATAGAGCGCTGCTAACTTCTCAACCTGTATGACTGAAGGGAGTTTCTCATCTTCTTCGAACTTACGGATGCTACCTTCACTAATGCGCGTGAAGTGACTCACGTCAGCTATTGAAAGCTTGCGCGAGCGCCTTGCTTCTTTCAGACTGTTCGAGTTGAACTTTGTGGGCACGGAGGCTACGATTGCTTAGCTTAGATGACTTTGCAAGCCTGGCGCAGTTTGGAGCAGGCTTGGCATTCGCTCTCACGATCTTCATCGAGCCTATCACGGTGCGGGCGCAGCGAGTTCGGCAGGCGATTCATCATGACTTGTTGCTCCTTCCCAAGGACGGAGCCGATGAGTCGCGACTCGCCGAGAGCAATCTTTGGGTTCGGCTTACAAACTTGGAACGAGCGGTGAAAGAAGCCCATCGTTTAGCAAAGATGCCGATGTCTTCAATCAAGTTCGGGGCTGCTACGAATTTCGTGCTGCTACTTGCTGCGACAGTCTGTCCCGATTCCGAAGTGTCGACTGGATGGATGTGGTTTTTACTAACATTATCGGTCGTTCCAGTGGCTATCGGAATCATGTGGGTCCAAGCGCTGGCCGTTGTGCGTGTAAAGAAGCCAGAGTGAATGCGCATCGCAACTGCCTGGATCATGCCTGTTTTCCCTTCGTCTTTATAAACGCCCCCGCATCCGCTGCACCCTGTACCGGCACTGCCAACCCACCGCCCGAGCGAGCTTGGGGGGAAGAGCCGTCACGGGAGTGAACCCTCCGCGCATTCCCACGATGCTGCGCATCGCCGGAACCTTTGCGCTCCGCCCGTGACGTCGATCGGGACCGCTGCGCGGCCCGTCGGCCGGCCTTCGCCGTCTCTTCGCCCCGTTTCGGGCGGCGCAGGCGCCGGCCCTTCGACAAGCTCAGGACAGGCCTCACTGGGCTCGGCGGCTGTCGCGTAAAGCCCCGCCGTGTTTCCACGACGGGGCTCTCGCGACAGGAGCCTTGGCTCCGCGAGGACGCTTACGCGGTGAGGAGAACTGGCCCGCGGACAAGGAGGGCTTGGGGGGCCGCGGGCAGGGGTTACAACGGTTTGCGGGCGGTTTGGGTCCGCGCGGTTCTGGCCGGCGGGACTTCCAGCCAGGCGATTTGCCCACAGAAAAGCGGTGTCCCCGCGTGTTCGTGGCTGCCGGGTCCCTCGACTTCGCTCGGGACGAACGGATAGAGGTCGGGCATGGAAACGCCCGACCTTTCGATCATCGACACCCCATTCGCGTCCGCGCTGAGCGAGCGGTATCTGGTCTATGCGCTGTCGACGATCACCGCGCGCAGCCTGCCGGACGTGCGCGACGGGTTGAAGCCGGTGCATCGGCGGCTGCTGTGGGCGATGCGCGCGCTTCGGCTCGACCCGGCGTCGGCCTATAAGAAGTCGGCGCGGGTGGTCGGCGACGTAATCGGCAAGTTCCACCCGCACGGCGACCAGTCGGTCTATGACGCGATGGTGCGCCTGGCGCAGGATTTCGCGCTCAGATATCCGCTGGTCGACGGGCAGGGCAATTTCGGCAACATCGACGGCGATCACGCCGCCGCCTACCGCTACACCGAGGCGCGGCTGACCCCGGTCGGGGCGGTGCTGATGGCCGGGCTCGACGAGGGCACGGTCGAATATCGCAAGACCTACAACGGCGAGGACGAGGAGCCGGAGGTGTTCCCGGGGCTGTTCCCGAACCTGCTCGCCAATGGCGCGAGCGGGATCGCGGTGGGCATGGCGACGAGCATCCCGCCGCACAATGTGGGAGAGCTGGCGGCGGCCGCGGCGGCGCTGATCGACGACCGGCGGCTGGGGGACGCCGAGCTGCTGGCGTTCGTCAAGGGGCCGGACTTCCCGACCGGGGGCGTGCTGGTCGACGATTCCGAGACGATCGCGCGGGCCTATGTCAGCGGGCGCGGGAGCTTCCGCTTGCGGGCGCGGATCGAGAAGGTCGTCGAGAAGGGCGGCGGCTGGCACCTGCTGGTGAGCGAAATCCCCTACGGGGTGCAGAAGGGCAAGCTGATCGAGGCGATCGCCGGGCTGATCGGCGACAAGAAATTGCCGATCCTGGCCGACGTGCGCGACGAAAGCGCGGAGGATGTGCGGATCGTGCTCGAGCCGAGGAGCCGGACGGTCGACCCGGCGCTGCTCGAGGAGAGTTTGTACCGGATGAGCGAACTGGAGGTGCGCTTTCCGCTCAACCTCAACGTGCTCGACAAGACCCGCACGCCGGGCGTGATGAGTTTGAAGGAAGCGCTGCTGGCGTGGCTCGACTTCCAGTTCGAGGTGCTGGTCGCGCGCTCGCTGCACCGCATCGGCAAGATCGACGACCGGCTCGAACTGGTCGAGGGGTTCCTGAAGGCGTTCCTCAACCTCGACCGGGTGATCGCCATCATCCGCTCCGAGGACGAGCCCAAGCCGGTGTTGATCGCCGAGTTCGAGCTCACCGAGCGGCAGGCCGAGGCGATCCTCAACATGCGGCTGAGGAGCCTGAGGAAGCTCGAGGAGATGGAGCTGACCAAGGAGCGGGCCAAGCTGGTCAAGGAGCGCGAGGAGCTCGACCGGCTGGTGACCGAGCCGGGGCGGCAGCGGCGGCGGATGAAGAAGGATCTCGCGGCGATGGCCGAGCGGTTCGGCGATGCGCGGCGCACGGCGGTCGTGCCGGTCGCGGCGACGGCGCGGGCGGAGATCGACTGGAGCCAGATGATCGAGAAGGAGCCGATCACGGTGATCCTTTCGAAGCGCGGCTGGATCCGCAGCATGAAGGGCCATGTCGCGGCGGCGGAGGGAGACAGCCTCAAGTTCCGCGAGGGCGACGCGCTGGAAACGATGTTCCACGCGCAGACGACGGACAAGCTGCTGCTGGTCGCCGAGGACGGGCGGGCGTTCACGCTGGGCGGGGACAAATTGCCGGGCGGGCGCGGGTTCGGCGAGCCGGTGCGGCTGCTGATCGACCTGCCGGCCGAGGTCGGCATCGCGGCGCTGATGAAGGTCAGGGCCGACACGCGGCTGCTGCTGGCGTCGAGCGACGGCAAGGGCTTCGTCGCGCGGGGCGAGGCGGTGATCGCCGAGACTCGCAAGGGCAAGCAGGTGATGAATTTGCGCGCCGGAGCGAAGGTCGCGGTGGTGCGGGCGGTCGGCGAGGGACACGACAGCGTCGCGGTGGTCGGCGAGAACAGGAAGATGCTGGTGTTCCCGATCGGCGAGCTGCCGGAAATGGCGCGCGGGCAGGGGGTGACGCTGCAAAAATATCGCGACGGGGCGCTGGCCGACGCGACCACGCTGGCGCTCGGCGAGGGGCTGAGCTGGCCGCTCGGCGGCGAGAGCCGCAGGGTGCGCACGGAAAGCGACCTCACCGCCTGGCGGGCGGCGCGCGGAGCGGCGGGGCGGATGGCGCCCAACGGCTTCCCGCGAAGCAATCGCTTCGAGCCCGTAACGACCGCGTCCACCGGCGAGCAAAAGCCAAGCGATTAAACTAGGTTAGGCCGGAGGCGAAACGGCCTGTTAACGCGCGCCGTTTAACAGGGCGGGCATGACTTCTGCCTCCACCCCGCTTCGAGGGCGCGACGACGCGCGCGGCGGGAGCATCGCCCCGATCCTGGTCGCGGCGTCCAACCCCGGGGACCAGGAGCTGCTCGACGCGATGCCGATCGCGGCCGGGATCTTCACCCTCAACGCCGGGAAATTGTGGGTCCAGGCGCTCAACCGCCGCTTCTTCGCACTGGCCGGCTGCGACGGCAGCGCCGAGACCTTCCAGGAGCTGTTCCACCGCTACGGCGCCGGTCCGGGCGGCGATTTCCTGCGCGCCTTCCTCAAGCGTCCGGCCGAGGCCAGGGACGAGCTCGACCTGGTCGAGGGCGAGGGGCTGGGCCGGCGTTTCCTCAAGCTCAAGGCAGCGCCGCTGCCGCCCGCGCCCGGCGGCGTGGCGCGCTGCATGCTGAGCGTGGTCGACCGCACGATCGAGGTCCAGGCCGAGAACAATCTGCGCGCCGAAATGCTGCGCGACAGCCTGACCGGACTGCCCAACCGGCTCGGCTTTACCGAGATGATCGGCGAGGCGGGCGAGCGGCCGGTCGGAGCGATCGGCGCGGACGGCACGGTGCGCCCGGTCGGCCATGCCGTGCTGGTAGTCGACATGCTGCGCTTCAGCCGGATCAACGAATCGATGGGCAGCCTGTTCGGCGACGAATTGCTGATCACCTTCGCCCGGCGGCTGGTCAGCGCGCTGCGCGCCGGCGACCGGCTGGCGCGCACCGGCGGCAACGAATTCGGGGTGATCGTGACGCTTCGCCGCGGGATCGACGATGCGCTGAAGGCCGCCGAGCGAATCCAGGACGTGCTCGCCGCACCGTTCACCCTCGCCGATCTCGAGATCAAGGTCGAATGCGCGATCGGCGCGGCGATGATGAGCGAGGGCGCCGACCCCGAGGAGCTGTTCCGAAGCGCGCAGTTCGCGGTCAAGCAGGCCAAGGCGCTGGGCGCGCCGCAGCTCTACAAGCCCGAGGAAGCGAGCCTGGCGCGGCGCCGTTTCTCGATCGAAACCGAGCTTCGCCGGGCGCTCGACAAGGACGAATTGACCCTGTCCTACCAGCCGCTGGTCGACCTCCAGAGCGGCCGCGTGTCGGGGTTCGAGGCGCTGGCGCGCTGGAACCACGCCGACCGCGGCGAGATCAGCCCGACTGAGTTCATCCCGGTGGCCGAAGAAAGCGGGCTGATCCTGCATCTCGGGCGCTGGGCGATGGACCGCGCCGCGCGCACGCTGGCCGATTGGGATTTGGCCGAGGGCAGCCCGCTGCCGGTGCGCCTGGGAGTCAACCTCAGCGCGATCCAGATCGCGCGGGACGACATCGCCGAGGTGGTCGGGAGCGCGCTGCGCTCTTCGGGCCTCAGCGGCGACCGGCTGACGCTCGAACTCACCGAAAGCTCGATCGTCCAGGACCCGCAGCGCGCGCAGCGCGTGTTCGAGGCTTTAAAGGCGCTCGACGCGATGGTCGCGATGGACGATTTCGGGACCGGCTATTCCAGCCTCGCCTACCTCCAGCGGCTACCGATCGACGTGCTCAAGATCGACCGCAGCTTCGTCACCGGAATGATGGGCGATGCCGACAGCGTCGCGATCGTGCGGGCGGTGCTGAGCCTGGCCGACGCGCTCGGCATGTCGACCACCGCCGAGGGGGTGGAATCGATCGAGCTGGCGACGACGCTGGCGGCGCTGGGCTGCGTGTCGGGCCAGGGCTATTACTTCGCGCGGCCGCTCGAGGCCGATGCGGCGCTCGACTTCTTCCGCAGCCGTCAGCGCCCGGCGTAGGGCTTGACCGGGAACACCGGCAGGCCCTCGAGCTTGCCGCGCGCGCGGCGGTAGCGCTCCATGTGGACCAGCTTGGGGTTGCGGAACAGCGCATGATAGCGCGGGTCGGCGCGCTGCTCGGCCGAGAAGCCAAGGCGCCGGGTGCCGATCATCGCCAGCACCTGATCGGGATGGAAGCGCTCGATCGCCAGGTCGGCCAGCCTGAAAGCAGTGTCGGTCGAGCCCAGCCGGGCGTGGGCGGCGACCAGGAAGAAATCGGCTTGGTCGACGGGGATGTTCCCGTCGAACGGCTTACCGAGGATGACGGCATCCAGGATCTTGCGGGACAAGGTTTCGAGCTCGGCCGGGAAATTGGGCGAGCGCCGCTTGAGCTCGGGATAGTCGCGGGCATATTGCTCCGGCGTGGCGAGGTGGAGCATCGCTTCGAACCACGCATTGAGCATTCCGCCGCAATCGCTGTCGCAGGTCAGAGCGTCGGCCCGCACCGCCTCGTAATTGCCGACGTCGATCTGGGCGAACATGCGCGTCATCCGCGCCGTCTTGTTGAACGGGTCGGCCTCCACCACGCGATCGAACAAGGCGAGCGCCTCGCGGTCGTGGCCGGCGAACGACAAGGCATTGGCGTAGATGTACTGCGCCGGAGTGAAATCGGGGGCGCGCGCAAGCAATTTGCGCGATCCCTCGAGCACCGGTTCGACCTGGCCGTCGAAATTATGGAGGGCGGCGAGGCGCGCGGCTTCGGCCAGCAGATTGTCCGGGTCGAGCTTCAGCGCGCGGGCGGCCGAGCGGCGCTGCTCGGCCTTCAGCGCGGGCCACGGCAGCTCGATCTGCTGCGGCACCGATAGAGCGAGCAAATAGGCGAGGCCGGCGTGGGCGTCGGCGAAATCGGGCGCGGTCGAGGCGGCGAGCCGGAATTGCTGAAGCGCCTCGCGCCTTTTCTGCTCGTCGGCGCGCAGCGACATCAGCTCGACCCCGCGCAGATAGGCCTCGAAGGCGCGCGAATCGACGTCGCGGTTGGCGGCGAGATTGCCCTGCGCGACCCCGAGCCGGGCCTGAAGCGCGGCGGCGAGATCGCCGGCCATGTTGGCCTGGAGCGCCGGCAGATCGGTCAGCGCGCCGCTGTAGCTTCGGCTCCACAATTGGCTCGAGCTTTTGGCCTCGACCAGCCGGACGATGATCGCCACGCCGGTGGCGGTCTTCTGGACGTCGCCCTCGACGAGGTGGGAGACGTGGAGCCGCTCGGCGATTTCGGGCGCGGTGAGGCGCTGGCCGGCGACCGCCTGGGTCGAGGTCGAGGAGACCAGCCGAAGGCCGCCGAGGCTGGCGAGGCTGTTGTTGAGTGCCCCCGACAGGCCGGCGCCGAGCCAGGCGACGTCGCTCGACGGCGGGGTCGAGAAGGGCATGATCGCGACCGCCGAACTGCGCCGCTGCTCGCTCGTGCCGCCGAGCCAGCCGGCGATCGGGCCGGGGCGGAACCAGGCTAGGGCCGCGACGGAGAGCAACGCGGCGGCGGCGAGCGCCAGCCACAGTGGTCGGCGCGAGGTCGCGGGGGCAGGGGGGCGCCGCTCGGCCGGCGCGGCGTCGAGCGCGTCGAGCAGTTCGGGCGGGAGCGCCTTGCTGCGCGACAAATCGACCGTCTGGAACTGGCGGAAACCCAGCGGCGCGGCGGTGCCGTCGATGGTCGCGGCGACCAGCCGGCCGCTGTCGGCGGCGACGCTCGCCTCGTCGCGCACCCAGCGCGATTTGACCGCTTCCTTCGACCACAGGACCAGCACCTTGGCGGCGCTGTCGAGCTGTTCCTCGATGTCGCGGGAGAATTCGGAGCCGCCCTTGATGTGGCGGTCCCACCAAGTGGTAAGGCCGGCCTCGCCGAGCAGCCGGGCGATGCGCTCGGCGACCGCGCGGTCGCTGCTGGCGTATGAGATGAAGACATCGGCCACCGGACGCACCCCCGGGCCGAGATTAAGTCGGCGGCGCGCGAAACGCTAGCCGGCGAGCATCCTGTTGCCGTCCTTCCACTTCATCTTCCAGTTCCGCGCCCACGCCTTTTCGTGGAAGAAGAAGGCGACCGCGTTGATGCACGGTTCGATGAGCGCGATCCCGCCGGCGATCGAAAGCGATCCGGTGAAGGCATAGGCCACCGAAAAGCCGATCGTGAGGTGGATCGCGAGATAGGTGAGGGTTTTGGCGATGTCGCGGGGCATCGGGCTAGAATGACTGGCCTTGCGGCTATGTTCCAGCAGTTTGTTCGCGGGCCGGCTCGAAGGGCGCTTTCATTCGGCCGGAAATGCCCTAGCGTCCCCTTCGGGGCAGGGGGTCAGGCGATGCTGTTACGATTTACCGCGCGGCGGCGGCGGCAGGTGGGCGAGTGGCTGGTCGAGCTGATGATCGTCGTGTTCGGCGTGCTGATCGCGCTCTACGCGCAGCAATGGGCCAATGAGCGCCAATCGCTAAAAGCGGCGAAGGACGCCGAGACGCGGATCCGCGAGGAGATTTACGGCAATATCGCGAATTCGGTCGAGCGGATTGCGGTTCATCGCTGCCTGCGCGACCGATTGGGGCAAATCGCCGAGCGGCTGAATGCCGGGACGAATGATTGGAAGGCGTTCGCCTACGATTATACCGACAACGACCTGTTTCTCGTGCGGCGTATCTATCGCACGCCGTCGCGCAGCATCAGCGAGGACGCCTATCGCGGGGCGCTCGCCAGCGGCGCGCTCGACAGCGTCCCGGTCGAGCGACGGGCGATGTGGTCGGGGCTCTATGGCTCGTTCGCCAAGATGCAATTTGTCAACAATCAGGAAAATGAGCGCACCTCGGGGCTCAACAGCCTGTGGCTCAACGGCGAGGTGCTGCCCGGCGACCGGCGCGAGTTGCTACAGCTGGTTGCCCGGCTCGACCGTGACAACGGGCTGATCACCCTGATTAGCAAGCAGAACGTCGATTCGCTGAAGGAGCTCGGCTACGCGCTGACCGCCGAGGAGCGGGGAGCCTTCGAGAAGCAACTCAACAACAAGGCGTTCGACAGTTCGAATACCAGCCTGGCGATGCGGCGCAGGGTGTATGGCAATTGCGTCGATGCCGAGGCGTTCAAGCTGATCGATCCGGCGCTGAAGATCGACTGACGCCCGCCTTGCGCGCTTCGGCGGCGAGGCGGGCGGCTTCGCGGCGGCGCTGGACGACATCGCTGAACGCCGCGGCGAGGATCCCGGTCGGCATGGCGATGAGGCCGATCCCGGCCAGCGCGACCAGCCCCGCCAGACCCTTGCCGAGCACGGTCATCGGGAACACGTCGCCGTAGCCGACGGTGGTGAGGGTCACGATGCACCACCACATCGCGCGCGGGATCGAGCCGAACTTGTCGGGCTGGGCGTCGGCCTCGGCCCAATACATCAGGGTCGAGGCGACGAGCAGCACGAAGCCGGCGATGCTGATGGTCAGGAACAGCTCGTGGCGGCGCTCGGAAAGCGCGGTCGCCAGGTCCTGCCACGCCGAGGACATCCGGCCGAGCTTGGCGAGGCGCATGATGCGCAGCACCCGGAAGAAGCGCAGCAGGACGCTGCCGCCGCCGCCGAACGCGAAGAATGTCGGGACGATCGCGAGCAAGTCGATGATCGCCTGGACGCTGAACGCGTAGCGCAGGCGCGGGAAGCGATGCTTCGCCCACACCGGATTGTCGGGCGCGATCCACAGGCGCAGCAGATATTCGACGGTGAAGATGGCGCCGAACGCGAGCTCGGCGAGGCGGAAGCCGTCCTCGCGGCCCGACGAGACCATCGGCTCGGTATCGAGGATGGCGAGCGCCGAGGCGATGATGATGCACAGGACGAGGAATTTGTTGGTGGCGCTCAGGCCCTGGCCGTCGCGGGCGCGCGGCTCGAGCTCAACGTAAACGCGCCGCCTCAGCGCCGATGCCATGCCTAGCCCCCCGTGGCCGCCGCGATCCGTGCCGCGACGATAGTCTCCCAATTTTCGCCGTCGGGAAAGCCCCCGGCGACCCACTCGCGTTCGATCGCCTGCAAGGTGGCGGCGACCGCCGGGCCCTGCGGCACGCCGCGCTTGATCAGCGCTCCGCCGGTGATCGGGAGGCGCGGGACGGACCAGGCGGCGAGCGCCGCGGCATCGTCCGGGCGATCGGCTAGCAGCAGGCGGTCGATCGCGCCTTCGGGGCCGATCCAATAGGCAAGCGCGCGCGGGCTTGCGTCGAGGTCGCGGTCGGCGGCGAGCGCGAGGCGCTTGCGCGCCTTGTTCGACAGCTTGAGCCGGGCGGCGACGTCGGTCGCGACCGCAGGGTCGGGCGGGAGCAGAGCGGCGAGTCGGCGCAGCGGGTCGGCGGCGATGCCGGCGGAGCGTTCGGCCGCGACGAGGGCGGCGAGCGGCTGCGCGCCGGCAATCTCGGGGACGACCGGGTCGAGGATCCCGCGCTCGAGCATCAGCGCGACGGTCGGGGTTGGATCGTCGATCGCGAGGATCTTGGTCAATTCGTCGGCGATCCGCTCGCGCGACAGGGCCATCAGATCGTTGGCCCGCGCAGTGCAAGCTTCAAGGCCTGCCGGGTCGGGATCGCCCGAGCCGAAGCGGGCGTGGAAGCGGAAGAAGCGCAGGATCCGCAGATGGTCCTCGGCGATTCGCTTCAGCGGGTCGCCGATGAACCGCACGCGGCGCGCCGCGAGGTCGTCGAGGCCGCCGAAGAAGTCGCTGATCTCGCCGGTCGCGGGGTCGGCGTAAAGCGCGTTGATGCTGAAGTCGCGGCGCTCGGCATCGGCGCGCCAGTCGTCGGAGAAGGCGACGGTGGCGCGGCGGCCGTCGGTCGAGACGTCGCTGCGCAGCGTGGTGATCTCGACCGGCTGGCCGTCGGCGATGGCGGTGATCGTGCCGTGGGCGATGCCGGTCGGGACCGCCTTGATCCGCGCCTTGGCGAGCCGCTCGAGCACGCGCTCGGGCAGGATCCGCGTGGCGAGGTCGATGTCGCTGACCGGCAAGCCGAGCAATTCGTCGCGCACCGCTCCGCCGACATAGCGCACGCAGCCGCTGTCGGAATCGAGCGCGGCGAGGATCCGCGCGATCCCGCGCTTGGCGCGCCAGGCGGCGGCGTCGAGCTTCACGCGAGCTCGAGCCGGCGCGCGAGATTGACGATCATCGCCGCGGTCGCGCCCCAGATCCGCCGGCCGTTCCAGTCGATCTGCCAATAATGACGCGTGACGCCCTGATAGTCGGTGCTCATGCGGCGGTGGTTGGCGGGATCGACCAGGAAGGACAAGGGCGCCTCGAACAGCTCGGCGACCTCGTCTTCGTGCGGCGCGAGGTCGAGATCGGGCGGGATCGCGGCAACGACCGGAACGACGCGGTAGCCGGTGATCGTGCGATAGGGGTCGGCGGTGGCGATCGGCCGGACGTGGGCCGGGTCGAGCGCGATCTCCTCATACGCTTCGCGCAGCGCGGCGGCGACATGGTCCTCGCCGGGGTCGAGCCGGCCGCCGGGGAAGGCGACCTGGCCGGCGTGGGCGCGCAGATGCTCGCGCCGCACCGTCAGAAGGACTCCGGGCTCGGTGCGTTGGGTGATCGCGACCAGCACCGCGGCGTCGTGGCCCGCCTCCGAGTCACCCTCGAACAGGTCGCCGTGCTGCAGGCCGTCGGGGGCCGGGCCGGCGAGCGCCAGCGCGAGGCGATCGGCGATGGTCACCGGTCGAGCGCGAAGAAGGCGCCGTCGCTCCACACGCCGGGCGGGTCGTGCGCTTCGTCGAGGGCGATGGCGGCAAGCTCGTAATAGACCGGGCGCACGATCAGCGCCTCGAGCCCGTGGCGGACCGCGACACGCGGGCTCGGGCCGTTGGCGTCCTCGGCGAGGATCAGCGGACGGGCGGGGCCGAGGATCACCGCGTCGGCATGGTCGAGCTCGAATGCGATGCGGCGCCTGTCGCCGGTGCCCTCGCTGGTCATCGCCACGGCGCGAAACGCCGTCACCTCGACCTCGATCGTCAATTTCTCGACCGGGGTGACCAGCACGTGGCTGCCGTCGGGCTCGCGGCGAAGCACGGTCGAGAACAGCCGGACCATCGCCGGGCGGGCGATCGGGCTGCCCATGTGGAACCAGCTGCCGTCGGCGGCGATGCGCATCTGGCTGTCGCCGCAATGCTCGGGATTCCACTGGTTGACCGGCGGTAGCCTCTTGCCGTCGAGCGCCGCGGCGAGATCGGCCAGCGAGCGCCCGGCGGCGCGGATCGGGGGGCGGGTCTCGGGCATCGGCCATCCCTCCTGTCATTGCGAGCGGAACGAAGCAATCCAGCGTCGGCGCGAAACTGGATTGCTTCGTCGCTCCGCTCCTCGCAATGACGAGCGATGGACAAGCGTCGCACCGCGATCGTCACCGGGGCCGGCAAGAGGGTCGGGCGGGCCATCGCCGAGGCGCTGCTGGCCGACGGCTGGGCGGTGGTGGCGCATGTGCGGCGCGACGGCGACGAGGTGCCCGCGGGCGCGATCAAGGTCGCGGCTGACCTCGCCGCGCCGGACTGCGCCGAGCGGATCTTCGCGGCGCTCGGCGACCTCCCGCCGCCGGCCTTGTTGGTCAACAATGCCGCGCGCTTCGCCGAGGACCGTGCCGAAGCGTTCAGCAGCGACGAGTTCGACGCGCACATGGCGGTCAACGTGCGCGCACCGGCATTGCTTACGGAACGGTTTGCTACGGCGGGCGGGCAGGGCGACCGGCTGGTGATCAATTTGCTCGATTCGAAACTCGCCGCGCCCAATCCCGATTTCCTGAGCTACACGCTGTCGAAGATGGCGCTGGCCGGCTACACCGAGCTGGCGGCGCGGGCGTTCGCGGGCGCAGGGATCCGGGTCAACGCCATCGCGCCCGCGCTGATGTTGCGCTCGCCCGGCCAGAGCGAGGCGAATTTCGCGGCGATGCATGCGCACAATCCGCTCGGCCGCGGGGTCACGCCGGGCGACGTGGTCGCGGCGCTGCGCTATCTGATCGAAGCGCCGGCGGTGACCGGCCAGACGATCGTCATCGACGGCGGCCAGCGTTTCCTCGCACTGCCGCGCGACGTGCAGCATCTGGAGCCTTGAATGAGCGACGAGACGGGCAAGCTTGAGGGATTGATTCCGCGCGCGCTGGCGGTGCGCTCCAACCGGATCCTGCTGGAGCGGCTGAAAGTGATGACCGACATCGGCTTCCACGATTATGAAGTCGGCGCTCCGCAGCGCTTGCTGGTGACGGTCGAGCTGTGGCTTAGCGATCTCGACGCCCCCGCCGACGACGATCCGGCCCACGCGTGGGATTACGACTTCCTGCGCACCGAGATCCGCCGCCTCGCGGCCGAGCGTCGTTACAACCTCCAGGAGACGCTTGCGCGGCGCATCTACGAGCGGGTCGCGGCGCTGCACGGGGTGAGCGCGCTGCGCGTCGTTACGTCCAAGCCGGATATTTATGCGGACGCTGCCGGGGTCGGAATAGAAATCGCGTCGTTCGAAGGGCTTGCTCCAATCGCCCGACGAGAGTCATGACGATTCGGGAACAAAGTCGTTGCGCCACCATTTTGGCTTCATTAGAGAGGCGCGTCGTTCGGCCGATGATATGTTGATACATCGGCAGTCTCGACAAGCTTTGCGCGAGACCGCGCTTCGCAAAATTGGCCGCGGCCCCTGGTCGCGGAATGGAAGGAGAGCCGCGGGTTAATGTCCTACGCCCAACGCAGACAAATGAGCTCCAACCGGACGGCTGCGATCATCGTCGTCGCGCTGATCCACATCGTCCTCGGTTACGCGATCGTGACCGGCCTGGCCTATAATGCGGTCAAGGAGAAGCTCGAGGAGCTGAAGGTCGTCAACGTCGAGGAAGAGCCGCCGCCCCCCGAGGAGCCGCCGCCCCCGCCGGAAGACACGCCGCTTCCCCCGCCGCCGGAAATCAGCGCTCCGCCGCCGCTCACCCGGATCAATATTCCGTCGCCGATCCAGAGCCCGCCGACGCCGCTGACCCCGCCGCCGCCGCCGGCGCCGGTCTATACCCCTGCGCCGCCCGCTCCGCCGGCTCCGCCGCCCGCTCCGCGGGTCACGCAGCCGAAGTCGCTGTCGGGCAGCCTGCAGGCGCAGTTCAGTGCGGACGACTATCCGCAGAGCGCGATCGAGAACGAGGAGCAGGGCACCGTCCGGATCGTGCTGACGATCGGTCCCAATGGCCGCGCGACCGACTGCGCAGTCGTCGGGTCGAGCGGGTCGCGCGCGCTGGATTCGACCACCTGCCGGATCGCCAAGGCGCGCGCCCGGTACGAGCCGGCGCAGGATTCGAGCGGCAACCCGACGACCGCCAAGACGCCCACCATTCCGATCCGATGGCAGCTTCAATAGCTGACTGATTCAACCAAAGCGAAAACACAGAGGAAAGTCGAAAACTATGGCAACTCCAGCTTCGGGCGCCGCCGTTCACGGCAAGGAATTCGGCCTGCTGAACGCGCTCAACGAGGGCGGTATCATTTCGTGGGCCACCTTCATCATCCTGATCGTGATGTCGATCGCCAGCTTCTACATCCTGTTCACCAAGCTGATGCAGCAGCAGAAGATCATCAACCAGGGCAAGAAGGTCCGCGCCAATTTCTGGAATTCGGCCAACCTCAAGGAAGCCGCGACCAAGCTCGACCAGAAGAGCGCCTATCGCGCGATCGTCGACGACGCGCTGCTCGCCCAGGACCAGCACAGCAAGCTGACCGACCCGGTCGACCAGCATGAGTGGGTCGCCGGCGGCCTCGCCCGCTCGCAGGGTGCGATCGGCGCCCGCCTCGGCGAAGGCCTGGCGTTCCTCGCCACGGTCGGCTCGACCGCGCCGTTCATCGGCCTGTTCGGAACCGTCGTCGGCATCTACCGCGCGCTGATCAAGATCGGCGCCACCGGCGACGCCTCGATCACCACCGTCGCCGGTCCGGTCGGCGAGGCGCTAATCATGACCGCGCTCGGCCTGATCGTCGCGGTTCCGGCGGTGCTCGCCTACAACTGGCTCATCCGCCGCAACAAGACGATCATGGAAGACCTTGGCGCGTTCACCAACGACGTCCACGGCTACCTCGCCTCGGGCGGTTCGGTGAAGCCGGCGATGGCGACCGTCAGCCCGCGCGCGCAGACCAAGACCGCGGCCGCTCCGACCCAGCGCGGAAGCGAACCGCTGCGCACCGGAATGACCTCGACCGGCGCCCAGTCCGACCGAGTCAGCTAAATCCTTTGCGAGGGGCCGGCCGGAGTGCCGCGCCGGTCCCTCGCGGAAAACGCCAAGTTCAAGAACGTCTTTTTCGGTAGGAACCTGAATCCATGGGAATGAGCGTAGGCCAGGAAAGCGGCGACGACGACATCCCGATGTCGGACATCAACACCACGCCGCTGGTCGACGTGATGCTGGTGCTGCTGATCATCTTCCTCATCGCCGTCCCGGTGGTGTTGCAGTCGATCCCGGTGCAATTGCCGACGGTCGCCTATGAGGTCACCCAGACCAAGCCCGAGAACGTCAACCTGTCGGTCCGCGCCGGCCCCGGCGGCGAGTGCGAGGTCTATTGGAACCTGACCCGGGTCGACAGCGACGAGCTGCTCGACAAGGCGGTCAAGCAGCTCGAGGATCTGATCAAGGACGTCGGCGGGCCGGAGAACGTCACCGAGGAGAATATGCCCGAAGCGCATATCCGCGGCGACATCAACACGCCCTACCGCTGCATCGGCGGCGCCGTGATCACCATGCAGCGCGCCGGTTTCGCCCGCGTCGGCTTCATCTCGCAGCCCAACCCGCTGGTTAACCAGTAAGCTTCAGTTTCGAGGACCCGCCGCCATGGCAATGCAAACCACCTCCGACAACTCGGCCGGCGAGCCGATGATGGAGATCAACACGACGCCGCTGATCGACGTTATGCTGGTGATGATCATCATGCTGATCATCACCATCCCGCCGCAGACCCACGCGGTGAAGCTCGACCTGCCGCAGAACCAGCAGAACGACACCCCGCCGCCGGTCGACCCGATCAAGAACAAGATCATCATCAACCAGGCGGGCGGCGTGCTGTGGAACGGCGCCGCGGTCGATCTCGAGCAGCTGCGGCTGTATCTCGAGGCGTCGCAGCAGATGAACCCGGTGCCCGAGCTTCACCTCGAGCCGGAATCGGAAGCGCGCTACGAATTGGTCGATGAGGTGCTCGCCGTGACCAAGCGCGCCAACGTCACCAAGATGGGCTTCGTCGGCAACGAGCGCTACCTCAAATGGTAGCACGCGCCCAGCGCGATCGAGACAAGGGGGCGGTCCTTCGGGGCCGCCCTTTTTCGTTCAGCCGACACCAGTCCATTCGAGTCCGCCAGGAAGCGGATCAGCCGAATAGTCGGCTTGGAGGACACGGCGTCGGCCGTTGCCTTGGGCCAAGCGCGAGGCGTGCAGGATAGGCGTTGCGTATACCCAGACATCGCCGGGCGCGGCCAAGCAGCTACGCGCGCCGAGCTTGGCGACAACCCGCGGAATATCGTGCTCGGCGATGCGGCCAAGTCGATGCGATCCCGGAGCCACTAGAAGCGGCGCGTCATCGGCTCTTACCTCATCGAGGTGGATGCGAACGGTCAACATGCGTTCGAGGATCGATTGGGGCGGAGCGACGTGCAACTGGCCGATCTTGCGCCCCCACGGACCAAAGCCGGGAATCGACAGACGCCGCCGCACCGCGATGGTGCGATCCTGGTGCCAATCCAGGGCCCAGTTACAATCAGCGCGCTTGTCGAACGCCAGCGCCCGAACGGGCCGTGCGGTGTCACCCAAGACTCGCCGGGCAAGATCGCCAATGGGGCCGCCCGTCAGGCGCTCGGCAAGCGCTGGCATGTTAAACAGCCGCTTCCCGGGCGGCGAGTTTTCGGCCGCGAATGGCGGCAGGGAGGCGAAGTACGCGAGATGCTCGGCAGCCGCGCCGACGAAGCGGAGCGCACCGTCTCGGTCGTATTCCCAATCCGATGTCATCGGCACAAACTAGACCTCAGGCGCCGTGAACGCCAATTCAGCCGAAGGTGAAGGCGTAGGCTTCGGCGCCGGGCTGTTCGAAGGTGATGGTGAAGGTCCGCTCGCGCGCGCCGGAGCGGTGGCGGACGAGCTGGTAGAGGCGCTGGCCGCGGATCGTGCCGGTGCCGTCGGCGGCGATGTCGACGCCCGCGTCGGCGCCGGGCGCCTGGCCGTCGAGCGTGACCGTGAAGCGCACCGGTTCGCCGCTCGCGCTTCCAAGCACGAGGTGGAGGTCGCGCGCCTTGAAGCGGATCGACAGCGCCGCGCCCGGCGCGAGCGATCGGCCGCGCTGGTAGGTGACGTTCCAAGGGCCCGCGTAGGCCCATTCGCCGAGCGCGAGCGCCGGCGGGGCGGCATAGGCCTTGTCGGCATCCCGCGCGAAGCCGCCGGGGGAGACGAACTTCTCCGCGCGGCCGAAGCCGACATAGGTTTCGCGGGTATAGACCTGGCCGCTCGACGCGATCGCCGCGCCGCTGGTGGCGACCTCGGCGCGGCGCGCGTCGGGGCGGCGACCGGCCTCGGCGAGCAGGCGGCGGATGGCGGCTTCGGTCTCGTCCTTGCCGCCCTCGCCGAAGTGGAAGCGGCGCAGGCGGCCGTTGGCGTCGATCAGATAATGCGCCGGCCAGTAGCGGTTGTCGAACGCGCGCCAGATCTTCCAGTCGTTGTCGACGGCGACCGGGTAGGTGATGCCGAAGTCGGCGATGGCGCGGCGGACGTTGGCCGGATCGCGCTCGAACGCGAACTCGGGCGTGTGCACCCCGACCACCACCAGCCCGTCGCGCACGTAGCGGCGATGCCAGGCCTCGACGTGGGGCACGGTGCGGATGCAATTGATGCAGCTGTAGGTCCAGAAATCGACCAGCACGACCTTGCCCTTGAGCGCCTCGCGGTCGAGCGGCGGGGAGTTGAGCCACAGCGTCGCGCCGTCGATCGGCGGCATCGGGCCCTTGTCGCCAAGATCGGTGCTGCTGGCGGGCATGGTCTCGCCGAGCCCGAGCCAGCCGGCCAGCGTGCGTTCGACCTGGTTGGTCGGTCCGCTCGACAGCCGGGCCAGCACCTTGGTGTCTAGCCGCAGGGCGATCGCGGCGACGCCGAGCAGGATCAGCACGCCGAGCAGCTTGCGCACCGTCTCGCCGGTGCCGATCGAGCGGCGCATGGCGGCATAGACCCGGCCTCCCACGAGCAGTGCAAGCGCGAGGCTGGTCGCGGCGCCGGCGCTGTAGGCGAACAGCAGCAAGGCGGTGTTGGCGCTCGCCCCGCCGAGCGCCGCGCCGGTCAGGATGAGGCCGAGGATCGGGCCCGCGCACGGCGCCCACAGCAGGCCGGTCGCTGCGCCGAGCAACAACGACGCGCCGACGCCGCCGCCGCCCTGATCGCTGCGCTCGGCAAGGCGATTGCCCAGCCCGACCAGCGGCCGCATCGCGCGCTCCGCCAGCGCCGGAAAAATCAGCAGCAGGGCAAAGCCGGCGAGCAGCGCCAGCGCCAGCCAGCGGCCCCATTGGCTTGCGGCCAGCTCCGCCTCGCCGCCGAGCGTCGCGAGGGTGGCGAACAGCGCGAAGGTCGCCGCCATTCCGGCGAGCAGCGGAAGGCCATTGGTCAGGAACGGGCGATCGGCGCGCGCGAAGACGAACGGCAGCACCGGCAGGATGCACGGGCTGAGGATGGTGAGGATGCCGCCGAGAAAGGCGAGCAGGAAGACGAGCATCAGGCGGGGCGGAAAACGAGCGCGAGGCCGTTGATGCAGTGCCGCTTCCCGGTCGGCCGCGGGCCATCGTCGAAGATGTGGCCGAGATGGCCGCCGCAGCGCCGGCAATGTTCCTCGACCCGGGTCATGCCGAGCGTGCGGTCGCGGCTGGTGCCGGTGGCGCCGGGGAAGGCGCGCCAGAAGCTGGGCCAGCCGGTGCCGCTGTCGAACTTGGCGGTCGACGGATAGAGCGGCAGGTCGCAGCCGGCGCAGAAGAACACGCCGCGCCGCTTCTCGCGGTTGAGCGGCGAGGTAAACGGCCGCTCGGTGCCCGCCCTGCGCAGGATCCGGAAGCGCTCCGCCCCGAGCCTGGCGCGCCACTGGGTGTCGCTCATCTGCACCTCGAAGCGGCGCGACTTGGCCGGGGCGGCGAATGCCGGAGCGGCCGTCAGCGCGGCGACCGCGCCGCAGCCGCCGAGCATGGCGCGGCGCGATAGGGGGATATTCGTCGTCATGCAGGAGATACGCCCCGCAAGCGCAAACGGATGCGCTCAGGCGGCGATCAATTCACCGCGCGCGACCACCGGGCCCTGGGGCGCACCGGTCGGCGAGCCCCCGGGCTGTTCGATCGAGATGGCGAGAGTTGCGCCGGAACGCAGCAACCGACCCATCGCCGGGTCGATCGTGCCGCGCATCGGCCCTTCGGCCGGCATCAGGCCCATCGAATGCGGCGTGCCGTCGGCGGGGATCACCCACACCTCCATCGCCCGCGCCGGGTCGTGCGGCGGGGTCATCGCCGGAGTGACGATCAGCTGGCGCGCGGCCGGGTCCCAATTGGCGACGAGCCGCACCGGGGCGGGGTCGTTGCCGGCGAGCATGGCGACCATCGGCGTGGCGGCCGCAATCTGCGGCGCGGGGGCGGTGGCGGGCGCCGCCTGGGGCTGCGGGCGGGTCAACAGGACCAGCGCCAGCGCGGCGGCAAGCGCGCCGAGCCCGCCCGAAGCCATCCGCCAACGGGCAAGCCGGCGGCGGAGATCGGGTTGATCGTCATTGGCCGCGCCGCGAGCAGGCTCGATGGCCGCTTCGATCGACTGCCAGATGGCAGGCTCGGGTACCTTGTCGGCGACATTATCGAGCAATGGCGCGAAGCGCGCGCCCCAGCGTTCGACTTCGGCGCGGAACGCAGCGTCGCGGGCCGCGAGCGCACGCGCGTCGCTAAGCTCGTCGCCTTCGAGCAGGCCAAGCGCGAGCTCCGCGGCGAGGGCGGAGCGATCATCGGGAGTGAGACGGTCGGCGGTCATGATTCGAGACACATTCTGAGCGCGATGAGCGCGCGGCGGATCCTGCTCTTGAGCGTGCCCAGCGGGACAGCTTCGCGCTGCGCCAGCTGGCTGTGGCTGGCGCCGTCGAGAAAGGCGGCGACGATCGCCCGGCGCGGCTGCTCGTCGAGCTCGCCGAGGCAATGATCGAGCCGTTCGCGCTCGCCGGCCTGCTCAAGCTGCTCGAGCGCGTTCAGATCGTCCGACGCTGGATGGCCGGCCTCGTCGAGCGAGGCGGCAGCGGGCTTGCGGCCGCGGATACGATCGATCGCCCGGTTGCGGGCGAGCACTGCGAGCCAGGTGATCGGGCTGGCCCGATCGGCCCGGAAGCGCCCGGCATTGCGCCACACCGATACATAGACGTCCTGGAGCACCTCCTGAGCGTCGGTTTCGCTGCCGAGGATGCGCAGCGCGACCCCGTAAAGCTTGGCCGAAGTCCGCTGGTAAAGCGCGGCGAAGGCGCGGCGGTCGCCCGAGGCGATGGCCGGGAACAAGGCGGCAAGCTCGCGCCGCGCTTCGTCGCTGGCCTCCGCGGGTCTGGTCATCGTCAGGGTCATGGCGAATGGCGCCGCGAAAGGAAAGCAGAGGGTGCGGCGGGAGCGTGCGCGGCGAGGCCCAGGAATGCCACCGCCGTTCGCTCCCGCCGCGGGTGCCGGGCCCAAGGGGGCTTAGGGCATCAGCACCGTATCGATGACGTGAATGACGCCGTTCTTCTGCATCACGTTGGCAATCGTGATCATGGCCATGTTGCCCTTGGCGTCCATCACCGCCCAGCCGCGGCCCTTGGCATGGAACCTGAGCGTTCCGCCATTGACCGTGGAGTAGGTCGCGGTCCCGCGGTTGGCGCGGGCCTTGGCGGCAATCTGCTGCGCAGTGATCTTGCCGGGCACCACATGGTAGGTAAGGATCGAGGTCAGCGTGCCCTTGTTGGCGGGCTGGACGAGCGTCTCGACGGTTCCGGCGGGAAGCTTGGCGAAGGCTGCGTTGGTCGGCGCGAAGACCGTGAACGGGCCCTTGCCGGAGAGCGTTTCGACCAGGCCGGCGGCCTTGACCGCGGCGACGAGCGTGGTGTGGTCCTTCGAATTGACTGCGTTCTGAACGATATTCTTGTTGGGGTACATGGCGGCTCCGCCGACCATCGGGTTCTTGGCGACGGCGGGGGCTCCGGCGGCGAGCATTGCGGAGCCGGCAAGGGCAAAGATGAAGCGGTTCGACAACATGGGAAAACTCTCCTTTTTTCGTATCCGCTCGAGGCGGGCGTCAGGAGATACGGGCGCGATTGCCGAACGGATGCGTCAGGCGTCGAACTGAAGCCTGGCGAGGCGCGAATAGAGGCCGGCCTGGGCGGCGAGATCGGCGTGGCGGCCCTGTTCGACGATACGCCCGCTCTCCATCACGACGATCCGGTCGGCGGCGCGGACGGTGGCGAGGCGGTGGGCGATAACGATCGTCGTGCGCCGCGCCATCAGCCGCTCGAGCGCCTGCTGGACGAGCTGCTCGCTCTCCGCGTCGAGCGCGCTGGTCGCCTCGTCGAGCAGCAGCAAGGGCGCATCGTGGCGGAGCAAAGCGCGGGCGATGGCGATGCGCTGGCGCTGGCCGCCCGACAGCCGCGCGCCACCTTCGCCCATGAAGGTGTCGAGTCCGTCGGGAAGCTCGCGCAGGAAGCCCTCGGCATTGGCGTCGCGCGCGGCCTGCCAGATGGCATCCTCGTCGGCGTCCCAATTGCCGTAGCGCAAATTGTCGCGCGCCGAGGCGGCGAAGATCACCACCTCCTGCGGCACCATCGCGATGCGCTGGCGGACGTCGGCCGGGTCGGCGGCGGTGAGGTCGACGCCGTCGAGCAGCACGCGCCCGGCCTGCGGGTCGTAGAAGCGCTGGGCGAGCTGGAACAAGGTGGTCTTGCCGGCGCCCGACGGCCCGACCACGGCAAGCATCTCGCCCGGTGCCACGGCGAGCGAGAAATCGTCGAGCGCCGCGACTTCCGGCCGGGTCGGGTAGCGGAAGGTGACGTGCTCGAACGCCAGGCTGCCGAGCGGCGGCTCGGGCAGCTTGGCCGGGTCGGCGGGGGCGGTGATCGCCGGCTCGACGACCAGCAGCTCGCCGAGCCGCTCGGACGCGCCGGCCGCGCGCAGCAGGTCGCCATAGACCTCGCTGAGCGCGCCGAACGCGCCGGCAACCAGCCCGCCGTAGAGCACGAAGGCGGCGATCGTGCCGCCCGACATGCGCCCGGCGGCGACATCGACCGCGCCGGCCCAGATGATCATCGTCACCGATCCGAAGATGATCAGGATGAACAGCGCAGTCATGATTGCGCGGAGCGCAATGCGCTTCTTGGCGGTGGCGAACACGGTTTCGGTGGCGGCGGTGAAGCGCTCGGCCTCGCGGCCCTGCTGGTTGAACGCCTGGACGACCTTCATCGCGCCCAGCACCTCGCCGGTGACCGTGCCGACGTCGGCCATGCGATCCTGGCTTTTCGCGGACACGCTGCGCAGCCGGCCGCCGAGGATCAGCACCGGCCCGAGGATCAGTGGGATGCCGAGCAGCAGCATCGAGGCGAGCTTGGGCGCGAGCACGAACAGCATCGCCGCGCACACCGTGCCCATGATCAGGTTACGGAGCGCGATCGACACCGCCGAGCCGACCACCTGCTCGATCAGCGCGGTATCGACCGTGATGCGGCTGGTGATCTCGGCCGGCCGGTTCTCTTCGAAGAAGGCGGGCGACTGGCGCAGCAGGTTGCGGTGCACCGCGAGGCGGATGTCGGCCACCACCCGCTCGCCGATCCAGCTGACCGCATAGAAGCGCGCGGCGGTGGCGAGCGCCATGATTACCACCAGGAACAAAAGATATTCAAACCAGCGGGCGATGTCGCCGCCGCCGCCGCCGTCGGCGCCGAAGCCGCGGTCGATGATCAGCTTGAAGGCATAGGGCACGCCGGAGGTCGCGGCGGCGGCGACCAGCAAAGCGGCGAGCGCCGCGGCGAGCTGGAGCGGATATTTCCGGGCAAAACCCCACACCATCTTGAGGCTGCCGAGGCTTCGCCCCTTGGGACGCTGATGCTGTGGGGCGGAGGCCATGCGCGCGCCCTATCAGTGTGGCCGCGGCGCCTCAATCGCTGCAATGCGGCAAGTGCGGCGCAGCATTTCGATTGAAGACGGAACGAATGGCCGCCAGACTGTTTGGTCACCGTCCCCAATCAAGGAATCCGGATGCTTTACGACGCCTATGAAGTGCAGCGCTCGTTCCTCGCCGGGGCGAGCCGGATGGCTTCGATGGGCGCGGGGTGGCTGAACAATCCGGCCAATCCGTTCGGCTACGGCTCGATGGGCCCGGTGGTCGCCGCCAGCCTCGACGTGTTCGCCCACGCCTCGGCGCCGCGCGGCAAGCCCGAGTTCGGAATCGACGAGGTGCAGGTCGGCAAGAGCCTGGTCGCGGTCGACGAGCGGGTCGTGCTGAAAAAGCCGTTCGGCCAGCTCAAGCATTTCCGCAAGGTCGACGTTGCCGATCCCGGCCCCAAGCTGCTGATCGTGGCGCCGATGAGCGGCCATTTCGCGACCCTGCTGCGCGGCACGGTGGCGCGGATGCTGCCGAAACATGACGTCTACATTACCGACTGGCGCGACGCGAAGATGGTGCCGGTCGAGGAGGGCGATTTCGACCTCGACGATTACATCGATTACCTGGTCGCGTTCCTCGAGCAGATCGGGCCCGGCGCGCACATGCTGGCGGTGTGCCAGCCGTCGGTCCCGGCGTTTGCGGCGACCGCGCTGATGAATGCCGACAAGCACCCCGCGACGCCGCGCTCGCTGACCATGATGGGCGGGCCGGTCGACACGCGCGAGGCGCCGACCGCGGTCAATTCGCTGGCGACCGAGCGGCCGCACGCCTGGTTCCAGCGCAACGTCATCGCCACCGTGCCGATGATCTATCCGGGCGCCGGTCGGCAGGTCTATCCGGGCTTCCTCCAGCTCGCCGGCTTCATGACCATGAACCTCGGAAGCCACCTCGTTTCGCACTGGGAGATGTTCAAGCACCTCGTCGTCGGCGACGAGGAGAGCGCGGATTCGACCCGCGAATTCTACGACGAATACCGCTCGGTCGCGGATCTCGACGCGGCTTTCTACCTCCAGACCGTCGACGTTGTGTTCCAGCGCCATCTGCTGCCCAAGGGCGAGTTCAGGCACCGCGGCCGGCTGGTCGACCCCAAGGCGATCACGCGCACCGCACTGCTGACGATCGAGGGCGAGCGCGACGACATTTCCGGGCTCGGCCAGACCCGCGCCGCGCTCGACCTCGCGGCCAAGCTGTCGGCGGCCAAGAAGCAATATCTGATGGCCAAAGACGTTGGCCATTACGGCATCTTCAACGGCCGCAAGTGGCGCGAGCGGATCGCACCGGTGGTCGAGAAGTTCATCGCCGCCAACGCGCGCTAGGCGCCGCGCTTTCCGAAAGGCCGTTCATCCGTTCGTCGAAAGGCGATGGCGCAGGGCGTCCGGGGCGCTACAAATGTAGCGTCATCAGGAGAGTCGCGATGCGTAGATTTGCTAATTTGCTGACCATCGCCGCCGCGGCGGCATTGTTCCTCGCTCCAACGGACGGCTTCGCCCAGGGTTGGTCGAGCGTGCTTGTCGACGGGCGGGCACCGGTTACCGGCAACGGCCAGATCGTCACCCAGCAGCGCCCGATCGGCAATTTCACGCAGATCGAATCGCGCGGCACGAGCGAGATCGTGGTGCGCGTCGGGCCGGCGCCGTCGCTGACCATCACCGCTGAAAGCAATATCCTGCCGCTGCTCAGGAGCGACATTAAGCGCGGCAAGCTGATCCTCGACGCGCGCCATTCCTACCGCACGCGCAAGCCGGTGCGGATCGTGATCACCGTTTCGGCGCTCGACGCGATGGCGCTCAACGGCAGCGGCAGCGGGCGCATCGAAGGCGTGTCGGGAAGCAGGCTGGCGCTGGCGATCGGTGGGTCGGGCAACATCAGCGCGTTCGGCCGGACCGCATCGCTGGCGGTTGCGGTCGACGGATCGGGCAATGTCGACGCGCGCGGGCTCGCCGCGGCCAACGCCTCGGTGGTGGTGTCGGGCAGCGGCGATGTCGAGGTCAACGCCGAGCGCTCGCTGAGCAGCGTGATCAACGGCTCCGGCGAGGTGCGCTATCGCGGCTCGGCCTCGGCCGTGACGACCATCAACAACGGCTCGGGGCGGGTGCGCAAGGTAGGCTAGCTTCGGCTAGCCCACCGGGCGCCGCGGCGGCGCGACCCGCTCGAGCAGGCCCTTGAGCGCGCGGCGCGCGGCGACCACCAGCCACAGCGAGCCGATGACCAGGATCAGCGCGACCAGCGCGGCGGCGATCGGGTTGGCGATGGCCAAGGCGAGCAGGCCGCCGGTGGCGACATCCTCGGCGGTCGACACGGCGATGTTGCTGAACGGCTCGGGGCTGGCGTTGACCAGGGTGCGCGCGCCCGCCTTGCCGGCATGGGCGATCAGCGCGCCGCCACCACCGAGCAGGAAGCTGGCGACCTGCCAGGCGGGGTCAGACGAATCGACGATCGCCAGGCTGAGCAGGGCGCCGCCCAGCGGCCTGATGAACGAATGGATCGCGTCCCACGCGCTGTCGACCCAGGCGATCTTGTCGGCGAAGAATTCGGCCAATGTCCCGACCGCCGCGGCGCCGATCACCCACGGGCTGGCGATGACATCGAGCGCAGAAAGCTGGTCCGGCAGCGCGATCCAGCCGAACTTCATGGCGATTCCGGTGACCAAAGTGACGAGGTACAGCCGCCAGCCGGCGAGCAGGCTGGTCGATGCGGCCAGGGCCACGACTTCGAGTGCACCCATCGGACCGCTCCCTACGCCTTGAGGCGCCGAGTCTAGGGCGGCGTGACAAAAGGACAAGCGCGCGGCAATTTGGCGCGATGGTGGAGCTGGCCGAACTCGAACGACAAGCAAGGAGCGATGGCGCTGCGGCGATGGCCTTGGCCGAGGCGCGGCTGTTCGGCGACTTCGGTCCGCCCGATCGCGCTGCCGCCTTGGCCGCGGTGCGCCAGGCGGCGAGCCTGGGCTACGAGGACGGACGGCGGGCGTGGGTCTATTTCACCGCCGCCGGGATCGGCTGCGCGCCGGACCCGGTCGCTGCCCGGCAGATGCTGGCGGAGCTCGCGCGCGAGGACCGTTTCGCGGCGCTCCAGCACGCCTTCCTCGACCATATGACGTGCCGCGCCAGGCTGAAGAGCGTCCGCCCGACGATCGTGTCGCGCGACCCCTACATCGCGCTTTATCCCAAATTGTTCAGCGCCGCCGAGTGCCGCTATCTGATGATCCTTGGCACGCCATGGATGGAAAAGGCATCGATCCTGAACCTGTCGGGCGAGGCCGCGTTCGACCCGGCGCGCGACGCTTCGGCGGCGCACATTCCGCCGGTTGCCGAGGATCTTGTCGTGCAGGAGGTCAACCGCTGCATCGCCGACGCGACCGGCACCGAGCCCGGCTGGGGCGAACCGCTCAACATCCTGCGTTATGCGCCGGGCCAGCAATACAAACCGCACCACGACGGCACCTCGCCCGACAATGTTTCGGTCCGCGTGCTGACCGCCCTGATCTGGCTCAACGACGGCTTCGTCGGCGGCGAGACCGACTTTCCCAAGATCAAGGTGCGCGTGCGCGGCGAGGTCGGCGACATGCTGGTGTTCCGCAATGTCCTGATGAACGACAATCCCGACCCGCGCATGATCCACGCCGGACTGCCGGTGAGCGACGGGGTGAAATGGATGGCCAGCCGCTGGATCAGAGGGACGGATTTCTTGAGCTAGAGCCCTTCGTTCTCGATCAGCGACGGACAGCGGCCGAAGGCGCGCCTTGCTCGCATTGCAATCCGCCCATGCAGATCCCTGAGCACTCATACTCGTTTGCAAGCTTGGCGCGCCCTGCGATTGGCAGGCTGAAGTTCGCCGAGCGACAGACGATATTCGTGATCGGCGCAACGCCGCATTGCGACGAACGCATTCGCTCGAGGTTCAAGCGTGCGGCTGCCTCATCTTTCGCCCAGGCGCCAGCGACGCCGATGGACGACGGGACGCATTGCGCCGTCGTCGATGAGCGGAACTGCTGGAGCTGCGCCGTATATTCGGCCTGGCGTCGAGCACCCTCGGCCTTCACGGCATTGAGCTCGCGTACATGCTGGTCGGCGGCTGCCGCATAATCCTCGACCGCTTGGGCGCCGCGCTGGACTGCTGCGGCATGGGCGGCCCTACTCCGGGCGATCTGCTCGTCCCGAGCCTTCAATGCCGCATCATAGTCCGCCTGTCGCCGGGCATTGCGGACGGCGACTTCCTCACTTGTCCGGCGGACGTCCTGAGGCCGGGCCTGTCCCGAAGCGGAGTCCTGATTGCCCGCTGAGCGCGGAATCACGATCTCGACCTTGTCGCGATTTTCAACAGCGACGGTATTGGCGAGCCTAACCGGAAGCAAATCGGAGTAAATGTACTTGGCACGTTTTTCAGCGTGCAAGCGCTCCGCGCTCTCACGCTTCGAATAGGTGCTGCAATCGCCTCCAGTACCACCATTTCGGGAGACTCGCTGACGGGCAGTCGGGTTTTTTTCGACCAAGTCGAACCAGGCTTGCTTGCGGTCAAAGTCGCCAAAGCTTGTCGAACTTTCGACGATCTCGGTCAGCACCTGGATCTCGTCGGAGTTCCTGTCGCCGTAAGCGTAGCAGAAGGTATAGAACTGCGCGTTCGCCGAGCTGATTGTGGCCAAGGCCAGACCGGCCGCTACGAGGGCCAAGACGGGTAGCCGGAAACGGGAAACTCGCGACACCATACGCCACGCTCCAACTGAAGATCGTCGGGGCCAGCATCGCCGGGATCGAGTGCAAGTCAAGCGAGCTCCGGGGTCGGAGGCCGGCGCGGGCTACAAGGCGGGCTGTTACTGGAGGCCGGCCAGCGGGCGCGTCCGAACGGACATCACGGGATTTTCGCGTCTCTCGATCAGGGCTGGCGGCGCTTCGCGCCGGCGTCGCTGCGCTCGGCGCTACAGGACTTCGAACAGGCCTGCCGCGCCCATTCCGCCGCCGACGCACATGGTGACGACGACATAGCGTTCGCCGCGGCGCTTGCCTTCGATCAGCGCGTGGCCGGTGAGGCGCGCGCCGCTCATGCCATAGGGGTGTCCGATCGAGATCGCGCCGCCGTTGACGTTGAGCTTGTCATTGGGGATGCCGAGCCTGTCGCGGCAATAGAGCACCTGCACCGCGAACGCCTCGTTCAATTCCCACAGGCCGATGTCGTCCGCCTTGAGCCCGAACCGCTCGAGCAGCTTCGGCACCGCATAGACCGGGCCGATGCCCATCTCGTCGGGCTCGGTGCCGGCCACGGCCATGCCGATGTAACGACCCAACGGCTCAATCCCGCGCTTCTCGGCCAGCGCCGCGTCCATCACGATGCACGCCGACGAGCCGTCGGACAGCTGGCTGGCGTTGCCGGCGGTGATGCTGGTGCCAGGCCCGAGCACCGGCTGAAGCGACTGGAGCCCTTCGAGCGTGGTCTCCGGCCGGTTGCCCTCGTCCTTGTCGAGCGTCACCTGGCGCATCGAGACCTGGCCGCTCTCCTTGTCCTTGATGCCCATCTCGACCGTCACCGGCACGATCTCGGCGGCGAGCCGCCCCTCCGCCTGGGCGGCGGCGGTGCGCTGCTGCGACTGGAGCGCATATTCGTCCATCGCCTCGCGGCCGATGCCGTAGCGCTGGGCGACCGTCTCGGCGGTCTGCAGCATCGGCATGTAGACATTCTTGTGCATCGCCACGAGCGACGGATCGATGGCAATGCGCATCTCGGGCGTCTGCACCATCGAGATCGAATCCTGGCCGCCAGCGGCGACAATATCCATGCGGTCGACGACGACCTGCTTGGCGGCGGTGGCGATCGCCATCAGCCCGCTGGCGCACTGCCGGTCGATGGTCTGCCCCGCGACCCCGACCGGGCAGCCGGCGCGCAGCGCGACCTGGCGCGCGATATTGCCGAACTGGGTGCCCTGGGTCAGCACCGCGCCCCACACCACATCGTCGATCTCGCCCGGGTCGATCCCGGCGCGCTCGATCGCGGGCTGGAGCGACAAGGCGCCGAGCGTCGCGCCCGGAGTGGCATTGAATGCACCCTTGTAGGCGCGGCCGATCGGGGTGCGCGCGGTAGAGACGATAACGGCATCGCGGACGGACATGATGTGCTCCTTCAGGTGATGATCAGCCCGAGCCACTGGGCGGTGAGGGCGGGCTTTTCGGCGCCGTCGATCTCGACCGTGACGTCGTGCTTGACGAGATATTGCCCGGCCGACTTCTCGTCGACCGAAGCAAGCGTGAAATGGCCGCGCACCCGGCTGCCCGAGCGCACCGGGGCGAGGAAGCGGACCCGGTCGAGCCCGTAGTTGACGACCATCCGCGCGCTGTCCGGAACCAGCATCACGTCGGCCGCCATCCGGCTCAGCAGCGATAGCGACAGGAAGCCGTGTGCGATCGTCCCGCCGAACGGGGTCCGGCGCGCCAGCGCGGGATCGACATGGATGAACTGGCGGTCCTCGGTCGCCTCGGCGAAGGCGTCGATCCGCTCCTGCCCGACCGCGATCCAGTCCGAGCAGCCGAGCGGCTGGCCGACCTTGGCGCGGATGTCGTCGAGCGTGGCGATCGGCATCCCGCCGCCCTAGGCCTTGCCGGGCGTGGAAGGCAATGCGGCCGGAGTGGCGTAGGGCATCACCAGTGCGCCGTCGGGCGCGGCGGTGAAGGTGGTCTGGGTCGGGTAGGCGAAATCGATCTTTTCGCGCGCGAAGATGCGCAGCACCGCGACGATCACCGCCGACTTGTGCCGCGCCAGCACCTCCGGGTCGCGCGAGCGGTCGTCGTAGACCAATTCGCAATCGATCGACGACGGTCCGAACGCCGTCGCTCCGGAGCGGACCAGCCGGCAGGTCTTGATCGGCTTCACCGCCTCGTCGAGGATCTCGCCGAGCCGCTCGATCACGTCGGGATCGGTCTGGTAGGTCAGCGCGAACCGCAGGAACGTGCGCTGGACCTTGAGCTCGGCGACGTTGGTCAGCTCCTGCTCGAGCAATTTGGTGTTGGCCATCACCAATTGCTCGCCGGTGACCGAGCGGATGCGGGTCGTCTTGAGGCCGATCTTCTCGACCGTGCCGACGCTCCCGCCGACTCCCGCCGCGCCGCCGTAGCGGATCGTGTCGCCGCGCCGGAACGGGCGGTCGAACACGATCGCCAGTGCCGCGAACAGGTCCGCGAAGATGCCCTGCGCGGCGAGCCCGATGGCGATTCCGCCGATGCCCAGGCCGGCGACCAGCGCGGTGACGTTGACGCCCAGATTGTCGAGGATGACGATGAACGCGAGGCCGAAGGCGGCGACGCTGACCATCACCCGGATCAGCGACAGCGCGTTGCCGAGCGTGGTCGCGCCGGGATCGTCGCCGACCCGCGTGCGAATGACGCCGATGATGATCTCGCGCGCCCAGATCGCGACCTGCAGCGCGGCGGCGACGATGAACAAGATGTCGGCCAGCCGCGCCAGCTTGGGCGGAACCGCGGCATAGCTGATGACGATCTCGATCGCTGCGGCGACCATGAACAGGATCCCGGTCTTGGCCAGCACGCTTCCGAAGATGCCGCGCCAGCGGCGGCATTCGGGGTCGCCGGCGAGCATCCGCTTGCCGATCTGGCGGGCGACCAGCATCACGCCGACGATGGCGGCGGCGACGATCGCTCCGACCAAGAGGTCGTCGAGGTTGGCGGCGATCCAGCGGCCGATGTCGGCGACTGGTGCGGCGCCGCGCCCGGCGGCCTCGCCGAGGACCGAATGATTGGTGCTCATGCCCCCGCTCATGGCGCGGGCGGCGAGTCCGTTCAAGCGGCGGCGGCGGTCTCGCTCTTGCGGCGGCGGCGCGCGCGCCTGGGCTTCTTGGCGATGAACTTGAGGAAGCCGGTTTCGGCGGTCGACAGCCGGCGGCGGGCGCGCGGCCGCTCCATGCCATTGAGCGGATCGCGCGGATCGTCCTGGAGCGCCTCGATCAGGCACGGATGGACGTAGGATTTGCGGCTCATCGCCGGCGTATTGCCGAGCGCCTCGGCCACCGGCTCGAGCACCGTCTTGAGGCTCAGCCGCTGCTGCTCGGCGCTGTCGAGCAATTGCTCGAAGAAGATCACGCTCGCGCCCCAGGTGCGGAAATGCTTGGCGGTGAAGTCGCCCCCGGTCGCCTCGCGGATATAGGCGTTGACGTCGGCGCTGGTCACCGCGCGCGGCTCGCCGTCGGCGCCGACATATTGGAACAAATTCTGCCCCGGCAGATCCTGGCAGCGCGCGACGATCCGCTTCAGATTGCGGTCGGTCAGCGTGACCTCGTGGACGATGCCGTGCTTGCCGGTGAAGCGCATGGTGAGCTTGTTGCCCTTCCTGCGCAGGTGGCGGTTACGCAGGGTGGTCGCGCCGAAGCTCTTGTTGGCCTTGGCATAGGCCTCGTTGCCGATGCGGATATATTCGGTGTCGAGCAGCCGAACGACCGCGGCGAGCACCGTGTCGCGATCGAGGCTGCGTTTGCGCAAATCCGCCTCGACCTTCTTGCGCAGCTTGGGCAGCGCCTCGCCGAACTCGCGGCAGCCGTCATATTTGCTGGCGTCCTTCTTGGCGCGGAAGTCGGCGTGGTAGCGATATTGTTTGCGTCCGCGCGCGTCCTTGCCGGTCGCCTGGATGTGGCCGTTGGCATCCTTGCAGAACCAGGCGTCGGTATAGGCCGGGGGCAAGGCGATGGCGTTCAGCCGCTCGATCTCGTCGCGGTCGGTGACGCGCTTTCCGTCCTCGTCGAAATATTGCCAGTAGCGGCCGTGGCGCCGGCGGGTGTAGCCGGCTTCCGAATCGGAGGAATGACGAAGCATGAGCGCCAAAGGAACGGCAGGGGACGATTGTTCCGCGGGCGGCCTAAAGGACCGGCACGTGCTGATCATGGCGACCGACCGGTTCGAGGAGAGCGAATTGTTCGCGCCGCGCGACCGGCTGCTCGCGGCGGGCGCGCGGGTCAGCCTGGCGTCGCTGTCGCTCGAGCCGATACTCGGCACGGTGATCGACATGCCGGGACGGACGATCGCACCCGACCTCCTGATCGGCGATGTGCGCGCGGCGGAGTATGACGCGCTGCTGCTGCCCGGCGGGGTCGGCAATCCCGACCGGCTGCGGATGGAGCCCGACGCCGTGGCGCTGGTCCGCGCCTTCGTCGCTGCGGGCAAGCCGGTCGCGGCGATCTGTCACGGGCCGTGGCTGCTGGTCGAGGCGGACGTGCTGCGCGGACGGCGGGCGACGAGCTGGCCGTCGATCCGCACCGACCTGCGCAACGCCGGAGCCCAGGTCGAGGACCGGCCGGTGGTGGTCGACGGCAACCTCATCACCAGTCGGGCGCCGGAGGATGTCACGCCGTTCAGCGACGCGCTGATTGCCGCGCTGGAACGCGCCTAAACCGGCTGGCAAGGTTTCGCCGCTAGGGCAGGGCAATGCCCGACGCGCGCTCCTCGCTGCCGTTCGACCTCACCGCCGCCGCCATTCCCGCGGTGGCGGGCGCGTGGTCGGCGTTCCTGCTCGCGCCGCTTGCCGAGCTACCCGCGATGCCGGTGGCGGCGCTGTGCGCGCTTGGCCTGTTCCTGCTCGGACTGGCGGCGATGCGGCTGGCGACCCCGCCCCCGGCGGCGTTTCCGGTCGCCGTCTTCACCCCGCCCGTGGCCGACGATGAGGAGTTGTTGCTCGACGTCCCGGTCGAGCAGCGGATGGACGAGCTGGCCGAGCTGCTGCTGAGCGACCCGCTCCCCGCGCCCGCCGCCGGATCGCGCGTGGTGCAATTGTTCGCGCCGGGTGCTGGGCATGCCGGCGCTGTCCCGGTCGGTCAGAGCGGCGACGCGTCCGACGCGCTTCGCCTCGCGCTCGACGAATTGCGCCGCTCGCTGGCCCGGCGCTGAGCGTCAGTCGGCGACGGTCAGCGCCTCGATGGTCAGCGCCAGCGAGCCGTCGGCGGCGGCAGTCGGGCCGCGCGTCAGCGCGATGTCGGCGACGATCTGGCCGGGAATGGCGAATTCCGCGTCGCTAAGGCCGGCGGTCAGCCGCTCGGTCACGATCTTCGCCTCGGGCCCCCCGACCCGGAGCTCGATGACGTGGCGCTCGCCACTAAAGGTCAGTGAATTCCAGTCGGTAGAGCGGAAGGAAATAAGAATTATCCTATCCTCCGTTGCGCCGGACCTGGCGCGCAGCGCGCGCAGCAGCGCGGCTGCGGCGCGCGACATTGGGAGCGTCATCACTGGACCGCTTCCTCGAGATAGGCGCGCACCCGCTCGACCGTCCGGTCGCGCGGCTCGCGCCCTCGGCGCAGATCGAACACGAAGCGCGGGTCGCCGACCGCGTCGCGTCCGAAGCGAGTCGGCGCGACATCCGACCGGCGCAAGAGTTTTTCGATTTCCCAGAGCAAGTGCATCACGTCCCCACCTCATCATCCCGGCGACTCGGCACAGGGGTTGTCCCAACGCATTTCCTACTTGTCTAGGGTATCCCCTAGGATTATGTGCGTTTCATGCCGAATGATCCCCGAAAGGCGCTGGAGCGCCTATGTGCGGAGCGTGGTCAGGATTTTGCCGGACTGTCGCGACTGATCGGGCGCAATCCCGCCTACATCCAGCAGTTCATCCGGCGCGGCACGCCCAAGCGCTTGAAGGAGGACGAGCGGCGCACGCTGGCCGACTTCTTCGGGGTCGCCGAAAGCCTGCTCGGCGGTCCGCCGGGGCGGCCGGGCGACGGCATGGTCGCGGTCCCCCGCCGCCAGGTCAGCGCCGCCGCTGGCTCGGGGGCCGAGGGCGGGGACAATTCCGGCCGCCCCTATTTCGCATTCGATTCGCACTGGCTTCGCCAGCTCACCGCCGCCGCGTCCGACGATCTGTCGATGATCCGGGTGCAGGGCGATTCGATGGCGCCGACGCTCAATGACGGCGACGACATCCTGCTCGACGTCAGCCAGGCCGGCCAGCCGCTGCGCGACGGTATCTACGTGCTCCGGATCGAGGATTCGCTGCTGGTCAAACGGCTTGCGGTGCATCCGCTCGGGCGGACGGTGACCGTCCAGTCGGACAATCCTGCCTATCCCGACTGGCCCGATTGCAAGCTCAGCACGATCCACTGCATCGGGCGGGTGATCTGGGCCGGGCGCAAGGTCGCCTAACGGCGCCGGTCGATCAGCCACACCGCGAGCGCGAGCACGATTCCCACGCCCAGCCCGGCGACGGTCCATTCCATCGTCCGCCCGGCGCTCAGCCCATAGCCAAAGCCGGCGACGATCGGGAGGATCAGCAGGAAGCCGCCGGCGGCGTTTGGGCGCTTGGTCATGCGCGCTTCAATGGCAGAAGCGGGGGCGGCGCGCCACGTGGTTGACGGCGCGCTAACGCCGTTCGTCCGCCGGGCTTCAACCTTGCGCCGGTAAACGACTGCGCATGGCCGAATATTTTCTCAGCGGGCGCGCCGCGCTCGACGATGCGATCGAGCTCGTCGCCGAATATGGCGCCGACGCGCCGAGCGAGGCGGCGGCGCGCGCCAACGCCAGCCGCGACAAGGAGAATGTCCTCGGCTTCTGCCACTGGCGCCAGATCGAGCGCTTCACTGCCCTGCTCGCCACCGACCGCGTCGCCGGCTCGCTCCACTAGCGGGTTCACGCTCTAGTCACTCCCCGCGGCGCTGTTTAGGCTGCGGCCATGGGATTGCGGGGACGAGGGAGCGCCGGAGCGCGGGTGTTGGCGCTTGCCGGCCTGGCGCTGGCCGCGCCGCTCGCTGCCCAGCCGGCCGATCCCGGCGAGCTCGACCCGTCCGCGCCGCTCGATCCGATGCCCGATCTCGGCGTCGACTGGCCCGACATGGACGCGCCCGATCCCGTCCCCGACGCCGGCGAATTGGCGCCCGAGGCGGAGGAGGCATTCGACGACGATGTCGCGGCGCGGCGCTACGGCGTGATCCTCACCGGGCTCGATCCGGAGACCAGCGCAGCGGTCGCCGCCGACTTCAACCAGCGCTCGGCGCTCGAGGCGGCGCAGGACGAGCCCGCCAACGCCGCCCAGATCGAACGCCGCGCCCGCTCCGACGCCGAGCTGCTCACCGGCCTGCTCCAGGCGCAGGGCTATTTCGCGGCCGAGGTCACGCCCGACATCCGCCGCAACGACGAGCGCATCGCGGTCGAGCTGACCGCCGCGCCCGGTCCGCGCTACCGCTTCGAAACGGTCGACTTCCCCGGCCTCGCCGAGGCCGGCGGCGATGCCGAGGCCTTGCGCCGCGCGTTCGCGGTCAAGCCCGGCGATCCGGTCGTCGCCAGCGAGGTCATCGCCGCCGGCACCGCGCTCACCGTCGCGCTCGGCGAGCAGGGCTTCGCCACCGCGCAAGTCGGCGAGCAGGACATCGTCGTCGATCACCAGGCCGCCACCGCCCGCCTCGTGCTCCCGGTCCGCCCCGGCCCGGTCGCTCGCTTCGGCGAAATCCGAATCACCGGCGCGCCGCCCTTCTCGAGCCGCCACGTCGGCCGGATCGCCCGCTTCAAGCGCGGCGACCTGTTCGAGCAGTCCGAGGTCGATGATCTGCGCCGGGCCCTCGTCGCCACCGGCCTCGTCGCGGCGGTCGAGACCCGGCTGGTGCCGCGCGATGCCGGCCGCACGGTCGATCTCGAGGTCAAGCTCGACCCGGCGCCGTTCCGCACCATCGCCGGCGAGCTCGGCTACGGCACCGGCGAGGGGGTCCGCGCCGAGGCCAGCTGGCAGCACCGCAATCTGTTCAACCCCGAGGGCGCGCTCACCGTGCGCGGGGTCGCCGGCACCCAGGAACAGCTCGCTGCGCTCGCCTTCCGGCGCAACAATTTCCAGCGCCGCGACCAGGTGCTCAACGCCCAGATCCTCGCCAGCCACGTCGACCGCGACGCCTATGACGCGCGTACATTTTCCCTGTCGGGCGGGATCGAGCGGCAGAGCAATTTCATCTGGCAAAAGAAATGGACCTGGAGCCTCGGCGGCGAGCTGGTCGCGACCGACGAGCGCGACACGATCGAGGCGACCGGCCAGGCGCGCCGCCGCACCTTCTTCATCGCCGCTTTGCCCGCCGGCCTCACCTATGACGGCAGCGACGACCTGCTCGACCCCACCCGCGGCTTCCGAATCGGCGGACGCATCAGCCCCGAGCTCAGCTTCGAGGGCGGCACCTTCGGCTATAGCCGCCTCCAGCTCGACGCCAGCGCCTACCGCCCCTTGGGTGCACGGATCGTCGGCGCCGGACGGCTTCGCTTCGGCACGATCTTTGGCGCCGACCGCGACGCCATCGCCCCGTCGCGCCGCTTCTATGCCGGCGGCGGCGGCTCGGTGCGCGGCTACGGCTACCAGCAGCTCGGCCCGCGCGACATCGACAACGACCCGATCGGCGGCCGAAGCCTCGCCGAATTCGGGCTCGAGGCGCGCTTTCGCACCGGCCTGCTCGGAGGCAATCTCGGCATCGTGCCGTTCTTCGACGGCGGCTCGCTCACCACCTCCAGCCTGCCGAGTTTTAAGGACTGGCAGTTCGGCGCCGGCCTCGGCCTGCGCTATTATTCCAGCTTCGGCCCGATCCGGGTCGACGTCGGCACCCCGCTCAACCGCCAGAAGGGCGATAGCCGGGTGGCGGTGACGGTCTCGCTCGGCCAGGCGTTCTGAGCGTGAGCGAGACGGCGATCGCCGGGGACGGCGGCGAGGTCCGGCGAGTCCGGCTTAGGAAACATTGGGGCCGCCGGCTCGCCAATGAGATCGCCGCGCTGCTGCTCGCTCTCCTCCTTCTCCTCGCGCTCGGCCTGGTCGCGCTCGATACCGCGCCCGGCCACCGCTGGCTGGTCGACCGAATCGCCAATCTGGAGATCCGCTCCGGCCTCAAGATCGAGATCGGGCGGATCGACGGCTCGGTGTTCGGCAAGTCGCGCCTCAGGAACGTGCGCATCTCGGATTCGCGCGGCCCGTTCCTGACCTCGCCCGAAATCGTGCTCGACTGGGCGCCCGGCGCGTGGCTCGGCAACCGCCTCCACATCGACAGCCTGACCAGCGAGCGGGTTACCCTGTCGCGGCTGCCGTCGCTCAAGCCCAGCGGCCGCAAGGGGCCGCTCCTGCCCGGCTTCGACATCCATGTCGGCCGGCTCGACATCCGCCGGCTTGAGCTCGGGGCCGGGGTCAGCGGAACGCCGCGGGTCGGAGCGCTGACCGGCTCGGCCGACATTCGCGGCGGCCGCGCGTTGGTCCGGTTCGATGGCGGGCTCAAGGGCGGCGACCGCTTCCGACTCACGCTCGATTCCGAGCCCGACCGCGACCGTTTCGATCTCGACGCCGCCATCCGCGCTCCGGCCGACGGACTGCTCCCCGCCATCCTCGGCAAGCGCCTCCCGCTCGAGCTCGAGATCGCCGGCGACGGCAGCTGGTCGCGCTGGCGCGGGCGCGCGTTGCTCGATCTCGGCGGCAAGCGCCGCGCCGCGCTCAGCCTCGCCGCCGATTCTGGCCGCTACGCGCTGGCCGGGCGGATCGCGCCGCAGGATTTCCTCAAGGGCCGGCTGCTCCGCCTGACCAGCCCGAGCATCGCCGTGCGCGGCTCGGCGACCTTGCGCGACCGGCTGCTCGATGGCGAGCTGCGCCTCACCTCGCCGGCGCTGCGCGTCGTCGGCCGCGGCGCGCTGGATCTTGGCCGCAACCGCTACCGTTCGCTGCGGATCGGCGCCGATCTGCTGCGCCCGGCCGATCTGTTCCGCAACATGAGCGGACGCGGGATCCGGCTGGTCGCGACCCTCGACGGCGGCTTCGGCCGCGCCGATTTCGCCTATCGCCTCAGCGCCCCGCTGGTGAAGTTCGACAATGTCGGCTTCGTCGATGTCCGCGCGGTCGGGCGGGGCAGGGGCTCGCCGGGGCCGCTACGCGTTCCGCTCCGGCTCCAGGCGCGGGCCGTCACCGGGGTCGGCGACGTGGCCGGGGCAATCCTCGGCAACGTTCGAATCGAAGGCGTGCTGCTGGCGACCCGCGACCTCATCCGCGGCGACCGGCTCAAGCTCTCCAGCGACAAGCTCAGCGGCGACGTTTCGCTGCTGATCAACCTCCGCAACGGCGACTTCACCTTCCTCATCGCCGGCGGGCTGGCGCGCTACGCCATCCCCGGCCTCGGCATCGTCGACGTCAAGTCCAACCTGCGGGTCGTGCCCGGGCCGGGCGGCAAGGCGCGGGTGGTGGGCAAGGCCGAGGCGTGGGTGCGGCGGCTCGACAATAGTTTCTTCCGCGAGCTGACCGGCGGCCTGCCGCGGCTGACGACCGATCTCGAGCGGCTGCCCGACGGCACGCTGCGCTTCACCAACCTCCAGCTCTACTCGCCCCGGCTGCGCCTCAGCGGAGCCGGCATAAGGCGGCGCGACGGCACCTTCCACATCGAGGCGCGCGGACGGCAGGCCAAATACGGCACGCTGCGCATGGTGCTCGACGGGCGGATCGAGCGGCCGCGGGTCGACCTGCTGCTCGACCGGCCCAACGACGCGATGGATCTGCGCGCCATGCGCCTGCTGCTCGAACCGATCGGCGAGGGGTTCGCTTATCGCGCAAGCGGCTCGTCGCGGCTTGGCCCGTTCACCTCCACCGGCCGGATCCTGCTTCCGCGCGGCGGCCGGGCGGTGATCGCGATCGCCGCATTGGACGTCGCCGGGACGACCGCGCGCGGCGACCTCCGGTCGGACCCGGGCGGCTTCACCGGCCTGCTCCGGCTGGCCGGCGGCGGGCTCGACGGGACGCTCGGCTTCCGGCCGGTCGACGGCGCGCAGGCGATCGAGGCGCACTTGACAGCGAGCGGCGCGAACATCCCGGGCGCCAGGGCGCTCGCCGTGCGCAGCGGGAAACTCGACGGCACGATCATCCTCGCCGAGGGACGGACCACGCTCGACGGGACGATCGCCGCGCGCGGGCTCAGCTATGGTGCGATCGACCTCGCCCGGCTGACCGCCAGCGGGCGGCTGGTCAACGGCAGCGGCCAGGTGCGCGCCGCGGCCGCCGGGCGCAGCGGCCGCGCGTTCGAGCTGGTCGGCCTGGCCGATGTCACGCCCGACCGAATCAGCGTCACCGGTCGCGGCCAGATCGATCGCCGCGCGCTGACCCTGGAGAGCCCGATGGTGCTGACCACCTCGGGCGACGGCTGGCAGCTCGCGCCGACCCGCGTGCGCTTCGGCGGCGGCCGGGCAACCGTCTCGGGCCGCACCGGCTCGAGCCCCGAGATCGCCGCGCAATTGCAGGCGATGCCGCTGCAAGTGCTCGATATCGGCTGGCCCGGGCTCGGCCTCGCCGGGATCGCTAGCGGGCGGCTCGACTATCGCTGGAACGGCGCCGGCGGCCGGCCGAGCGGGCGCGCTGACCTCCGCGTGCGCGGTCTCAGCCGCTCGGGGCTGGTGCTGTCGTCGAAACCGATCGACCTCGGGCTGGCGGCGGTGCTCGACGGCGGCAAGGCCGCATTCCGCTCGGTCGCGGTCAGCGACGGCCGGACCCTCGGCCGCGCCCAGGGCCGCTTCGCGCCACTCGGCAACGGACCGGTGCTGGCCGAGCTGATCAACGCGCCGATGCTGGTCCAGCTGCGCTACGCCGGGCCGGCCGACACGCTGTGGCGACTGTCGGGGGTCGAGGTCTTCGACCTGTCCGGGCCGGTCGCCGTCGGCGCCGATATCAGCGGCCGGCTGGTCGATCCGCGCATTCGCGGCTCGCTCAAGAGCGACAGCGCGCGGATCGAAAGCGCGGTCACCGGCATGGTGCTCCAGAACGTCGCCACCTCGGGCCGCTTCGGCGGATCGCGGCTGATCCTCGACCGGATCGCCGGGCGCACTCCCGGCGGCGGCACGGTGAGCGGCTCGGGCGCGGTCGATTTCTCCGGCGGCAGCCCGGCATTCGACCTCGATTTCAACGTCGCCAGGGCCGAGCTGCTCGCGCGCGACGACCTCGCGGCGACGGTCAGCGGGCCGATAAGGATCCGCTCGGGCGGGCGCGGCGGCACGATCGCGGGCCAGCTCCGGCTCGACCGCGGGCGGTTCACGCTCGGCCAAGCGACCGGCGCGTCGGGCGTACCGCAATTGAAGGTGCGCCATGTCGGGCGCGATCCCGACGAGGTGATTGAGGTTGCCGAGCTGACCCCCTGGACCCTCGACCTCAAGGTCGACGGCGAGCTAACCGTGCGCGGGCTCGGCATCGACAGCCGCTGGAACGCCGATGTCGGAATCGGCGGCAATGTTGGTGCGCCGCGCCTGACCGGCCGCGCCGATCTGGTGCGCGGCAATTATGAATTCGCCGGGCGCGGCTTCCGGCTCGATCGCGGCGTGATCCGCTTCCGCGGCGAAAGCCCGCCCGATCCGTTGCTCGACATCCGCGCCGAAGCGCGGGTCCAGGGGCTCGACGCGGCGGTGCTGGTGCGCGGCACCGGCCTCAAGCCGGAGATCAGCTTCTCGAGCGTCCCGCAGCTGCCGCAGGACGAACTGTTGTCGCGGATCCTGTTCGGCACCTCGATCACCAATTTGTCGGCCCCCGAAGCGGTCCAGCTCGCTGCCGCGGTCGCGTCCTTGCGCTCGGGCTCGGGCGGGCTCGATCCGATCAACGCCGTGCGCCGGGCGGTCGGCCTCGACCGGCTCAGGATCGTCCCGGCCGATGTCTCGACCGGGCAGGGGACGGCGATTTCGGCCGGCAAATATATCGGCCGCAAGCTCTATGTGGAGGTGATCACCGACGGGCAGGGCTATTCGGCAACCCGGATCGAATATCAGGTCACCCGCTGGCTCTCGCTCTTGTCGAGCATTTCGACGGTCGGCCGAACCAGCGCCAACGTCCGCGTGTCGCGGGATTATTGACGATGGCGCGGTCGGAAGTCCTGACCCTGGCGCTGTTCGGGCTGATGCTGCCGCTGGTCCTCGGCAGCTCGCTGCTGATCTTCAACGACGGCGACGTCAGCTGGCACATCGCCGCCGGCCAGTGGATGCTCGATCACCGCGCCTTGCCCCAGGCCGATCCCTTCTCCTTCACCCATGCCGGCGGCAAGTGGGTGACGTTCGAATGGCTGTCGCAGCTGATCTACGGCTCCGCCCACCGGCTCGCCGGGTTCGCCGGAGTGGCGGCCGTCGTGACCCTCGCGCTGGTCGCGCTGCACCTCATCGTCGTCCACGAGGCGCGCCGCTGGGTCGGGCCGTGGGGCATCGCCGCGACCGTCCTGCTGTTGGATTTGACCCTCATCCCGATGATGCTGGCCCGGCCCCACCTCCTCGCCTGGCCGCTGCTCGCCTTGTGGCTCGCAATCCTGTTGCGCGCCCGCCAGGCCGACCGCGCCCCGCCGCTCCTCGCCGCCTTCCTCCTCCTCCCTTGGGCCAACCTCCACGGCAGCTGGGCGCTCGGCATCGTCATCGCCGCCTTCGTCGCGCTCGACCACTGCCTCGCGCGCCGCTGGCACTGGCCCCTCGTAAAGGCTTGGCTCCTCTTCGGAATCCTCGCATCCTTGAATCCACTGCTGACTCCAAACGGCCTCGACGGCTTCCTCCATCCGCTCACCGTTTCGAAGCTCGAGACCCTCCCGCTGATCGTCGAATGGCGGCCAAGCGATCCGGGGCGCACCCCCTGGTTCTTCGCCGCCTTGGCGATCACCGCCGCCATCGCCTTGTGGCGCGGAGTCAGGCTTCGGCCGGTGATGGCGCTGCTTCTGGTCCTGCTGCTAGCGATGGCGCTCCACCAGATGCGCCATCAGGCGATGGTCGCCATCGCCGCCGCGCTCATCCTGCCGCCCGCGCTGAGCCGCGGCGAGCGGGGCGCGCTGACCATATCGCGCGGGCTGATCGCGGCGGGCGTCGCCGGCCTCGTCGCGCTCCTCGCATTTCGCGCCATAACGCCGCTCGAGCCGGCAGAGAACGGCGCCCACCCGCGCACCGCGCTCGCCGCCATCCCGCCCGACCTGCGCGGCCAGCCGGTGCTCAACGGCTATTCCTTCGGCGGCCCGCTGATCCGCGCCGGAGTGCCGGTCTATATCGACGGGCGAAGCGATATGTACGGCGATGCCTTCATGCGCGACTATCAGCGGATCGTCGACGGCAATGCGGCGGCGCTGGAGCGCGCGGTGCGCCGTTACGACATCGCCTGGACAATGCTCCCGCCGCGCTACGACAAGCTGGTTGCCAATCTCGATCGCGATCCGGCCTGGCGGCGAGTTTATGCCGACTCCGTGGCGATCATTCACCGCCGAGCGGACTAGCGCTTGAGGAAGCCTTCAAGGCTGTCGCGCAGGTCGCCGAGCGGGGTGTGGTCCCATTCCGGCTCACCCGCCCCGGGACGGCCGGATTTGATGTAGGCCGGGCGGGTCCACGGCGTCTCGGCCACCTCCGGCTTGGACTTGGCGAGGACCGAAATGTCGAACGGCCGGTCGAACTTGAGCCCGACCTGATCGCCGTGCGCCCAGCTGACGCGTGCAAAATGCTGGCCGGCCTCGCCGAGATCGAGCAGCACTTCGGCGCCGGCGGCATAAGCGTAGGGCGCTTCGACCAAGGCGCCGGTTTCCGAGATGTTGCGAATCCGGACCCGGCTGCTGTCGTGATTGTGATGGATGTCGGCCGACCAGATCAACGGATGGCGCGGCGCGGCGCGGCGCTGGCTGTCGGTGCGGTTGCTGCGCCGCTCGATCGGGCGCGGTTCGACCACCGGCGCGGCGGGGGCGGCCTTGATGTCAGGGAAGGAGCGCTTGAGGACGTCGAGCAGCATGGCATCGCGCTTGGCGGTGTCGCCGCCGATCTGCGTCTCGTGGGCGAATTCAAGCCCGACCCGGTCGCCGCGGATCCAGCGCACGGCGCATTCGACCGGGAACTCGCCGCCCAGCGTCAGCTCGGCCTTCTGCCACATGACGAGCTTGGCATCGGTAGCGACCATCGCCCCGCCGCCCGACAGATTGATCAGCTCGACCGGAATGCGCTTGCGCTTAACCCTGAGCGTGGCCTGCTCGGCGGTAAGGCGGTGGCGGTCACCCTCGCGGTGATCGGCGCTGCGCTTGGTCGCGCGCGGGACGGGAACCGAATGAAGCCCGGCATCCTCCGACGCTCCGGACGGCCGCTTCTCCGGCATCGCCGGACCGCCGGCGGAAAAGCCGCCGCCGCTTTCGATCGCGGCGCGAAAGCTGTTCATCGATCGAACCTCGTAAGCCATGGCGCACGCATCTTGCGCCGCCGAGGGTTACGAAACTGATAATTGTTACCGGTCGGCGCGCGGCGATCAGGACGAGTAGTACATGTCGAATTCGACCGGGCTCGGCGTGGTTTCCCAGCGCATCACCTCGTCCCACTTCAGCTCCATGTAGGCGTCGATTTGGTCGTCGCTGAACACATCGCCCTTGGTCAGGAAGGCGCGGTCGGAATCGAGGCTGAGGAGGGCCTCGCGGAGCGAGCCGCACACGGTCGGCACGTTGACCAGTTCGGCCGGCGGCAGGTCGTACAGGTTCTTGTCCATCGCTTCGCCGGGGTGGATGCGGTTCTGAATTCCGTCGAGTCCGGCCATCATCAGCGCGGCATAAGCAAGATAGGGGTTGGCGAGCGGATCGGGGAAACGGAACTCGACCCGTTTGGCCTTGTCGCCGGTGCCGTAGGGGATTCGGCACGAGGCCGAGCGGTTGCGGCTGGAGTAAGCGAGCAGGACCGGCGCCTCGAATCCCGGGACCAGCCGCTTGTAGCTGTTGGTGGTCGGGTTGGTGAAGGCGTTGAGCGCCCGCGCGTGCTTGATCACGCCGCCGATGAAGTAGAGCGCGGTCTCGCTGAGGCCGGCATAGCCGTTGCCGGCGAACAAAGGCTTGCCGCCTTTCCAGATCGACATGTGGACGTGCATCCCGCTGCCATTGTCCTTGGCGATCGGCTTGGGCATGAAGGTCGCGGTCTTGCCGTAGGCCTGGGCGACCATGTGCACGACATACTTATAAACCTGCATGCGGTCGGCGGTCTCGACCAGCGTGCCGTAGGTCAGGCCGAGCTCATGCTGCGCCGGGGCGACCTCATGGTGATGCTTGTCGCACGGCAGGCCCATCTCGAGCATGGTCGAGACCATCTCGGCGCGAATGTCACCGGCGCTGTCGACCGGGGCGACGGGAAAGTAGCCACCCTTGGCGCGCGGCCGGTGGGCGAGGTTGCCGCCGTCATATTCGCGGCTCGAATTGTGCGGCAGCTCGATGTCGTCGAGGCGGAAGGACGAGCTCGAGTAGCCATCCTCGAAGCGGACGTCGTCGAACATGAAGAATTCGGCTTCCGGTCCGACGTAGAGCGTGTCGCCGATGCCCGACGCCTTGAGATAGGCCTCGGCGCGGGTCGCGGTCGAGCGCGGGTCGCGGCCGTAGAGCTCGCCGGTCGCCGGATCGACGATGTTGCAGACCAGGATTAGCATCGGGGTCGCGCTGAACGGATCGACGTAGCTCGCGTCGAGATCCGGCTGGAGGATCATGTCGCTCTCGTTGATCGCCTTCCACCCGCCGATCGAACTGCCGTCGAACATGAAACCGTCGGTCAGCATGTCTTCGTCGATCGCCGAGGCGACCATGCTCAGGTGCTGCCACTTGCCCTTGGGGTCGGTGAAGCGAAGATCGACCCACTCGATCTCATTTTCCTCGATGGTCTTCAGGATCTTCGCCGCCGCGCTCGCCATGTGCCGTCCCCGCAAGAGTTCACCGGCCGCCCCGCGCCGCCGTTGGCCCGGCCATTCCAGAGCGGCGCGAGTCGGGGGAAGGCGGCCGTGAACAATTCACGCCGCGGGGGTGAGGCAGGCGCGAAAAAGCCGGCGCGGACGGCGATCCGCGCCGGCTCTTCGATGCGCAGGGAGCTTAGAGGCCCGAGCGGTCGTCGGTCGTCGAGTAGCTCTGTTCCTGGATGCTGGTGTCGATATCGAGCAGCTTGTAGATGAGGCAGCGCCCGAGCAGGCCGGTGAGGATCAGCACGGCCGCGGAAATCCCGACCAGGATCCGGCCGATGTCGCTCATTTCGACGAAGTACATCAGCACCAGCAGCGCGATGCCGGCGACGACGCGCACCACCCGATCTTCGGGTCCGACATTCTTTTCCATATCAACTCCCTGCGGCCCGCTCCGCGCCCGGCGGCACGGGCAATTCAAAGCCCGGGGGCGAGTCTAGGCGGTTTTGCCGTCAACACAAGGCGCTAGCGGGGGCGATCAGAAGGCGCGGCGCTGGGCTTGGACCAGCATTCTCAAGAGCATTGCAACCGGGCGCGGCACGCCGACCCGGCCTTCGAGCCACAGCGAGACAGTCGATCGCGACACGCCGATCGCGGCAGCGAGATCGTTTTGCGTGCGATAGCCGAGCGTGCGCATCATCCGCCGCAATTCCTCGGGCGGCATCGACGCCTTGAGATCGGGCTGCTCGCCGGTCAGATCGCGTCGTCCCCGCGGTCGCCGGTGCGAATGCGAACGGCCATTTCGACCGGAATCACAAAGATTTTGCCGTCGCCGATTCGCCCGGTCCGGGCAGCAGCCTCGATCGCCTCGACCACGCGCTCGGCCTGGTCATCCTCGACCACCACCTCGATTTTCACCTTGGGAATGAAGTCGACGACATATTCGGCGCCGCGATAAAGCTCGGTATGGCCCTTCTGGCGGCCGAAGCCCTTGACCTCGCTGACGGTGAGCCCGCTGACCCCGGCGTCGTGAAGCGCGTCCTTCACGTCGTCGAGCTTGAACGGCTTGATGATCGCCTCGATCTTCTTCATGCCCCCGGCATAGCGGCTGACACAGGGCTGCCGCAATTGGCGGCTTGAGGGAGCGCCCATGAAAGCGATCATCCTCTCCGCCGGCCAGGGCTCGCGGCTCGGCCATTTGACCGACGACCGCCCCAAATGCCTGATCGAGTTCGGCGGCCGCACCCTGCTCGACCGCCAGCTCGACACGCTCGCCGCCAACGGCATCGCCGAAGCAGTGGTCGTGACCGGTTTCCGGGACGACCAGATCGAGGCGGCGCTCGAGCGGCGGCGAGCGTCGGGCGAGGGGCCGCGGGTGCGCACCGTGTTCAACCCGTTCTACAAGGTCGCCGACAATACCGGCTCGCTCTACATGGTGCGCGACGAGCTGGCCGGGGACTGCCTGGTGTGGAACGGCGATACGCTGGTCTCCAACGCGCTGATGGCCCGGGTGGTGGCCAACCGCTGCGACGGCATTTGCGTCACGGTCGACCGCAAGGCGGCCTATGACGATGACGACATGAAGGTCGTGCGCGACGACGGCGACGGGCGGCTGCGCGCCATCGGCAAGCGGATCAAGGACGGGGTGAACGCCGAATCAATCGGACTGCTCGCCTTCCGCTCCGGCGGAGCCGAGCGCTTTGCCCGAGCCATCGAGCAGGAGATGCGCCAGCCCGAAGGAACCACCGTCTGGTACCTCCGGGTCATCCACTACATGGCGCAGGCAAGCGAGGTATGGACGCTCGATATCAGCGGGGAGGAGTGGGGCGAAGTCGACTTCCCCGAGGACGTCGCGCGCGCCGATGAACTGGTGCGAGGTTGGGCGTGAGACCGCTTCGGTCGAACTAGCGGCCAGTCGCGAACGAAGGCGCGACTCAGGCGCTTCCCTCCGGGTGGATCGCGTAGAGGACGGTTTCCTCGCTGTGGATGGTGTGATGATCGAGATAGAGCCGGTAGGCCGGGTCGATGTCATGGATGAGCGACGGCAATGACGCGAGATCGTCCATGCTGTGATAGGCCGAAATCGCCAATTTGGGTCGGCAGCGGCGGATCGTTTCCCGGGCACCTTCGAGACAGGCCGTTTCGGCGCCTTCAATGTCGAGCTTGATGTAATCGACGTGTTCGAAGCGGAGGTCGTCGATCGTTCGCGTCTCGACGCGTTCGCCTGCGTCATCGGATCGTGCGCCGGCACCCTGACTGAAAAATAGTTGCTTCCCGGATTTATTGTCGAGCGCAAAGGGATGATGGGTAATTCGCGCCGCAAGATCCTGGTTCGCACCCAAGTTATGCGAGAAGATCTCGATTTGGCTTGCCAATGGCTCGAACGAATGAACGTGGCCAGATGGGCCGACGGCCTCGGCAAATAGCAAGGAAGTATCACCGAAGCAGGCGCCGCCATCGATGACCGTGTCGCCTTTTCTCGGAGCGATCGATACGCCGTTGCGAGAAAACCAATATTGCTCCTCGAGAGCGGCAACCACATTACCAAGCCAGCAGTCGACCGTGCCGGCCGGCCCCGCGAAGCGATGCAAGGGGAACGGAGGAAACTGGAACGGGCTGTCGCCAACTCGCGAGCGTTCCGCTTCGGCGAATTTGATCATGTATTCGGGGTTTGCCTTCGGCAGCCGGACATGGGCAGGGCCGAGCGCGCGATAGGCCCACAGGTCGGCATAGAGATCACGCGATTCCTGATCCTCGAACAGCGCCGCGGAACGATCTATCTTCTCGGCATTGGCGCGGAGAAAGGACAGGACGCGAACCGCTTCGGTCGGGTTGTATGATTCCGGCGAAGACCCCGGGTATCGCCATTGATCGATCGGCGGATTGTCGATTTTCGATCCGCGCGCCGCGCTGATCTTGCGTAGGATCGTGCCGGTGAAGCCCTTGGCGCCAAACTCCAGCGCGGGGATCGACACCTGATTGACTACGCGCCGAACGCCACGAAGCACCGAACTGACAGTTTGCATGGCAGGGCAATAACTTGCGAGGTGATCCTCCGCAAGGCGCCGCGCCCGTCGCCCAATCCTAGCTCAGGCGTACGGCGGGCAGTCGAAGCCGGCCGGGCTCTTCGTGAAAATCTCGCAGCCGTTCTCGGTGATCCCGATCGAATGCTCGAACTGCGCCGACAGCGAGCGGTCGCGAGTGACGGCGGTCCAGCCGTCGTCGAGGATCTTGCAGTCGGCCTTGCCGAGATTGATCATCGGCTCGACGGTGAAGAACATGCCGGGCTTGAGCTCGACGCCGGTGCCGGGGCGGCCGACATGGACCACCTCGGGCGAATCGTGGAACAGCCGGCCGAGGCCATGGCCGCAGAAATCCCGCACCACGCCGTAGCGGTGCTTCTCGGCATGCGCCTGGATGGCGTGGCTGACATCACCGAGCCGGTTGCCGGGCCGCGCCTGGTCCAGCCCCAGCATCAGGCATTCGTAGGTCACTTCGATCAATCGCCGCGCCTTGATCGGCACCTCGCCGACGAAATACATGCGACTGGTGTCGCCGTGCCAACCGTCCAGGATCGGGGTGACGTCGATGTTGACGATGTCGCCATCCTTCAGCGCCTTGTCACCAGGGATGCCGTGGCACACGACATGGTTGATCGAAGTGCAGCAGCTCTTGGTGTAGCCGCGATAGCCCAGCGTGGCGGGGATCGCGCCTGCGTCGGTCATCAGGCCGAGCACGATGTCGTCGAGTTCCTGCGTTGTGACACCCGGAACGATGTGGGGGACCAGCGCGTCGAGGATCGACGCGGCCAGCTGCCCCGCCGCGCGCATGCCCGCGAATGCTTCAGCGCCGTGAAGCTTGATCGTCCCGTCGCGCGAGCCGCTGCGGTCGTCGGCGGTGACTTGAAGATAGTTGGTCATCCCCGCCAGATAGGACCGCTGGGCGCTGGCGGCAACGCGATCACTTCAAAAGCGGTTCGACGTTTTCGACCGACATGTCTTGCATCATGTCGAAGTAGGCATCGAAGTAGGGCTTGTGGGTCGAGCCGACGATGGCCAGCACCCGACTGCCTGGCCGGGTGCCGGCGGCGGCACGAATGTTGGCGACCATGCGCAGATTGCGTGCTTCCCACCAGGCCAGATAATGGCGGCCCCAGCGCTCTGGCGACGAGTCCTTCGCCGCCGCCAGCATATCCGAGCGAATCGCGGCGAGCTGGTAGTCGGGGCGATTCACCAGCCGGTAAAGATCGAGCCCGTCCGCCGAGCTCGCAAGGCTCTTGGAGCGACGATTGAATTCGGCGCGCAGCGGCGGCTCGCCCTGGCTTTCCCATACTCTTTGGATCGCTTTGCCATATTCGGGCGGCGCGTCGATTGCGATGGAGTCCGAGAAATGGTCATCCGTAAGATATACCCGTTCAAGGCCCAGGCGGGCCGCGAGGGCAGAGCCGATGTCGATCGTCTCGTTGTAGCGGCCGGGTTTGCGACGTAGAATCGTCACCAAAGGCTCGCTGAGGCCATCGCCGGAACGCCGTTCCGCGACCGGAAGTCGAAGCCATTGGACTTGCGCGGAAGCGCGGTCGTTGGCGGCCAGGAACAGGGACGCCAGTCGTCGGCGAGCGGCCGCTGAGGGCTCCTTTGGCCACGCGCGCAGGGTCTTGCGAATTTCCGCCAAGGCGCGGGGGACAGTCAGGCCAGTCGCCTTTTCAGCCTCCTCGGTTCCCCAGCAATAATCGTCGAAGGCGCTACCGTAGGTTTCGCGATAGCGCAGCAGGACGTCGCAATCATGCCCGGAGAGGTTCTCGACCGCGATGATGTCGGGCTTCCAGCCGGACAGCCGGTCGAGCAGCGGCCCCAAGGTAGCGGGCTGGAAGCCGGGCGGCAGCTGAGAAAGATGAGGCGAGCCGAGCACGAGAACCTTGGTGGGTTCGCCAGCGATCGCGCCCTTTTCAAGGCGAGGATCGAAGGGGACGCCGGAGGTTGCGGGCCCAGCCGCGGCGATCGTGAGCACCAAACCCAACGTGCCCAACCACAATGAAGTTCTACGCATGGCAACGCCTCATCGCGCTAGACTGTGCGACAATCGCAGAGCCATCTCAATTGGCCGCCGACCCTGGATTGCCTTGAGGTGATCGCCGCGGGTATCGCCGTCGACATGGTGCAAGAGAAGATCTGGACCGCCGGGCTGGTCGTGATCGGCGACGAGATCCTGTCCGGACGGACCCAGGACAAGAATATCGCCCAAGTCGGCGCGTGGCTCAACGTGCAGGGCATCCGCCTCAAGGAAGTGCGTGTCGTCGGTGATACGGAGCCGGCGATCGTCGAGGCGGTCAACACGCTTCGCCAGGCCTATGACTATTGCTTCACGACGGGCGGCATCGGCCCAACGCATGACGACATCACGGTCGACGCGATCGCCGCCGCGTTCGGCGTGCCGGTGGTCATCCATTCCGAGGCGCGGCGACTGCTCGAGGACTATTACGCCACGCGCGGCGGGCTGAACGAGGGGCGACTGGCGATGGCGCGGGTGCCCGAAGGCGCGGAGCTCATCGAGAATCCGATTTCCAAGGCGCCCGGAATCAGGATCGGCAACGTGTTCATCATGGCCGGCATCCCGTCGGTCACCGCCGGCATGCTGGCCGGGCTGACTGGGACGCTCGAGGGCGGGCGACCGCTGGTCTCGGTAACGGTCGGCGCGCATGCCCCGGAAAGCGAAGTCGCCGAGTTGCTGCGCGAGGTCGAGCGATCGGCCGCGGGGGTGGCGATCGGCTCCTATCCATTCAGCAAGGAAGGCCGGTTCGGGAGCAATTTCGTGGTCCGCAGCGAGGACGAAGCGCTGGCCCGCCGGGTCGCGTCGACGCTTGCCGAGCGGCTCGGCGAGGCCGGATACGATGCCGTCGATGGCGGGATATAGCTGGAGCGGGCGAAGGGAATCGAACCCTCGTCGTAAGCTTGGGAAGCTTCTGCTCTACCATTGAGCTACGCCCGCTCGGGTCGGCGCGAATTGCCATGCGCCCGGCGCCCCGTCAATTCGCCCCAACGAAAACGGCGCCGCTCTTTCGAGCGACGCCGCCTTTCGTACCAGATCTGACCGCTTAGTAAGCGATGCTGAGGGTGCCCGAGATGGTCCGCGGAGCACCGATCTGGGCGTTCGGCGGATTGTCGTACACACCTGCACCGCTCACCGGCTGATTGAGGTTCGAGTTGAACCCGCCGACATAGAGCTCGTCGAACAGATTGTAGACGTTCAGCTGGAAGTAGGTTTCCTTCATCCCGCGGATCTTGAAGTTGTAGCGGGCGTCGAGGTTGATCAGCCAGTACGAGGGCGCCGTTGCGCTGTAGATGCGCTGCGGACCGCTGACGCCGGTCAGGTCAACGTCGCCGCGGAAGACCTGCGAGTTGTTGTCGTAAATGTACCGCGGTCCCGTCTTCTTGGCAGTGATCCCGAGGTCGATCGGACCGAACGAACCGAGTGCCGAAAAGCCCCAATTGTAGGTCGCCGCACCGCCCTCGCGCTTGCCAGCGGTGAACGCGCAGCTGCGCGCCGCTTGCGCGTCGGCAGCCACGGTCCCGGTGGCAATGGTGTCGCAGGTGGTGCCGGCCGGATTAAACGCCGAAACCGGGATGGCGCCGATCTGGATGTTGTCCTTGATCTCCGAATCGTTCCACGCGGCAAAGGCGTAGAGCGTCAGCTGCTTGATCGGCGAATAGGCGACCGACCCGTCGATGCCCCACTTGTCGACCACGCCGAGGTTGCGGAACACGGTGGTGTTGGCTTCGGGGTCGAAGCTCACCGCCTGGCGGTTCTTGAAGCGGGTCTTCCAGACGCCGACCTGGGCCTGGACCTTCGAGCTGCGATAGCGCGCGCCAAAGTCGAAGCTGTCGGTCTCTTCCGGCTCGGGCTTGGCCTGGTCGGTGCCTTCCGGGAAGAAGAAGGACGCGTAGAGGTTGTCGGTCGACGGGACCGACAGACCCTTGGCGTAATTGGCGAAGATGCTCGCGCGCGGAGTGATGTCGTAGATGAAGCCGATGTTCGGAAGCAGCTTCTCATACTTCAGCGTACGCTTCTGCGGCGGCGAGAAGCCGCTGATGGCTCCGGTCACCGGATCAACGACGTAAGGGTTGTTCGCCGCGATCAGGGCATCGACAGCCGCGTTACCGCCCGAACATTCGACGAATGCACCCGACGAGTTGGACGCCGAGCTGGTGAAGCAGTTGTTGTCGAGCTTGCGGGTAAAGAACGGCATGCGCACGCCGACCGTGGTGGTCAGGCGATCGTCGAAGAACTCGCCGCGCCACTCGGCCGACGGCTGGTGGAGGATGGCATAGGACTGACGGTCGCGCTTCTGGAGCACGACGCCGTTGCCGTCCGAGACCGGATCGTTGATCGGGAACACGTCGAGCGGCTCGCCGCTGATCGACAGCAGGCCGACTTCGCCGGTCTGGCGATGGTTGGCGTGGTCGAACGTGTAGTTGAAGCGCATCGTGTGGTCGTCGTTGATGTCCCAACGCAGACCGCTGATCAGGCCGTAGCGACGCGTGCGGGTCTGGCTCGGGGCGATCACGGTGACCTGGTCGAGCACGTCGCCATCGCCGTTGACGTCACGACCGGCGAACGGCGAGCCGCCGAAATAGCCGGCGACGCACGTGCGGGTGGCGTTGTTGCCGAGGGCGCAATCGGTCGTCGAGGCAGTGCCCCCGGCCGGGTTGATGTCGCGCAGGCCCTCGCGAAGCGTCACGGTGCCGCCGCCATTGGCCTTGACGTACTGGAAGCTCGGCTCGACTGTCAGGGTCAGCGCATCGTTGATGGTGAAGCGCGACGTGCCCTTGATGTTGCCGGTGTTCGACGGGTTGTAGCGACGGTCGAATTCGGTGCCGCAGCTCGAGAAACCGGCCGGAGCGACTGCCGGCGCATCGGCAACGCCGGCGGTCGGGCTCTCGATCGTGCACGGATAGTTGATGTCATACTCGCGCTCGTCGTTGTCGAGCGGGAAGCGGTTGCCGTTACCCGAACCGACCACGCGCGGAGCACCATTGGTGCCGCTCTGGGTGATGTCATTGCGCAGGCGCAGCGAGCCGAAGAAGTTGTTGCGGTTCTGATTATAGTGACCGCTGACCGAGACGAAGTCGCCTGCCGCGCCGAGCGGCTGGTAGATCTTGGCGTTGTACTGCTGCTTGTCGACCTTGCCGTAATTGTTGAACGGATTGTCGTTCTTGGCGGTCGAAACGGCGAGGAAGGTGCGGGTCCCCCACGGCCCCAGTTCGCCGGTGTCGACCACCGCGAAGATGCGGCGGAAATCATATTCGCCGAGCGAGCCGACGACGCGCGCGCCGAATTCCTTGAACGGGTTGCGGGTGCGCAGGTTGACGGTTCCGCCGACGGCCGAGGCGGTCGGCGAGTCGACGTCGGTGGTGCCGAGGTTGACGTTGACCTGGTCGATCAGCTCGGGGTCGATCTGCTGGTTCGAATAGATCGCGTAATTGCCCGAATCGTTGAGCGGGATGCCGTCGTAGGTGAGGCTGATGCGGCTGCTGTCGAAGCCGCGGATGCTGAGCGTTCCGCCCGACGAGCCGTAGGCGTCGTTGTTCTGGAAGCTGACGCCCGGAACGACGTTGATCGAATCGAGCACGGTCTGGCCCGGGTTCTGGCGGGCGAGAAACTCCTGAGTCAGGACCGCCTTGGCCTTGCTGGTGTCGGGCGCGGTGACGCCGCCGACGTCCTGGGCGCGGGTCCCGGTGACGATGATCGCTTCTTCTTCGAAGTCCTGCGTGCCTGCCGACTGAGCGAAGGCGGCGGCCGGAAAGATAAGCGAAGCCGAGCTGAGAAGAATGAGCTTTTTCACGATGTTAACCCCCCAAGGGTGTGCGCCGGTTGCGAGTCGCGCCGCTCCTATAGCGACTTTGCGACTCTTGGATGACGGACCAAAAGGCCCGGTGGGACGAATTTTCGAGAACGTTGCCGGAAGGCCACGACAGCCCTCGGTTCGACTCGCGCGGGCCTACAGCAAAAAGCGCCGCTGATTACAAGACTGTCAGCTATTTCGCCGAGTCGAGCCGCCGCCCGATCGCCACCATAACGTAGATCAGCGGCGGGACCATGACGATCGACAGCACCACCTTGGCCAGCATCTGGCCAATCAGCAGGTCGGCGATCGGGAAAACGCCGTAGAAGGCGATGGTGATGAACAGCAGCGTATCGACGATCTGGCTCAGCACGCTGGCGACGGCCGAGCGGAACCACAGCAAGCGCGAGCCCGAATCGCCCTTCAGTCGCGCAAAAATGGTGACGTTGAGCAAGGTCGAGATTCCGTAGGCGACGATGCCAGCGAGCCAGATCCGCGGCGTTGCGAGCATGATCGTCTCGAACGCCGAGAGGCGCGCCGGATCCATCTCCCCGGCCGCCGGAATGGCGAGCACAAGCAGCGTCAGCGCCAGCGAGACGAGCAGCGGCACGAAGCCCCACAACACCAATTTATTGGCGACCGAGCGGCCGTGGAGTTCGGCCACGGCGCTCGACGTCACGACCAGCATCAGGAAGGCGAAGATCCCCGCCTCGACCGCCAGCGGCCCGAGCGCGACCTGTTTGTTGCCAAGCACTCCGGCGATGCACACCATGCCGCCATAGAAGATGGCGAAGGCGAACAGCGAGGGGGTCAGCGGCCAGGCGGCACGATCGGAAACGGAAGCGGCGGCGTCGGCCTGGATTTCGCTGGTCATGGCGGCGATGGGTAAAGCTTCGCGGCTTGCCCGCAAGCCTTTTGTTGACCGTCTCCACCCCCGCCGCTAGCGCCCGCCGACCATGCCGCCGCGCTTCGACATCATCGCCATCGGCGACGCCATCGTCGATGTCATCGCGACCTGCGACGACGCGTTTCTCGCGGCGCACGGCCTGCCCAAGGGATCGATGCAATTGCTCGATACCGAGGCCGCGGCGCGGCTCTACGCGGCGATGGGCAGCGCCCAGGAAACGAGCGGCGGGTCGGCGGCCAATTCGATGGCCGGAATCGCCGCCATGGGTGGGCGCGCCGCGTTCATCGGCCAGGTCGCCGATGACCAGTTGGGCGCGATCTTCCGTCACGACATGGAGGCGCTCGGGGTCGATTTCGACACCCCGCCGATCGATCCCGCGCTGGGCAAGCCGACCGGCCGCTGCCTGATCCTGGTCACGCCGGACGCGCAGCGGACGATGAACACCTGCCCCGGCGCGAGCCACGAGCTCGGTGGGGCGACGCTTGACGAGGCGCGTATCGCTGACTCCGCGATCCTCTACCTCGAAGGTTATTTGTGGGGTCCCGAGAAACCGCGCGCGGCGATGCTTCGAGCGATCGAGGTGGCGCACGGTGCGAGCCGCGAGATCGCCTTCACCCTGTCCGAAAGCGTGTGCATCGCCGGGCGCCGCGAGGGCTTCAACCGGATGATCGCCGACGGCGGGATCGATTTGTTGTTCGCCAACGAACATGAAGTGCTTCAGCTGACCGGCGACTCCTCGCTCGGCCAGGCGATCGCGACCCTTTCGGCGAAGGTGCCGACGCTGGTCGTGACCCGCGGCGCCGACGGGGCGATGGCCTTTGCGAACGGGGAGGGGGTCGAAGTCGCCGCTGCTCCGGTCGAGCGGGTCGTCGACACCACCGGTGCCGGCGATCTGTTCGCCGCCGGCTTCCTTGCCGCGCGCGCCCGCGGTCACGATCTTGCGCGCTGCCTCCACACCGGCGCGACGGCGGCGGCCGAGATCATTTCCCATTTCGGAGCGCGGCCGGAAGCCGATCTCAAGTCGCTGGTTCAGTTGTGACCAGCCTCAAGCGGCTGGCAGTCTATTGCGGCGCGGCGCCGGGCGGCGACCCCTTGTTCGCCGAGGTTGCGCGCGAGCTGGCCGGCATCATGGCGACTCGCGGTATCGATCTCGTCTACGGCGGCGGCAAGCTCGGGCTGATGGGGATCATGGCCGACACCATACTTGCTGCGGGCGGCCGAGCCTATGGCGTCATCCCCCATGCACTCGTCGAGCAGGAAGTCGCGCATCACGACCTCACCGAACTCTACCAGGTGACGACGATGCACGAGCGCAAGGCCAAGTTCACCGAGCTTGCCGACGGCTTTCTGTGCCTGCCCGGCGGCATCGGCACGCTCGACGAATTGTTCGAGGCGTGGACGTGGAACGCGCTCGGCTATCACAACAAGCCGTTCTGCCTGCTCAACGTGCGCGGCTTCTGGGAGCCGTTCGCGGAGTTCATGGACCATGTCCGCGACGCCGGTTTCCTCAGCGCTGCGCGACGCGCGCAATTGCTGATCGCCGATACGCCGGTGGACGCCATCAAAATGCTGGACGAGGCGGCCGGACAGGCTAACCAAGGCATCGTCTGGTAATCGGCCCGGGGGAGGGGCGCCCACTCACATGAACAGCGTCCTGCTCGGCCTCGCCGGAATTCTCGTCATCCTGCTGATCGCTTTCGCCTTCTCGTCAAACCGGCGAGCGATCCGGCCGCGGGTCGTGCTGGCCGCCTTCGCACTCCAGGCGCTGATCGCCTTCCTCGTGCTGCGCACCTCGTGGGGCAGGGCCGCGATCCAGGGCATGAGCGACGGGGTAGCGGCGCTGCTCGGCTATGCCGGCAAGGGCACCGAATTCCTGTTTGGCCCGACCGCCAGCAACCCGCTCGCCAACACCTTTGCGATCGCCGCCTTGCCGGTCATCATCTTCTTCGCAGCGCTGGTCGCGATCCTCTACTATCTCGGCATTATGCAGCGCGTCGTGCGCTGGGTCGGCGGCGCGATCGGCTGGGTCACGGGGATCAGCCGAGTCGAGAGCCTCGGCGCTGCCGCGAACATCTTCGTCGGCCAATCGGAGAGCCCGCTGGTCGTTCGGCCCTATCTCCCGGCGCTGGCCCCCAGCCACGTGTTCACCCTGATGTGCGTCGGCATGGCTGGCGTGGCCGGGACGATCCTCGCCGCCTATGCCAGCCTGCTCGGCGAACAATATCTGCCCTATCTGCTGGCCGCTGCCTTCATGTCGGCGCCGGGCGGCATCCTAATGGCCAAGATGATCATGCCCGACGACGTCGCGCCGAAGGACGAGCTGCCGCTCGAAGGCGGCGACGCGCGCGCGCCGGAAGACGATGTCGAAGTCCACGGCTTCGAGGAGGGCGAGCAGCCGGTCAACATCATCCAGGCTGCGGGCCAGGGCGCCCAGACCGGGGTCAAGCTGGCTGTCGCGGTCGGCGCGATGGTACTGGCGTTCGTGGCGCTGGTCGCACTGTTGAACGGCATCATCGGCGGCCTTGGCAACGCCGTCGGCCAGGACGGCTGGAGCATGCAGGCCGGCCTCGGCGCCTTGTTCGCGCCGGTCATGTATCTGATCGGCGTGCCGTGGAGCGAGGCGGGGGTCGCCGGCGGCCTGTTCGGCACCAAGGTGGTCTTGAACGAATTCGTGGCGTTCATCGATCTCGGCAATGCCCAGGGCGCGGCGGCAGCATTGAGCGAGCGCAGCCGGGCGATCATCACGTTCGCCTTGTGCGGCTTTGCCAATTTCAGCTCGATCGCCATCCAGCTCGCGGTGATGGGCAATCTCGCGCCCAACCAGCGGCCGGTGATCGCGCGGCTCGGCCTCAAGGCGCTGCTAGCCGGTTCGCTCGCCAATCTGATGTCCGCCGCGCTGGCCGGATTGATGCTGCCCTAAGCCGCTTTGATTGCTGTCAATTGCGCGCCGATGACGGCGGGAGTAGAGGCGCGGGCATGACCACCGACACCATCAGCAGCGACAATGTCGCCTCCGTTTCCCTGGCCGAGGCCGACCGCGACCCGCAGGCGTTCGCCGACGAGCTCGGCCGCAGCTTCGTCGACTACGGCTTCGCGATCATCCGCGACCACGGCATCCCGCAGCCGCTGATCGACGACGCCGAGGACAAGGCGCGGGCGCTGTTCGCGCTGCCCGAAGAGGTCAAGCGCCGCTACAAGGTGGAAGGCTCGGGCGGTGCGCGCGGCTACACGCCGTTCGGGATCGAAACCGCCAAGGGCGCCAAGGCGCACGACCTCAAGGAATTCTGGCATGTCGGCCGCGATCTGCCGGAAGACCATCCGTTCCGCGCGCACATGGGCGACAACGTCTGGCCGGCCGAGGTTGCGGGCTTCAGGGAAACCTTCCAGCGCCTCTACACTGCGTTCGACGAGGCCGGGGTCAAGATCCTCCGCGCCGTCGCGCGCTTCCTCAAGATCGACGAGGAGTATTTCACAGACACCGTCCGCGACGGCAATTCGGTCATGCGGCTGCTTCACTACCCACCGCAAAATGAGCCGACCGGCGAGCACATTCGCGCCGGCGCGCACGAGGACATCAACACCATCACCTTGCTGCTCGGCGCCGAAGAGGCGGGCCTGCAGCTGCTGACCAAGGACGGCCGCTGGCTCGACGTCAGCCCCAAGAAGGGCGAGCTGGTGATCAACATCGGCGACATGCTGCAGCGGCTGACCAACGGCAAGCTGCGCTCGACCAGCCACCGGGTGATCAATCCGTCGCCGGAACGGGCGTCGAAGGCGCGCTATTCGATGCCGTTCTTCCTGCACTTTCGCAGCGACTTCATGATCGAGGCGCTGCCCGGAACGGTGCCGTCGGGCGAGCAGCCGAAATGGCCGCCGATTACCGCCGACGACTACCTCCAGGAGCGGTTGCGCGAGATCAAGCTGAAGTAGGGCGGTCGAAGAAAGTGAAGTCGACTTCCGAGGTGTCGACTTTGCCGTCGAACGCCTGTCCGGCATGTGGGCCGTCGCGCTCGACCCAGTGCATAAACACATGCGCCGACCAGCGATTGGGATTGGGGATGGTGCGCGCGTGGCGATGCTCGGTGCCGCGATAGGCGACGGCGTCGCCAGCCGCCATCTCCATCGCGGCGACCGGCTCGTCGCCGAAGTCGCCGCTGATCTTTTCCGCCGCGCGTGCCGAGCCCGATGTTCCGATCTCGAGCGGCCATGCCAAGCCGTCGCTATAGGCGAGCGTCAGCGACAGGCTGTGTTCGCAGGCAGCGCGGTCGCGGTGAACCCGGCAGATGTCGCCTGCCGCATACAGCCGGAAGTAGTCGTAGGTCGGCACCAGCGAGCGGCCGGTGATCGCCTCCATCGTCCCAGTGACGCCCCACAAGAAGGCGTCGAGTGGCGGATAGTCGCGACCGTAAATCTCCCATGTCCGGCGCGCGAGAATCGGCGTCGAACCGCCATCGTTGGGCACGAAACGGACCTTGGTGTCCCTCTGGATTTGGCGCAGCAACGATTGGGCGACGTCGGGCGCGACGCATCGCCGGATCAGCGCGTAGCCGTTGGCCGCATAGTCGCCGTCAATCTCCATGCTTGGTCGAATCGCGCAGATTGTCCGGCCCGAAACCGTTCGCGATGAGCGCCGACAAGCGATGTCGCTCGATGATGCCGCCGTCGCCCGACGCACAAACGATGTCGATGTCGCGGCCGCCCAATTGACTCGCTTCGAGCAGCGCCTGGCGGCAGCCTCCGCATGGCGTGACGGGCGCGTCGCCCTTCAGCTCGGCTCCGGAACCGTCGCCGCCGGCGACCGCCACCCGCGCCACCTTGTCGAGCCCGAACGCGTGCTGCGCGGCGGTGAGCGCGCTCTGCTCGGCGCACAGGCCGAGGCGATAGCAAGCGTTCTCCATATTCGCGCCGGTCACCACCTCACCATCGACGCTCAGGATCGCGCAGCCGACCGAAAAGCCGGAGTAGGGCGCATAGGCCTTGAGCGCGGCGGCTCGGGCGAGGGCGATGAGGTCGTCGTCGGTCATGTGCCGCTCTTGTCATTGCGCGCGGAGCGAAGCAATCCAGCCGACCAATCGCTGGAGTCGTCGATGCGCCGTCTCGCTGCCTTCGTTTCGCTTGCCTTGCTGTCCGCCTGCGCAACCATGTCGCCAACGCCCGTCGCCGCCCCCCAGGCGGCCGCGCGCGAGGTGCAGATCCTCGCGCTCAACGACTTCCACGGCAATCTCGAACCGCCGGGACTCGCCTACGAGGGCTCCAGGGGCAAGGTGCCGGTCGGCGGAGCAGCCTATCTGGCAACCGCGCTCAAGCAGGCGCGGACCGCGGCCAGCATCACCGTCGCAGCCGGCGATCTGATCAGTGCCAGCCCGCTCGTCTCCTCGCTTTACTACGACGAGCCGACGGTGAAGGCGCTGAGCGACAGCGGACTCGATATCGCCGCGGTCGGCAACCACGAATTCGACCGCGGCCCGGCCGAATTGAAGCGGATGCAGGCCGGCGGCTGCCGCGCGCGCCAGGAACGCGAAACCCGCCAGTCGTGCGCGCTCGAGCCCTTCGCCGGGGCGGGCTTTCAATATCTCGCTGCCAATGTCCTTGAAGGCGCCAACACCATCCTCCCGGCGACCGCCATTCGCGACATCGGCGGGGTTCGGATCGGCTTCATCGGCATGACCTTAAAGGCGACCGGCACCCTGGTCTCGCCCGACGGCGTCAAAGGACTGACCTTCCTCGACGAGGCGGCGACCGCCAACGCGCTGGTGCCCTATCTGCGCGACAACGGCGCGCGCGCGATCGTGCTGCTGATCCACGAGGGCGCGGCGACCGACGGCAAGTTTGACGATCAAAGCTGCCCGGGCCTCGCCGGCGCGATGATGCCGATCCTCGAGCGGCTCGATCCCGCGATCACTTTGGTCGTCTCCGGCCACACCCACCAGGCCTACATCTGCCGGGTGCCGACCGCCGGCGGCGCCGAGCGATTGCTGACCAGTGCCGGCCGCTACGGCGCGCTGGTGACCGATATCCGCCTCACCTTCGCGCCTGACGGCACGCTTGCCGGCCAGCGCGCCGACTTCCTCCCGGTGCAGGGCGAAGCGATCGCCAATGCGCGCGTCCAGGCGCCGCTCAACCCGGCCTATCCGATTTATGCCGCCGATCCGGGCGTCGCGGCGCTGGTCGACCGCTACAAACAGGCTGCGGCAGTGGTCGCCGACAGGCCGGTGGGGCGCCTCGCCGGTTCGCTCGAGAAGGGCAACCCGGGCGAGGAATCGCAGGCCGCCTCGTTCATCGCCGACGGCCAATTGTTCGTCGCCCGCGATCCCGCGCGCGGCAAGGCCGACTTCGCGCTGATGAACAATGGCGGCGCGCGCACCGACCTCATTCCGGCGGCCGACGGCACGGTCACCTACGGCCAGATCTTCGCGCTCCAACCGTTCGCCAACAATCTCGTCACGCTCAGCCTGACCGGCGCGCAGGTGAGGGCGTTGCTCGAACAGCAGTTCGACAGCGGCACCAACAGCGTCACCAAGCCCAATCTGCTGATGCCCTCGGCCAATCTCCGCTTCACCTTCGATCGCTCGCGGCCGGCCGGCCAGCGGGTGGTCAGCATCCTGCTCGACGGCAAGCCGCTCGACCCGGCGCAGACCTATCGCGTGACGGTCAATAATTTCCTCGCCTCGGGCGGCGACAATTTCACCTTGCTCGCCAAGGGGAGCAACCCGACCGACGGCGGCCTCGATCTCGATGCCACCGAAGCCTATCTCAAGTCCGGCGCGACCGTCCCTGCCAAGGGCCGGATTGTGGACCTGACGCCCAAGGGCTGGACGCCGCCCGCGCGCTAGCGCAGCGGCGGCTCGTCGAAGCTGCGCAGCTTGCGGCTGTGGAGGCCCTCGCCTTCGCGCTTGAGCAGATGCAGCGCCTCGATCCCGATTCGAAGATGCTGGCTGATCGAGCGCTCGTAGAAGGCGTTGGCCTGGCCCGGCAGCTTGAGTTCCCCGTGAAGCGGCTTGTCGGAAACGCACAACAACGTCCCGTAGGGCACGCGGAAACGATACCCCTGCGCGGCGACAGTCGCCGATTCCATGTCGATCGCCACCGCCCGGCTCTGGTTGAAGCGCAGCGCCGACAAAGTGTAGCGCAGCTCCCAATTGCGGTCGTCGGTGGTCACCACCGTGCCGGTGCGCAGCCGCTTCTTGACGCTGTCCTCGTCCTCGCCGGTGACCTTGACCGTGGCGTCAAACAGCGCGGTCTGGACTTCGGCGATGGCCGGAATCGGGATCTCGGGCGGGAGCACGTCGTCGAGCACATGGTCGTCGCGCAGATAGGCGTGGGCGAGCACATAATCGCCGATCGTCTGGCTCGGCCTGAGGCCGCCGCAATGGCCGATCATCAGCCATGCCTCGGGGCGGAGCACCGCGATGTGATCGCAGATCGTCTTGGCGTTGGACGGCCCGACGCCGATGTTGACCAGCGTCACGCCGGTGCCGCCCGGCGCCATGAGGTGGTAGGCCGGCATCTGGTGGCGGCGCCACGATCCGGCGGCGATCTGCGCCTCTGCGTCGTTGAGGTCGCCGCGCTCGAACGTCCCGCCGGGCACCGACAGCGCGCTGAACGGCCCGTTCGGCTTGCGCAGCGCATCGACCGCGAAGCGCACGAACTCGTCGACGTAGCGGACGTAGTTGGTGAACAGCACGAAATGCTGGAAATGCTCGGGCGGCGTGCCGCTGTAGTGCTTCAGGCGCGCGAGGCTGAAATCGGTGCGTGGACCGTCGAACAGCGCCAGTGGCCGCTCCTCGAGCAGCGCCGGATCGAGCACCCCGTCGGCCACCTCGTCGCCGATGTGGACCAGCTCGGTCGACGGAAACCAGCGCGACAGCTCGGTGCTCGACAGCCCGCCGAGGTCGACCTCGGCGTCGAGCACATAGGGGTAGCTGATCTCGCTCGGGCTGCGGCCGACGCTGACCTCGACGTCATAGTCGCGGATCAGATGCTGAAGCTGCTCGGCGAGATAGGCGCGGTACAGCCGCGGGCGCGCGATCGAGCTGACATAGGTGCCGGGCTGGCTGAGCCGGGCGAAGGCGCGCGACGAGATCGGAGGAGGGCTCACCGGATCATACGTGAGGCGCAGCTCGGGATAAGCGAACAGCCCGTCCGCGCGGTCACCCGGCTCGGGCCGCGTGCCGTCGGCGGCAAAGCGGCGCAGCGCATCGCGCAGATTGCCGACCGAGGTGTCGTAAAGCGCCTCGAGCTGGTCGAGGATCGCGGGAATGTCGTCGATTTTGGTCATTCCCATCGCCGATTGGCGAAGGCGCAGGCGCTTGGCAAGTGGAGCGGGCCGCCGTCAGTCGGTTTGAACTCGGAATCCCAAAGCCGGGATGCGGCGGGCGAACGGCGCGAAGAGGTGCGCTTGGCGAGTAAGGCCGCCAACGAACTCGTTCTGCCCGATATGATCGTCGCCAGTGGGCGCCGTTCCGGGGATCGGCCGGACCGCATGACCCTCATGCAGGCGATCGTGCACCACGATCGAATCGCGGATGTTTGGCCAGATCATTTCCCGCAGGAACAGCTGGTCCCAATTGCTGCTTGCCGCGTTGTTCTGAGCGAATCGGGTAATGTGCGCCTGCATGTTCGGGAAGACGCCGGCGATGCCGCCCCACAGGCCGGCGAGCATCAGGTCGGTGTGGGTGTGCCAGTCGCGGATGGCATGGAACGGCGCGCCGCTGGCCAACCACTCGGCGACCGCCGCGACCTCCCGCTCACCGATCACGCTGTCGCAGTCGCGCACCAAGAAGCGATCGACGCTTGGGTCATCGTTGACCAGGAATCGGCGCGCAAGGAACATCCGGCGGTCCGCCCCCGCCTCGTTGCAGTGCACCAACTCGGCGCCCTCGATTTCGACCACCGTCAGGAAATTTTGGTCGACCGACGGATCGACGTAGAAGCGGCACGTCCAATCGGGCAGTTGTCGCCGGGCCGACAGCAGATTGAGCAGAGCGCCCCGCAAATAGCGTGGCTGCGATCCGAATAGCGTGAAGGAGATGACTTTCCTGGCGCGTTCCGCTGTCGGCCGATTCAGCGGAATTGTGCCGCGTTGGGCGGCCGTCGCTTCGTCCTTGAGACGAAGTGCGAGCGAACCGTAATACGCCGCGCACTCGCGATCGCCGGTCGCCGCGAGGACCATCGACAAGGCGTCGCAGGCGTGCATGTTCGGCGGACCCGTCTCGAGCAGCTGCTCGAGATAGGCGCGCGCCTCGGCGCAGCGGTTGGCACGTGCAAGCGACCCGCCAAGGTGCATCAAGAGCGAACGGTTGCGCGGATATCGCTCGAGGGCGCGGGTCAGAACGTCCGCCGCAGCGTCGAATTCCAGCGCGTGAAAGTGATAGCCGGCGAGCTGGAGGAAAGCGCTTGCCGACGGCGCTGGCGCAGTCTGGAGCGCCGTCCGCATTCGTTCGATCGCGCCTTGCGCCTGACCCAATTCCCATAAGGCGGCCGCTTGGGCGCGCAATTTGGCGGTTGGAGTGATCGGCTCGCTCACAACCCGACCTTAAGCCCGCTTCGACCAACGAAAAAGGGCGGCCCCGCGGGACCGCCCTTCGCTGTAGTTGGTGACCGGCTGGCCTAGCGCTTCGAGAACTGGAAGCTGCGGCGGGCCTTGGCGCGGCCGTACTTCTTGCGCTCCACGACGCGTGGATCGCGGGTCAGGAAGCCTTCGCGCTTGACCGCGGTGCGCAGCGTCGGCTCGAACCGGCTCAGCGCCTGGGCGATGCCGTGCTTGACCGCTCCGGCCTGGCCCGACAGGCCGCCGCCCTTGACGGTGGCGACGACGTCATAGGCGCCTTTGCGGTCGGTGACGTCGAACGGCTGGTTGATCACCAGGCGGAGCGTCGGGCGCGCAAAGTAGACCGACTGGTCGCGGCCGTTGATCTCGATCTTGCCCGAGCCCGGCTTGAGCCAGACCCGCGCCACGGCGTCCTTGCGGCGACCGGTGGCATAAGCGCGGCCGTGCTTGTCGAGCTCCTGTTCGCGCAGCGGCGCTTCGGGCTGGGCCGGCTGGACCGGCGCTTCGGCGACGGCGGTGTCGCCGCCCTCGGCGGTCTCGGCTGCGGCGGGGGCCGCCGTCTCGGTCTGCGGCGGGGTTTCGACTTCCTGGCCGGTCAGCGCGCCGAGGTCGGAAAGGCTCTTCTTGTCGGCCATGTTATGCGCCCACCTTGTTCTTGCGGTTCATGCTGGCGACGTCGAGCGTCTGCGGGCTCTGCCCGGCGTGCGGATGCTCGGTGCCGTTGTAGAGGTGCAGGGCGCGCATCTGGTCGCGGCCCAACGGCCCGCGCGGGATCATCCGCTCGACCGCCTTCTCAAGCACACGCTCGGGGAAGCGGCCCTCGAGCACCTTGCCCGCCGGGGTCTCCTTGAGCCCGCCGGCATAGCCGGTGTGCTTGTAGTAGATCTTCTGCTTCAGCTTGTTGCCGGTGAAGCGCACCTTGTCGGCGTTGATCACGACGACATGGTCGCCGCAATCGACGTGCGGAGTGAAGCTCGGCTTGTGCTTGCCGCGCAGGATGTTGGCGATGATCGTGGCGAGCCGCCCGACGACCAGATTCTCGGCATCGATCAGATGCCACTTCTTCTCGACCTCGGCCGGCTTGACCGACTTGGTGGTCTTCATCAGCGCCTTCATGGGCTGGACCTCTTCATGATAAAACAGGAAAGCGCCGGCAATCCGCCAGCGCCCGTGCCGTGCCCAATCGCCGCCGACCGCCCAAAAGTCAAGCAAAAGCGCGCGGTTTCGAGCGGGTAAAATGTTACCCGACGCTCTCGGCGATCCATACGGTATAGCTGTCTGCGGCCTCGGCAATGGGCCAGGCGACGATCGCCGGGACGGAGTAACTGTGGCGCTCGGCGATGGCCGCGATCAGCTTATAGGCCCCCGCGAGCGTGGTCTTGAACAAGGCGGGAACTTCGCTCGCGCTCTCGACCGCGCCCTCCCACCGGTAGATCGAGCGGCACGGCTGGAGGATGTTGACGCAGGCGGCCAGCCGCTGCTCGACCATCGCCCGGCCGATCGTTTGCGCCTCGGCGAGGTCGGCGAAGACGGCGTAGACGGTGACGACGCTCATCGCGCACGCCGCCCGTGGACATGCATGCACCAGGCCGTCGCGGCGACCAGTAGCGCGCCGACCGCCTGATGGAGCACGGCAAGGACGATGTTCATGCCGCTCATCACCGTCGCAATGCCGAGCAGGATCTGCACGCCGAACGTGCTGTGGATGGCGATCGACGCGCGCCGGTCGAGGCTGCGGACGGCGCGGGCGAGGATGATCAGGGCAGCGACCGCGACCCACGCCCACCAGCGGTGCAGGAAGTGGATCAGATAGGGGTCGTGGGTCAGCGCGAAGACGGCGCCGCGGCCCCATTCGACGCCCTCGGGCACCAGCCGCCCCTGCATCATCGGCCAGTCGCTGGCGATATAGCCCGCATCGAGCCCAGCGACCCACGCGCCGAGCAACAGCTGCACGAACAGCACCGCCGCGACTCCGGCGCCGAGGCCGGTCAGTCGCGCCGGGCGCGGGGACTCGTCGCGCGCCAGCCGTTTGAGGTCCAGCGCCGTCCACACCAGAGCGGCGAGGATGAACAGCGCCAGCAGCAGGTGCGCCGATAATCGAAAGTGGCTGACGTCGGTGCGGTCGGCGAGTCCCGACTGGACCATGTACCAGCCAAGCGCACCCTGGCTTCCGCCCAGCACCAGCAGCGCAATCAGCCGCCACCCGTAGCCGCTCGGAATTGCGCGCTTCAGCGCGAACCACGCCAGCGGCAGCGCGAACGCGAGCCCGACCAGCCGTCCCAGCAGCCGGTGGATCCATTCCCAGAAAAAGATGAATTTGTACGCCGCCAGGTCCATCCCCGCCGGCCCATTTATCTCGCGATATTCCGGGGTCTGGCGGTAGAGCTCGAAAGCCCGTTGCCACGCCTCGTCGCTCATCGGCGGGAGCGTGCCGCTGATTAGGTCCCAGCGAGTGATGCTCAGCCCGCTCTCGGTGAGCCGGGTGATCCCGCCGACCACGACCATCGCAAACACCAGTCCGGCGACCGCCAGCAGCCAGTTGGCGACGGCGGCGGGGCGGGCGGTGGGCGGGGTCATGGCCGCCGCGATATGGCGGCTCCGCTCCGTGCTGCCAATGGGCCAAAAGATGGCGCGATGTGATATTGTAACTTCACAACCTGCCGCGTATATGGTCGGCCCATGGCGCTGACCGCGATCAGGACTGGCAAGCTCGACCGGATGGCCATCGGCCTTTCCGGCCTGTGCCTCGTCCACTGTCTTGCAACCAGCGTAGCCTTCGCCTTGCTCGCGAGCGCCGGAAGCGTGTTCGGCGCCGAGTGGATCCACGAGGTCGGCTTGGTCCTCGCCATGGCGATGGGCATGATTGCGCTCGGCAAGGGCGTCGCCGACCATGGCTATGCGCTGCCCAGCGCGGTCGGCGGGCTTGGGCTCGGGATCATGGGCGGTGCGCTGACCCTGCCGCACGACGGGTCGGAAGCGATGGCGACGATCGTCGGCGTGGCGATCCTCGCCCTCGGCCACCGGCTCAACGACATCGCCGCCGAATAATCAGCTCTCGCCTTCGACGATCGGCGCTTCGGTGCGGTAGCGCGGAGTGTGCGGCGGAATGATCAGCGCCATGAGCGCCGCAGTCGAGAGCCCGAGCCCGAGCCGCCAGTCGGCGAACACCAGCCCGGCCGCCGCCAGATTGGCGATCCCGAGCGCCCAATAGCCGCGATTGAGCCGCGCGATGTAGCTCGGCTCCAACCGCGAATCGACCTGTCCGCGCCGCCAGCCGACGGTCCATTTGAGAAGCCAGGTCAGCGACACCGCGGCCAGCGCCAGCACCCAATATTGCGCCGCCCCCTCGCGCGCCGCCGGGTCGGTGAGATGCTCGGCCACGACCCGCGCCGGAAAGGCGATGAAGCCGATCGCGGCGAGGAACACGGCGGTCGCGATCAGGAACCAATGGCCCGTGGTGCGATAGATCGCGCCGCTGAAATGGTGGTGCACCCAATAGAGCCCGATCACGGTCGAGGCGAGCGCATAGCCGAGGTAGGACGGCCACAATTCGACCAGTTCGGTACCCAGCAGCCCGCCCGGCTTCGACGCTTCGGGCAGATGGATTTCGACCACCGGCAGGGTGAAAGCGATGGCGAACACGGCGTCGGCGAACGCCTCCATCCGCGCCGTGCCGCGGGTCGCGCCTTCGCCTTCATGGTCGTCGCGCCGCGCCGGAGCGTCGGGGTCGTCTCGAACTTCGTCGCGGGGATCAGCCATCCGCCGCCCAACGCGCGCCGCCGCGCTCGGGTCCGGCGCCGGTTGAGAAGCTTGGCCCGGCGGCCTATCTGGGGCGCATGGGCGGCCACGATCATCATGCACACCGCGGCGACTCGCTGCGCGACGCGGCCCGCGAGCAGCTGACCGAGCGCGGTGAGCAGTGGACGGCGATGCGCGAGGCGGTGTTCGCGGCGCTGGCCGGCTTCGAGCGCCCGGCCTCGGCCTATGACATCGCCGAGGCGGTGTCAGCCGCCCAGGGCCGGCGGGTTGCCGCCAACAGCGTCTACCGGATCCTTGACCTGTTCGTCGCCTCCAACCTCGCGATGCGGGTCGAAAGTGCCAACGCCTATGTCGCCAACGAGCACCCCGGCTGCCTCCACGACTGCATCTTCCTGATTTGCGACAATTGCGGCCAGACCCGCCACATCGACGACGACGCGCTGTCCGGCGGAGTGCGCGACGCCGCCACCCGCGCCGGCTTCGAAGCCTCGCGTCCGGTGATCGAAGTGCGCGGCAAGTGCGGCGACTGCGCCTGAGGAGCGGGCGTGAGCAAAAGCTGAGCATGCGCTGAAAAACACCGGCTTTGGGACCGCCTTGATGACATTGGCGGGCCGGGGCGCTAGTGCCGAACCATGTCCGATCGCCCTTCGACCCCCCTGCTCGACACGGTCCGCTATCCCGCCGACCTCCGCAAACTCGACAAGGAGCAGCTGCCCCAGCTCGCCGACGAGCTTCGCGCCGAGATGATCTCGGCCGTCTCGGTGACCGGCGGCCACCTCGGCGCCGGGCTCGGCGTGGTCGAGCTCACCGTCGCCATCCACTATGTGTTCGATACCCCCGCCGACCGGCTGATCTGGGACGTCGGCCACCAGGCCTATCCGCACAAGATCCTCACCGGCCGCCGCGATCGGATTCGCACCATCCGCCAGGGCGGCGGTCTCAGCGGATTCACCAAGCGCAGCGAAAGCGAATACGACCCGTTCGGCGCCGCGCACAGCTCGACCTCGATCTCCGCCGCGCTCGGTTTCGCCGTGTCCAACAAGCTTGCCGGCAAGCCCGGCCGCGCGATCGCGGTGATCGGCGACGGCGCGATGAGTGCGGGCATGGCCTATGAGGCGATGAACAACGCCGAGGCCGCCGGCAACCGGCTGGTGGTGATCCTCAACGACAACGACATGTCGATCGCCCCGCCGGTCGGCTCGCTGCGCAATTCGCTCGCCCGGCTGGTAAGCTCGGACAAATATCTCGCCCCGCGCCGGGTCGCCCAGAAGATCGCCCGGGCGATGCCCGAGCCGGTCCGCCGAACCGCGCGCCGAATGGAGGAATATGCCCGCGGCCTGGTTACCGGCGGGACGTTGTTCGAAGAGCTCGGCTTCTACTACGTCGGCCCGGTCGACGGCCACGATGTCGAGGCGCTGGTCGAAATCCTCGAGAATGTGCGCGACGCCGACGAGGGGCCGATCCTGGTTCACGCCGTCACCCACAAGGGCAAGGGCTACGGCCCGGCCGAATCGAGCGCCGACAAATATCATGGCGTGGTCAAGTTCGACGTCGTCTCGGGCAAGCAGGACAAGGGTCCGGGCGGCGGGCCGCCGAGCTACACCCAGGTGTTCGCCGACGCGCTCGGCGCCGAGATGGCGCGCGACGACAAGGTCGTGGCAATCACCGCGGCGATGCCGTCGGGCACCGGGCTCGACAAGGTCGAGCAGCGTTTTCCCGAGCGCACCTTCGACGTCGGCATCGCCGAGCAGCATGCGGTGACCTTCGCCGCCGGCCTTGCCGCGCAGGGCCACCGCCCGTTCTGCGCGATCTACTCGACCTTCCTTCAGCGCGCGTACGATCAGGTGGTTCACGACGTCGCCATCCAGAATCTGCCGGTGCGCTTTGCCATGGACCGCGCCGGGCTGGTCGGCGCCGACGGCTGCACCCATGCCGGCGCGTTCGATCTCGCCTACCTCGGAACGCTGCCCAATTTCGTCGTCATGGCCGCCGCCGACGAGGTCGAGCTGACCCACATGGTCCACACCATGGCGCTCCACGACAGCGGTCCGATCGCGGTGCGCTACCCGCGCGGGAATGGCCGCGGGCTCCCCATGCCGGCCCGGCCGCAGCGGCTCGAGATTGGCAAGGGCAGGGTGGTGCGCGAGGGCAAGACCGTCGCCATCCTCTCGCTCGGCACCCGACTCGAGGAGGCGGAAAAGGCCGCCGACATGCTCGAGGCGCGCGGCCTGTCGACCACCGTCGCCGACATGCGCTTCATGAAGCCGCTCGACGAGGCGCTGATCCGCCGCCTGCTCGCCACCCACGAGGTCGCGGTGACGATCGAGGAAGCGGCGGTCGGCGGGCTCGGCGCCCACGTCCTCACCATGGCCAGCGACGAGGGCCTGACCGACGGGGGCCTCAAGCTGCGCACCATGCGCCTGCCCGACCGCTTCCAGGACCACGACAAGCCCGAGAAGCAATACGACGAAGCCGGCCTCAACGCCCCGCACATCGTCGAGACGGTCCTCAAGGCGCTGCGCCGCAACGACATTGGCGTGGAGGCCGACGCCGGAGCGCTCGCCTGAGCGCGAAGATCCGCGCCGACCTATTGCTCGTCGCGCGCGGGCTGGCCGAGAGCCGGAGCCGGGCGCAGGCGCTGATCATGGGCGGCAAGGTGTTCGCCGGCGACCGCGCCGTCGCCAAGGCCGGCGACATGCTGGCCGAGGATTCCGAACTGACCCTTAAGGGCCACGATCATCCGTGGGTGTCGCGCGGCGGAATCAAGCTCGACCACGGCCTGACGCATTTCGGCATCGTTGTCGCCGGGGCGACCGCGCTCGATGTCGGCAGCTCGACCGGCGGCTTCACCGACGTGCTGCTCAGCCGCGGCGCGGCTAAAGTCTACGCCATCGACGTCGGCACCAACCAGCTCGCGTGGAAGCTCCGCCAGGACGCGCGCGTCGTCGTCCACGAACAGACCAATGCCCGCGCGCTTAGCCGCGCCATCGTCCCCGATCCGATCGACATCGTCGTGTGCGACGCCAGCTTCATTTCGCTCGCCAAGGTGCTCGACGCGGCGCTCGATCTCGCCCGCCCCGGCGCGCAGCTGGTGGCGCTGGTCAAGCCGCAGTTCGAGGCCGGGCGCGCCGAGGTCGGCAAGGGCGGGGTGGTGCGCGACGAGAGTGTCCACGCCCGGGTGTGCGCCGACGCGGCGGCTTGGGTCGAATCGAAGGGCTGGCGCGTAATGGGCGTCGAGCCGAGCCCGATCACCGGGCCCGAAGGCAATGTCGAGTTCCTACTCGGCGCAGTGAAGGAGGATGCACATGGCGACGGTTGAGCAGCGGCGCGGCGAGTGGTGGAAGAAGGCGCTGATCACCGTGCCGCTGATCGTCGGCATCGGCAGCCTGATGGGCTATCTGTCGAACAGCGGGTTCGAGAACGGCTGGTATGCGGGCCTCGACAAGCCGTCCTTCCAGCCGCCGGGCTGGGCGTTCGGCGTGGTCTGGACCATCCTCTACACGCTGATGGGGATCGCGCTGGCGATGATCCTGAGCGAGCCCGACAGCGCGATGCGGCGCACCGCCTTGGCGCTGTTCGGCGTCCAGCTCGGGCTCAACTTTGGCTGGTCGCCGATCTTTTTCGGCGCACAGATGATCGACCTTGCCCTGGTCGTGATCGTGATCATGCTGCTCACCGCCGCGGCCACCGCCAACCTGTTTCGCAGATTGCGGCCGGTGGCGGGCTGGCTGCTGCTGCCCTATCTTCTGTGGTTGTGCCTGGCGACCGCTCTCAACTATGAGACCGGCAGGCTGAACCCGGGCGCCGACGCCGCGCCGCTCGGCATCACTGGAGCTTGAGACCCATGCAATCCGAAAACCGACTGCTCGACGATTTCGCCAAGGTGCTCAACGGCCTCGCCGGGACCGCCGCCGGAGTCGGCCGCGAGGCCGAGGCGTCGATGCGTGAGCGCATGCGCAGCTGGATCGGCGGGATGGATTTCGTCAGCCGCGACGAGTTCGAGGCGGTGAAAGCGATGGCCGCCGCCGCGCGCGACGAGAATGAGGCGCTGAAAGCCCGGCTCGACAAGCTCGAAGCAGCCAAGAAGGCGCCGCGCTGACCGAGATTGCCGAACAGGAAGAGCGCGACGACGGCGCTCCGATCGACGTGCTCGAAAGCTATTTCGAGGCGCGCGGCTGGCCGTGCGAGCGCGCCGGCGACGGCGAGATCATCGCTTCGGCCTCGGGCAGCTGGGCGCAGTACGAGCTTCGCGGCGTGTGGCGCGGCGAGGACCAGGTGCTTCAATTCCTCGCTTTTCCCGACATCAAGGTGGCGGCCGAAAAGCGCAGCGCGATCCACGAGGCATTGTGCCTGATCAACGAGCAGCTGTGGCTCGGCCATTTCGAACTGTGGTCGGGATCGGGCCTCATCGTCTTCCGCCATGCCGCGCTGGTCGGGCACGGCGACAGCCTGGCGTTCGAACAGGCCGAGGCAATCGCCGAAGCCGCGCTCGAGGAGTGCGAGCGCTTCTACCCGGTGTTCCAATTCGTGCTGTGGGGCGGCAAATCCCCCACCGAAGCGATCTCCGCCGCGCTGATCGAGACGGCAGGCGAAGCCTAATTGGTCGCCCTAGGCCCTCGCCGCCGCCTGCGGCGGCTCTCTGGATGAACCTCGGCGAAGCCGAGGGCTGGGGCCCATGTTCTTCCGTCGCGCGCCATATGACGGCATGGATACCAGCCTTCGCTGGCATGACGGGGTGAGCATGAGCAGTTTCTGGATCGTCGGTTGCGGCACCATGGCCGGCGCAATGGTCGCCGGCTGGCGCCGCGCGAACGCGCTCCCCGACGGCCTGCTCGCGATCCGCCCGTCGGGCCGCCCGGTCGACGGCGTCGCCACCGTCACCGCCATTCCCGGCAACGGCGAACCGACCACCTTCCTGCTCGGCATCAAGCCGCAAAAGCTCGACGAGGTCGCGCCGCTCGCCGAGCCGCGAGTCGGCCCGCACACCCGCCTCATCTCGATCCTCGCCGGGGTCGAGCTGGCCAGCCTGCGCGCCCGCTTCCCGCGCGCCGGATCGATCCTGCGCGCGATGCCCAATCTCCCGGTCAGCGAGGGCTGCGGGGTCGTGGCGTTAGTCGGCGAGGGCGGCAGCGCGCGCGCGGCCGAGCCTTTGTTCGCCCCGCTCGGTCACGTCCACCTCGCGCGCGACGAAGCGGAGTTCGCTGCGGTCGGAGCGCTCGCCGGCGCCGGCCCGGCCTATGTCGCGCGCTTCGTCGCCGCCCTCGCCAAGGCGGGCGTCGCGCGCGGCCTCGATCCCGACGTCGTGGCCCGGATCGCGCTCCACACCGTGCTCGGCACCGCGCTGATGGCGGAGACCCACGGCGAAAGCATGGACTCGCTCGCCCGGCGCGTCGCCAGTCCCAACGGCACGACCGAGGCCGGCCTGGCAGTGCTCGACTCGGACGGCGCGCTTGACCGCCTTGTCGCGCGCACGCTCGCGGCCGCCGCCCGCCGCGGGCAGGAGCTCGCCGCGGCCGCGCGCGGTTGATCTGGAGCCGCCCGCGGCCTAGTCGCGCTCGCTCCTTCTGACGGAAAGATCACCATGGGCGACATGCCGGGCTTCGACGATCGCGACGGCTGGATCTGGTTCGACGGCGAGCTCGTGCCGTGGCGCGACGCGCGGGTCCACGTCCTCACCCACGCGCTGCACTATGCCAGCAGCGTGTTCGAAGGGCAGCGCGCCTATGGCGGCACGATCTTCAAGCTCTCCGAGCACAGCGCCCGCCTGCGCCGCTCGGCCGAATTGCTCGGCTTCCCGCTGCCGTGGAGCGTCGAGGAGATCGACGCCGCCTGCATCGCCACGCTCGAGGCCAACAAGCTCGTCGACGCCTACCTCCGCCCGGTCGCCTGGCGCGGATCGGAGCAGATGGGGGTGAGCGCTCAGGCGACCAAGCCGCACCTCGCCGTCGCCTGCTGGAACTGGGGCAAATATTTCGATCCCGCGCTGGCCGAAAAGGGCATAAGGCTCGACATCGCGCCGTGGCGCCGGCCCGCGCCCTACACCGCGCCGACCGAATCCAAGGCCGCCGGCCTGTACATGATCTGCACGCTCTCCAAGCACCACGCCGAGAACCGCGGCTTCAACGACGCGCTGATGCTCGACTGGCGCGGCCAGGTCGCCGAGGCGACCGGCGCCAACGTCTTCTTCGTCCGCGACGGCGTGATCCACACGCCGACCCCCGACTGCTTCCTCGACGGCATCACGCGCCGCACCGTCATCGGCCTCGCCCGCCAGCGCGGCATCGAGGTGGTCGAGCGCGTGATCTGGCCGGAGGAGTTGGAAAGCTTCGAGCAGATGTTCCTCACCGGTAGCGCCGCCGAAGTGACCTTCGTCGCCTCGGCCGGTCCGTGGAATTTCGAGGTCGGCGAGCTGTCGCGGCAATTGGCCCGCGATTACGACGACCTGGTCAACGGCCGCCGCCAGGGTTGATCGCGCTTAGCGGCGATCTATAAGCCGCGCTTGCCCTCGCGGGCCCCCGCCCGCGCCGCGCCTGCTGGGGCGTCGCCAAGTGGTAAGGCACCGGTTTTTGGTACCGGCATTCGCAGGTTCGAATCCTGCCGCCCCAGCCAATCGCCAAAATGATCGAGAACGCTCTGGCGCCCGATGATGTCGTGCGGTCCGAATGCTTGTCATCGGCTCCGTAACGACTGGAACGGGTTCGGGCGCGCCCCGCTTAAGCTGTTGTAACGCTTTGCAAAGGGCAATCACCATGCAGCAACCACCATCCTCCGGCAGCACTCCCAACACCCCCAAGCCGACGACCACCGCTGGCTCGCCCGGCAGCGGATCGACTCAACCCGGCCCCGCCGCCGAAATTGGCGAGGACGCCAAGCAGCTCGGCACCAAGGCCGCGAACCGGCTCCACAGCGAGGTCGACGCGCGCAAGGAAACCGCGGTCGATCAGGCCAAGTCGGTCTCCTCGGCGATCGAGAAGGTGACCGGCGAGCTCGACCAGAACGCGCCCGATTGGCTCAAGTCGGCCCTCCGCCAGGGCGCCCAGAAGGTCCAGGCGTTCGCCGAGACCATCGAGCAGAAGGATTCGCGCGCGCTGATGCGCGACGCCCAGGACTTCGCCCGCAACAACCCCGGCACGTTCCTCGCCGCCTGCGCCGCAATCGGCTTTGCCGCGGCGCGCGTGTTCAAGGCCGGCGCCGAAACCCAGCCCGATATAGGCGGTGGCGATCGTCCCGCCTTCGGCCAGCTTGGCAATCAGCCGACGCCGCCGAAGGTCGCGAGCCCGACGGGAGAGTTCGCATGATCGACAACGATCTTCCTCCCGATCCGCTGGCCGAGCCGCATGTCGTCAAGCCAGCGGCCAAGCGGCGCCCGGCCGTGGCTGCGGCGGGTGACGACGCCAATGTCGTCGACCTGCTCAAGCAGCTCGCCGGGCAGGGCTCGCATCTCGCCGAACAGCAGATGGCGCTGATCAAGGCCGAAATCCGCGAATCGACGAGCGAGGTGAAGACCGCCGCCGGGGCGATGGCGGGCGCCGCCGTGGTCGGCCTTGCGGGCCTCGGCGTGCTGTTGATGGGCGTCGCCTATCTGCTCGGCGACGCGATCGACAACGTCGGGCTCGGGGCGCTGATCGTCGGCGCCGCGACCCTGCTCCTGGCCTATATCCTCTACCGCAGCGGCGCCGCCAAGCTGAGCGCCGCCAACCTCGAGCCGAAGCGCACCGAGCGGACGCTTCAGCGGGCGACCGATGTCGTTCGCGGCGACCTTTCGACGGAGAATGCACGATGACCGATTCCACCACCCGCACCGACGCCGATCCTGCTGCGATCGAACAGGACATCCGCCGCACCCAGGACGAGATGAGCCGGACCGTCGACAAGCTCGGCGACCAGCTGACGCCGAAGAACCTGTTCAACGCTTTGCTCGAAAAGGCGGACGAAAAGGGCGTCGACTCGCAATATCTTTTCGAGGGCGCGCGCAACAATCCGATGGCGCTTGGGCTCATCGCCGCCGGCACCATCTGGTTGCTCAGCGACAAGAACTCCAAGTTCCCGACGCTCAAGGGCAAGTCGACGAAGGACGACGAGTACGACCCGAGCGACGTCCACCACCGCGACTATGTTTCGCACATGTCGGCGCTCGACATGCGCGACGGTGAGGACCCGCTCGCTTACCAGCGCCGCCGCGATCTTCACCGCGCCAATTTCCTGATGTGCGAGCGCAAGCCCGACGAGGACGAGGGCGCGTTCCGCGAACGCCTCGACCAGCTCACCGAAAGCTTCCGCGACAAGCGCCGCGCCTGGTCGGACTCGATCAGCCAGGCCGGCTCATCGGGCGCGCAATCGGTGAAGGATGCCGGCGCCGGCGCCCAGCGCACCGCCCGCCAGGCGGCGACCAAGGCGCAAAACCTTTATGGTCAGAACCCGCTGGTCGGCGGGATCCTCGCCGCCGCCGTCGGCGCAGCGCTCGGCTCGACCGTTCCGATCAGTCGCAAGGAGCAGGAAACGCTAGGCGATCTCGGCACCGACGCGCGCAATCTGGTCAGTGAGCAGAAGGATAAGCTGACCGATCTGGCGATGGAGAAGAAGGACGAGCTGCTCGACAAGGCGGACGAAAAACTCGAGCAGACTGCCAGCGCGTCGCCGAAGCCGGGCCAATCGGCCGGCTCGGACAAGCCCTTCATCCTTCCCGAACCGACGCGCTAGCCCGTCACGGGGGCAGCGGCCAGCGCTGCCCCCACGCCCGTCCGCCCCGGCCACTGGGCATGAGCCAATTCGATCATTAGTCGTTCGAGCCGACGCGCCGCATCGCCGTCGGCGAATGCCCACCCGCTGTTCAGCGCGGCCTTGAGATGGCGGTCGACCACCAATGACCGGCCTCCGAAGGCGAGCCCCCAACCGCTGAAGCTCCGCAGCTCGACGGCGCAATCGACGACGATCTGGATATCCCTGTGCCGGACGTCGGCGGCGATGCTTCGCATCAGCAGGTCGACGTTGGCGGCCGGCCCCTCGAGCCACTGCGCGAATCGATGGCCGGTGAACATCAGTGCTCCGCCGATCTCCAGCCGGTCGTTTCGCGGCGTTGCGAGAGCGACGATGTCGGCCACCGCGCGCTCCGCCTCGGCCGCCGCGAGTCGGCTCTGGCTGACGTAAACGAGCTTCTTGAGATGGCTCATGCCGCTTCTCCCTCGACCCCGCCCGAAAACACGCCGAGTCGCGGGCCCGGCCGCCCGTAGAGATAACCCTGGCCCTGATCGCAGCCCCAGCGCCGCAGCTGCTCGTGCTGCACGAGGGTTTCGACGCCCTCGGCGACGACCGTCATGCCGAGCGTCTTGCCGAGCCCGATCGTCGCCCGCGCCAGCGCGGCGGCGTCGGGCTGGTCGAGCGCTGCGACGAACGAGCGGTCCACCTTGATGATGTCGACCGGATAGTCGCGCAGATGGGCAAGCGAAGAGAAGCCCGTCCCGAAATCGTCGAGCGCGATCTTGACCCCCTCGGCATGCAGCAGGTCAAACGCCGAGCGCACGACCTCGGCCGAGCGCTTGAGCAGCACCGTCTCGGTAATCTCGACCTGCAGCGCCCACGGCGGAAGCCCGGCCGCGGCCAGCAGATGGAGCAGCATCGGCGCCCAGCTCGGGTCGCGCAGCTCGGCGTCGCTGACGTTGATCGCGACATGGCCGAACGGCGCGCCGAGCGCGGCGCAGCGCCCGGCATCGCGTAGCAATTGGGTCAGCACGGCGCGCCCCAACTGCGCGCACAGCCGGCGCTGCTCGAACGCCCCGGCGATATGCTCCGGGTCCAGCATCCGCTCGCCGTCGCGCACTCGCAGCAGCGCTTCGAAGCCGACCACCGCGCGGGTCTCGAGGCTGACCTTGGGCTGGTAGAAGACGGCGATGTCGCCGCGCGCCAGTGCGGCACGCGCCGTCGCGATCTCGGCCGAGCGGCGATCGACTTCCTCGCGCATCGCGGCGTTGAAGATCGCGCCGCGCGAGCGCCCTTCCTCCTTGGCGCGATAGAGCGCGATGTCGGCTTCCTTCATCGCCTGGACCCGGCTCGCGCCCGCGCCGGCCAAGGTCGCTCCAAGGCTCAGCTGGCAGTCGAGCGGCTGGCCGTCGTAGCAGAACGGTTCCGACGCGCTCGACAGGATCGCCGACATCGCCGCCAGCAGTCCGTCCGTGCCTGTCAGCCGCGGCACGACGATCGCGAACTCGTCGCCGCCGAGCCGCGCCACCAGCGAGCCGCGCTCGAGCCCCGCGCCAAGCCTCCGGGCGAGCTCGAGCAGCACATGGTCGCCGGCGTCATGGCCGAGCGTGTCGTTGACGTCCTTGAAGTGGTCGAGGTCGGCAAGCAGCAGGCCGAACGGCACGCCGCGCTCGATCAGCCGGTCAATGAACGCGTAGAGCGCGCGGCGGTCGGCGAGGCCGGTCAGCGGATCGCGCAGCGCCACTGCGACCGGCTCACCCACGGGCCGCGTTCCGGGCCGGCGCCGGGCGGCGCGATCGATCGTCGAAAGGGCTGCGCTGGTCGCCATGAGGGCGGCGTTAACCAGCCCGCCTTGCCGCTTGATGGACGTTCGGTCCGATGCGGATACAACTCGCCGGCGCGGCTTGGGCGCCCGCCTGTGGCGCCTTAGTTCTTCGGCGGCTCGCCGACCGGGGTGAAGGTCCAGGCGCTCGAATCCGCGCCGCTGGCGACTCCGCCGTCGTCGATCGCCTCTTCCTTGAGCCCGGTGGCGTCGACCAGCGCGTCCTCTTCCTCGTCCTCGTCGGCCTCGGGCGCGAACAAGGCGAGGATCACGCGCGGCAGCGGCTTGCCCGGCGGCGGTCCTGGCGGCGGTCCCGGCGGCTGCCCCGGAGGCGCCGGCGGCGGTCCCGGCGGCTGGCCCGGCGGTCCCGGAGGCGGCCCCGGGGGAGGCGGCGGCGGAGGCGGCGGTGGTGGCGGTGGGGGAGGCGGCGGCGGCGGCGGCGGAGGTGGCGGCGGTGGCGGCGGCGGCGGCGGCGGAGGTGGCGGTGGCGGAGGCGGCGGGTTGCCGACATTGCCCTGCGCGCCGTCGTTGCCATTGTTGCCGTTGCACGGGTTGCCATTGCCCTTGGCGCACGGATCGCCCGGCGGCACCTTGGGATCCTCGCCGGGCGGCGGTGGTGGCGGGGGCGGAGGCGGCTCGCGCCCGGCATTGCCCTGGGCACCCGAATTGCCGTTGTTGCCGTTGCACGGATTGCCGTTGCCCTTCGCGCACGGGTCGCCCGGCGGCGACTTGTCCGACGCGCCGTTCATCGCCAGCTGGCTCTTGCCGTTGCCGTTGCCGTTGCCGTTGGACGCGGCGGCGGTCAGCACCAGATTGCCGTTGACCATCGCCACCCCGCTCACCGCGTCAGCGGCGGTAAGGTTGAGCAGCAGCGATGTCGTGTCGGGCGGCCGAACGATCGTCGGGCTGGCTGGAATGGCGGCCGGAATGACATTTGCCAGCGCGCTTGGGGCGGCCGGCTGCGCGGTCGCAGCGGCCGCCGGAACGACGACATCGAACGCCCCGTGATTGACGACCAGCGCCGCGGGCGCCGGAAGCGTGGCCGGCGGGCCGTTGCCGCCGCCTGGAGCAGCGCCGGCATTCGCACTGGCGTTTGGCGAAGGGCCAGCGCCTGCGTTCGCCGTCGCATTGCCGTTCGCGTTGGGCGCGGGCGAGGCGGAGCTTGCCGGGGAGGGGCCGCTTTGCGTCTGGCCCAAGGCCAGACCGTTGCTTCCCGAAGCCGCGGATGCGCTCGACGTCGAATGGCCGAGCGCAAGGCCGTTGCCGGAGGGCGTGGGCGCAGCGGCGATCGGCTGGGTCGAATGGCCCAGCGCGAGCCCGTTGCCACTGTTGCCCGGTGACGGGGACGCCACGGCCGGAGCCGGCGCAATCGGCGCGCTCGCGATCGCCGTCGGCATCGGCGCCATTGTCGGAGCGGGCGCGATCGTGACTGAGGGTGCGGAGGCGAACGACGGCGGTCCGGCGAACGATGGCGGTCCGCCACCCACGCCAGGCGGCGGCCCACCGCCACGGCCGGCCGACGATCCGCCGCCGTGGCCCGGGGGCGGTGCGGCAAGCGCCTGAGCCGTCAGCATCAGTGCGGCCAGCGCGCACGAGACGCGCAGCCCGCGACCGTGAACCTTCATATCGGAAATGCCCGAACCCGCCCCACGAAGCACGTGTTGCTCCCCGCTTCTTCTCCGAACGCTGAACTGAAGAGGCAATCGTATAACGGAATTTTAACCATCCGACAAAGGGCACCTAACCCGTTGTTCTATCGCTTGAATGTCCCTGTTCGCAGCGGGCCGGCGGCCGCGACTCGGACCGGAAAACTAAACTGCGGCAATGGCCGTGACTAAGATTAGACCGTCACAAATGTTGCGTGGCCCGCTCGTCCGTGATTAACATTTCTTTGACAGTCCGCCGACTCGGTGGGGTGCGACGGGAAGGGGGTCCCTCGTGCGACGACTGTATGCTTGCTGTGTTGCGTCCGAAAAACTGAAGCGCACCGCGCGGCAGGGTCTCCTCGCCGCGGTCTGCGCGAGTGCGCTTGCCGCTCCGGCCGCGGCGCAATCGACCGTCCAGCCGCTTGCTCCGACGCGCGAGGAAATCGAGCGCCGCCAGCCTGCTCCGCCGGTCGCCAACGTGCGCATCGAGGGCGACCTCGAGCGCTCGCCGTGCGCGCTCGACGAGCCGCGCTTCGCCGACGTGCGCGTGACCTTGCGCAGTGTCACCTTCGGCGGCCTCGGCGGGATCGATCCGGCGCTGCTCGCTCCGGCCTACGCCGAGGATATCGGCCGCGACAATCCGGTCTCGGCGGTGTGCCGTATCCGCGACCGCGCCGCCGCGATCCTGCGCGACGCCGGTTACATCGCCGCGGTCCAGGTGCCCGAGCAGAATATCGGCGACGGCAGCCTCGACTACAACGTCGTGCTCGCGCGGCTGGTCGACGTGCGCGTGCTCGGCAACGCCGGCCGCTCGGAACGCCAGCTCGCCGCCTATCTCGGGCGGCTGCGCGACCAGCCGGTGTTCAACCGCTTTGCCGCCGAACGCTATTTGCTGCTCGCCGGCGAGCTACCCGGTCAGCAAGTCCGCCTCGCGCTTCGCCCGGCCGGCACCGCGCCCGGCGAAGTGGTCGGCGAAGTCACTGTCCTCACCACCCCGTTCACGCTCGACGCCAACGTCCAGAACCTTGGCTCGAAGGAGCTCGGCCGCGGCGGCGCGTTGCTCCGCGCCCAGCTGTACGGCCTCACCGGCCTCGGCGACGTCACCACTGCCGGCATCTTCGTCACCCAGGATCTCAGCGAGCAGACCAACCTCCAGCTGGCGCACGAATTCCGTCTCGGCGGCGAGGGCCTGACCTTCGGCCTCTCGACCGACTACAGCTGGGCGCGGCCCGATGCCGACGTCGCTGTCGAGGTCAAGGCACGCACCCTGTTCGCCTCGGCCTGGGCGGCCTATCCGTTCGTCCGCCGCCAGGGCTTCAGCCTGACCGGGCTGACCGGGCTCGACCTGGTCAACCAGAGCGTCGAGCAGGACGGCGAGAATTTCACTCGCGACCGGCTCCGCGTGGCCTTCCTGCGCGCCTTGTTCGACCGCTTCGGCACCGATTTCTCCGGCCCCGGCTTCTCGCAGTTCGAACCGCCGTGGCGGCTCGGCGGGATGGCCGAGTTGCGCCAGGGCCTTGGCATCCTCGGCGCGAGCGACCGCTGCGACCTCGCCTGTCGCACGTCGGGCCAGGTCACTCCCAGCCGTCCCGACGCCGATCCGACCGCGTTCGTCGCCCGCGGCAGCCTCTACGGCGAGTACCGCCCGGTGCCCAAGCTGACCTTCGCCCTCGGCCTGCGCGGCCAGTGGGCAGCCGAATCGCTGCTCAGCTTCGAGGAATTCGCCGGCGGCAATTACACTGCTGGGCGCGGCTACGATCCGGGCGCGGTGCTCGGCGACCGCGGCTACGGGGTGCAGGCCGAGATCCGCGGCGGCAGCCTGGTCCCGTCCTCACTCCGCGATTTCGCGCCGCAGGCGTTCGTGTTCCTCGACTACGCCCGGGTCGCCAACGAGACGAAGGACTTCATCCCCGCCGGCCGCCGCGAACTCTTGTCGACCGGTGGCGGGCTGCGCGCGACATGGCGCGGGTTCAGCCTCGATTCGACGCTCGCCTTCCCGCTCGAGCGCGCCGGCTTCGCCGAGCGCAAGCCGTCGCCGCGCCTGTTGTTCTCGATCACCCGCCGGCTGTGGCCGTGGAGCCCGTGAGTTAGGGCGCAAAGCAAGGAGGCGCCGGCATGAACCGGGCCGCTAGAACATCGCTGGTCGCCGCGCTCGCGCTTGCCGCGGGCGGGGCCGCACTCGCCGCCCAGCCGCTCAGCACGCGCACCAGCTTCCGCGTCGGCGGAAGCGGCAAGGGCACGCTGCTGTGCCTCGCCCAGACCATGGCCACCCACGCCTCGCTCAAGGACATGTTCGATCGCGGCTACGAGATCCTGTGCCGCGACGCCGCCATCCCGATCGGCGTGGTCCACGCGCTGCGCAGCGGCGGTGCGGATGCGCCCGCTGCACGGCTCGCCGCGCTCCGCTCCGGCAAGGTCGACTGCGCCGCGCCGGCCAGCGCCGATCTCGAGGACATCGGCGCGGTGCGGATGGTCGACTGCAAGCTCAAGGACTCGCCCGCTGTCGGCTATCGCATCTACCAGCTCGAGCGCGGCCGCACGCTCTATTCCGCCGAGGGCCTGACCGGCTACCACAGCGCGCTTCGGATCGCGCTGCGCAGCGTGGTCGCCGACCGGCCCGCCTCGGGCGAGGTCGAGGTGGCGCTGACCGGCGCGTCCGATCCCGCCGCCTTTGCCCGGGTACAGGCCGGGACGCTCGACCGCTCGCGGGCGCTGGCCGAGGCCTATCGCCGCAACAACGCCGGGAATTATGCCGAGTCCGCTGAATTTTTCGCCGCCGTGACTCGCGGCGAGCTCGGCAAGTCGGCGCAGACCGAGGCGCTGGTCAACGAGGCACTGCAGAAGTCCAACCTCGGCCATTTCGCCGAAGCCGACGATCTGCTCGAGCGCGCGCGGCTGCTGCTCGGCAACGACGTGCTGGTCGCCCGCCAGCTGCGCAACTATCGCGCCATGCACCTGCTCAACCAGGGCCTGGCCGAGGAAGCGCTAGCCGAGCTCGCCAAGCCGCTCCCGGCCGCCGCAGAGCTCCCCGAGCCAGCCATCCGCCGTCTCCAGATCGACCGCTCGACCGCCGCCCGGCTCAACGCCGATGCGGCGGCGGTGGCGCAATTGGGCGGCGGCAGCGGCGCGCTCCAGATCGAGGAGAAGGCCCAGATCCTCGACGCCCAGGTGCGTCTGCTCGAAGGCTCGGCATTGCGCCTCACGGGCCGCCTCGACGAGGCACAGCGCGCGCTCGCAATCGCGGATCGGAAGCTCCAATTAGTGCGCGGCGGCCGGCTCCCGTCGATCGTCTGGATGCGCGCCCAGATCCTCAGCGACGAGGGCGCGATCGCCGCCGCGCGCGGCGACCGAGCCGGGGCCGAGCGCCAGTTCCGCGCCGGCCTGGCGATGCTCGAGGTCGAGTATCCCGGCACCGCCGTGCTCCAGAGCGCCCGCGGCCGGCTGGCCGATTTCCTCGCGGCGTCCGGCGCCGACGACGCCGCGCTTGCCCTGTTCCGCGCGATCGTGCGCGACCATGTCGGCGCCGCCAACAGCCCGCCGTCGCTTGCGCGCATCCTTGTCCCTTACGCCGAACTGCTGCTCAAGCGCTCGGACCCGGCGAGCGCCGCCGAACTGTTCGCGGCGAGCCAGATCATGCTTCGCCCCGGGGTTGCCCAGACCCAGGCCGTGCTCGCCCGCGAACTGAGCGGCGGAAGCGACGAGGCGGCGCGCCTGTTCCGCCAGTCGGTCACGCTGACCCGCCAGATCGAGCGCTCGCGGAGCGAACTCGCCCGCCTCGAGGCGGCGCCGCAGCCAACCGCCGGCCAGGCGCTTCGCCGCCAGACGCTCGCCGCAAGCCTCGACGAATATCAGCGCGATCAGGTCGCCACCCAGGCGGGGCTCGCCGCCTTCCCGCGCTTCCGCGCCGTGTCCGGCGACATCCTCCCGCTCGCCGAGCTGCAGCGCCTGCTCAAGCCGGGCGAGGCCTATTACAAATTGACCGTCGTCGACCGTCTGGTGTTCGGCCTGCTCGTCACCCCCGGCGGCGCGCGAGCGGTCAAGCTTGCCGCCACCGCCAACGAGCTCGACGACATCATCAACCGCCTTCGCCGAACGATCTCCACGGTCAGCGCCGGCGAGACGGTGACCTTCCCGTTCGACGTCGAGCTCGCCGCCAAGCTCTACGACCAGTTGTTTGCCCCGCTCCGCGCCGATCTCGCCGCGGTCGACCATCTGATCTTCGAGCCCGACGGCGCGATGCTGCGCATCAGCCCCAACCTGCTCGTCCGCGACAATGGCGGCATCGCCGCTTACGCCTCGCGGGTGGGGAAGGGCGCCGACCCGTTCGACCTCACCGGAATCGGCTGGCTCGGGCGCGCGATGGACATCAGCACGTCGGTCTCCGCGCCGTCGTTCCGCGACGTCCGGCTCGCCCCGCGCGCCGCCGGCCAGCACCTCTATCTCGGCCTTGGCGACAACGCGCCCGCCACCGCCACGTTTGCCGCCGACGATTGCGCGCTGCCCGCTGCGGCGTGGAGCAAGCCGATCGCCGCGGCCGAGCTCAATCTCGCCAGCCGCCTGCTCGGCGCGGCCCGGCCAGGCGCCACGTCGGTCGTCACCGGCGCTGCCTTCTCCGACACCGCGCTGCGCGACCGCCGCGACCTCGCCGACTATCGGATCGTCCATTTCGCCACCCACGGCCTGCTCACTTCGCAGCGGCCGCGCTGCGCCGCCCAGCCGGCATTGATGACCAGCTTCGGTGGCGAGGGGTCGGACGGCCTGCTCACCTTCCGCGAGATTTTCGATCTCAAGCTCGACGCCGACCTCATCATCCTCTCAGCCTGCGACACCGCTGGCGCGGCCGGCGCCGAGGCGACCCAGGACGCCGGCCTCGGCGGCCGCGGCGAGCTCGCGCTCGACGGGTTGGTGCGCGCCTTCGTCGGCGCCGGCGGCCGCTTGGTGATCGCCAGCCACTGGCCGGTGCCCGACGATTACGACGCCACCGGTCGGCTGATCGGCGGCCTGTTCTCGGTCCCGCCCGGGGTCGCGACGGTCAGCGCCCTGCGCCGCTCGCAGCTTCGGCTGATGGACGATCCGAAGACCTCGCATCCCTATTATTGGGCGGCGTTCGCGGTGGTCGGCGACGGCCGCTCGGCACTGCTCCAGGCCGAGCCGGCGCGGGTCGCCTCGCGCTAGTCGGCCGACCGCCGGTAGAGGTCGGCGAGCAGCGCGCGATCCTCCTCGGCCAAGCGTCCCGCCGCCAGCGCGTCGCGCAATTCGGCGATCAGCCCGCGCCCGTCGGCGGTCAGCGCCAGTAGCCCGCCTTCCTCGCGAAACAGCGCGGTTTCCTGCTCGGCCGCCCCCGCGACGCGCCCGTAGCGCCCGCCATGATAGACCAACGGCTCGGCCTCGCGCCGCTGCAGGTCGGCGACATGGCCGACGAAGATGGCATGGTCGCCGCCTTCATATTCGAACGTCGCGGCGCAGCCGAAGCGCGCGGCGAAGTCGGGCAGTTGCGGCGCTCCTTCCGGCCCATCGGCCAGCGCAAGATCGGCGAACCGGTCGGCGCCCGGAGTCGCGAACCGCGCCGACATCGCTTCCTGACCGGCGCTCAGCACATGCACCGCCCACGACCTCGCCTCGCGGAACGAGGGCAGGCTCGCGCTCTTCAGCGACAGGCTCCACAGCACCAGCGGCGGATCGAGCGAGACGGAATTGAAGCTGCTCACCGTCAGCCCGACCGGCTCTCCGGCCGGGTCGCGCGCGGTGACGATCGTCACTCCGGTAACGAAGCTGCCGAGCGCTTGGCGGAGGGCGAGGGGATCGACTGCGGTCATCGGCTGCGTGCCTGCATAGCGTCCGCCGCCCGGCGCGGCTATCCGGGGCCAAAGGAGAGGTGCGCAATGCCCGAAGCCTATCTCGTCGCCGCTACCCGAACCGCCGGCGGCAAGCGTGGCGGTGCCTTGCGCGGCTGGCATCCGGCGGACCTTGCGGCCCAGGTGCTCGACGAGCTGGTTCGCCGCGCCGGGATCGACGGGGCGCTGGTCGACGATGTCGTCATGGGCTGCGTCAGCCAGGCTGGCGAGCAGTCGGCGCAGATCGGCCGAAGCGCCGTACTCGCCTCGGGCCTGCCCGACAGCGTTCCCGCCGTAACCATCGACCGCCAGTGCGGCTCATCGCAGCAGGCGCTCCACTTCGCCGTCCAGGCGGTGATGAGCGGTGCTCAGGACATCGTCATCGCCGCCGGGGTCGAAAGCATGACGCGGGTGCCGATGGGCCTGCCGATGCAGGGCGCGGCCGCCGCCGGTGCCGGGGCGATGCCGTGGCCGCCGTCGGTCCTCGAGCGCTTCCAGGTGCCGCTGTTCAGCCAGTTCACCGGCGCCGAGATGATGGCCCGCAAATACGACCTCTCGAAGGAGGCGATGGACGCCTTCGCGCTCGACAGTCACCGCCGCGCCGCCGCCGCCACCGAGGCGGGCGCCTTTGTCGATGAGATCCTCGTCCTCGACGGCGCCGACCGCGAGGGCCAATCGATCCGCCACGATCGCGACGAAGGCATCCGCGCCGACGCCACGCTCGAGGGCATTGCCGCGGTCAAGCTCCTTGCCGAGGGCGGCCGGATCAGCGCCGCCAGCGCCAGCCAAATCTGCGACGGCGCGTCGGGCGTGCTGGTCGTCGGCGAGCGCGCGCTCAAGGAGCACGGCCTCACCCCGCTCGACCGGATCCACGCCATGACGGTCAGCGCCGGCGACCCGGTGATCATGCTCGAAGAGCCGCTCCCGGCCACCGCCCGCGCACTCGCTCGCGCCGGAATGACCATCGCCGACATCGACTTGTTCGAGGTCAACGAAGCGTTCGCCTCGGTCCCGCTCGCCTGGCTCAAGGCGACCGGCGCCGACCCGGCGCGGATGAACGTCAACGGCGGCGCGATCGCGCTCGGCCATCCGCTCGGGGCGACCGGCACAAAGCTCATGACCACGCTGATCCACGCACTTCGCGCACGCGGACTGCGCTACGGCTTGCAGACGATGTGCGAGGGCGGCGGCACCGCCAACGTCACTATCGTCGAGGCGCTCTAGCCCGCGCTCCAGCGGTCGATCACCGCGCGCCCGTCGTCAGCCGCCGCGCGGATCGCGCCCGGCGTTCGCGACAGCCGCGGGGCAGGGGCCGGCTGCACCACCCCGCCGACCTCCGCCAGCGTCCCGCGCGCCGCCAGATGTTCGCCTGCCGCCGCTTCGTCGATCGTCGCCAGCACGGTCACGCAGGCATCGCTCCCGGCATAAAGCGCGCCCCATTCCGCCGCGCGCCGCGTGGCGAAGATCGCCTCGAGCTGGCGCGATTGGGCCGGCCACAGCGCCGAATCGAAGCGTGGCCCGAACGCCGCCGCGCTCAGCCCCAGCGGGGCGAGCAGCGCCGCCCAGAACTTCTCCTCGACTGCGCCGACCGCGATGAACCGTCCGTCGGCGCAGGCGTAGCAGCGGTAGAAGGGCGCCGCCCCGCCGAGCAGATTGGCCTCGCGCCCCGTCCGCAGCAGCGGCGCGGGCCCCTGCGCGTTGAACATCGCCAGCATCGAGGCGACCCCGTCGACGATCGCCGAATCGATCACCTGGCCCACGCCGGACCGCTCGCGTTCGAACAGCGCCGCGACGATTCCGAGCGCGCAGAACAGCGACCCGCCGCCATAATCGCCGACCATGTTAAGCGGCGGCGGCGGCGGCTCGCCGGGCCGCCCGAGCGCCGCCAGCGCGCCGGTCACGGCGAGATAGTTGATGTCGTGCCCGGCGGTCTTCGCCAGCGGCCCGTCCTGACCCCAGCCGGTCAGCCGCGCATAAATCAGCCGCGGGTTGGCCGCGCACAGCTCGTCCGGCCCCAGCCCGAGCCGCTCCATCACTCCCGGACGGAACCCCTCCATCACGACATCGGCCCGCTCCGCCGCCGCCCGCGCCGTCGCCAGATCGCCCCGATCGGCGAAATCGAGCGTCACCCGATGCCGCCCCCGCTCGAGCGCGGCGTTGGGCGGCTGCAACCGCCCGCCGGGCCGCTCCACGCTCACCACTTCGGCGCCCAGGTCGGCAAGCAGCATGGCGCAATGCGGCAGCGGCCCGATGCCGGCGAATTCGACGATCCGCACGCCGGTCAGCGCGCCCTCTTTCGGTGACGTCATGGCGCCAGCCTAGCTCCCGCCCGCCTTGCGCGCCACCGGCCCCATGCCCTAGCCCTGCGCGCCATGCACCCGCTCTACCAATCGATGCCGGTCAGCGTGTTCGAGCGGATGAGCCTCGCCGCCGCCCGGCACGGCGCGGTCAACCTCGGCCAGGGCTTTCCCGATTTCGGCTGGCCGCCCGAAATCCTCGATCACGCCGCCCGCGCGCTGACCGACGGCTCCAACCAATACGCCCCCTCGCGCGGCCTGCCCGCGCTGCGCCAGGCGGTCGCCGACCATTATGCCCGCCACCACGGCTGGGATGTCGGCGCCGACGGCATCTGCGTCACCTCCGGCGCCACGGAGGCGCTCGCCGCCGCCATCTTCGCCGTCGTCGAGCCGGGCGACGAGGTCATCGTCCTCACCCCCGCCTACGACGCCTACGCCCCCCTGATCCGCCGCGCCGGCGGAGCCGTGGTCGAAGTCCCGCTCGACCCGCCCCACTGGCGGATCGACCGCGCCGCGCTCGAAGCCGCGATCACCCTCCGGACGCGCGCCATCGTCCTCAACAACCCCCAGAACCCCACCGGCCGGCTGTTCGATCCCGAAGAGCTGAACGCGGTCGCAGCAGCCGCCGAAGCCCACGACCTAATCGTCATCGCCGACGAAGTCTGGGAGCACCTCCTCCTCGCTCCTCCCCCCTCGGGGGCGGTGGCGTCGCGCAGCGACGACGGAGGGGCCGAGGCCTTCACCCCCTTCGCCACCCTCCCCAACATGGCCGCGCGCACCATCAAGACCGGCTCGGCCGGCAAGATCTTCTCGCTGACCGGCTGGAAGATCGGCTGGATCGCCGCCGCGCCAAAGCTCGCCGCGCTGGCGGCCAAGGCGCATCAATTCCTGACCTTCACCTCCGCGCCCAACCTCCAGGCCGCCTGCGCGTTCGGACTCGCCGAGGGCGACTGCTGGCTCGCCCCGATGCGCGCCAGCTTCACTCGCGCCCGCGACCGCATGACCGCCGGGCTCGAAGCCGCCGGTTTCGCCGTCCTGCCCAGCGCCGCGACCTACTTTCTGATCGTCGATCTCGCCGCCTCCGGCATCGCCCTCGACGACGAGGCGTTCGCCAAACTCGCGGTTGAGCAGGCCGGGGTCGCGGTCGTGCCCGTTTCCGCCTTTTCCGACAGCGGCGAGCCGCGCCATTTCGTCCGCCTGTGCTTCGCCAAGCAGGATCCGACTATCGATCAGGGAGTCGCCGCAATGGCCAAGGCCAGGGCCCTCGCATGCTGAGCCCGGCCGACGAAGCCCGCGACCTGCTCGCCGAGCTCGGAGTGATCGCCACCGGCACGCTCGAAAGCCGATCGCCGATCGACGGCGCGATCATCGGCAGCGTCGCCCCGGGCGATCCCGCCGCCGCCGCGGAACGGGCCACCGCCGCCTTCCTCGCCTGGCGCAATATTCCCGCCCCGCGCCGCGGCGAGCTGGTCCGGCTGCTCGGCGAGGAATTGCGCGCCGCCAAGGCGCCGCTCGCCCGCCTCGTCACGCTCGAGGCCGGCAAGATCGTCTCCGAAGGCCTCGGCGAGGTCCAGGAGATGATCGACATCTGCGACTTCGCGGTCGGCCTGTCGCGCCAGCTTTACGGCCTGACCATCGCCAGCGAGCGGCCCGACCACCGGATGATCGAGCAATGGCATCCGCTCGGCCCGGTGGCGGTGATCAGCGCCTTCAACTTCCCGGTCGCGGTTTGGGCGTGGAACGCCGCGCTCGCTTTGGTCTGCGGCAATCCGGTGATCTGGAAGCCGAGCGAAAAGACCCCGCTCACCGCCGCCGCGGTGATGGCCATCGCCGAGCGCGCGCTGGCCCGTTTCGGCGACGCTCCCGACGGCCTGCTGCACTGCGTCCAGGGCGGGCGCGAGGCCGGCGCCGCGCTCGCCGACGACCCGCGCATCGCGCTCGTCTCGGCGACCGGCTCGACCCGCATGGGCCGCGAGCTCGGGCCGCGGGTCGCGGCGCGCTTCGGCCGGTCGCTGCTTGAGCTTGGCGGCAACAATGCGCTGATCGTCGCGCCCTCGGCCGATCTCGATCTCGCCCGCCGCGCGATCCTGTTCGCCGCCGCCGGGACCGCCGGCCAGCGCTGCACCAGCCTGCGCCGCCTGATCGTCCACGAATCGATCGCCGACCCGCTCGTCGTTCAGGTCCGCGACCTGTTCGCCCGGATCACCATCGGCGATCCGCGCCGCGACGATGTGCTGGTCGGCCCGCTGATCGATCGCGCCGCGTTCGACGCGCTGCGCAAGGTTCATCCTAAGGCCGAGGCAGTCGACGCCGTCCCCGGCGGTATCTACGTCCGCCCGGCGCTGGTCGAGGTCGACTCGCAGCAGGGCAGGGTGCTCGAGGAGACATTTGCGCCTTTGCTCTACGTGCTGCGCTACCGCACCCTCGACGAAGCGATCGCGCTCAACAATGGCGTCGCCCAGGGGCTGAGCAGCGCGATCTTCACCACCGACCTGCGCGAGGCGGAAACCTTCATCTCCGCCGCCGGATCGGATTGCGGCATCGCCAACGTCAACATCGGGCCGTCAGGCGCCGAGATCGGCGGTGCGTTCGGCGGCGAGAAGGAGACCGGCGGCGGGCGCGAAAGCGGCTCGGACAGCTGGCGCGCCTATATGCGCCGCGCGACCAACACCATCAACTACGGCCGCGACCTGCCGCTCGCCCAGGGCGTGCGCTTCGATCTCGACTAGGCGGCGCGAAACTTCGCCCAGCGCCGCGCCCAGTCGGCATTCCACGCCGCCATCTCGGCCGGCGCCAGCGGGGTCGCGATCAGATAGCCCTGCGCGACGTCGCACTTCGCCTCGGCCAGGAAGCGCAACTGGCCCTCGGTCTCGACTCCCTCGGCGGTGACCGTCAGCCCCAATCCGTGCGCCATTGCGATGATCGCCGCGACGATCACCCGGCTGTCGTTCGACTCCGCCAAATCCTTGACGAAAAAGCGGTCGATCTTGATGTCGGTGAACGGCAATTGCTTCAATTGCATCAGGCTCGAATAGCCGACCCCGAAATCGTCCAGCGCAAGGCCGATGCCCTTGATCCGGAAGCGGGTCAGCGTGTCCATCAGCTTGACCAACGGCTGGGTCGCGCCCTCGGTCAGTTCCAGCACTAGTCGCTCGGCCGGCACGTCGAGCGCGCGGCACATCCGCTCGACCAGGTCGGGAAAGTCGAGATATTGCAGCGACAGCGCGCTGATGTTGAACGCGATCTCGAGGTCGAGGCCGGCCGCGCGCCATTCCAGCCATTGGTGCAGGCTGGTGGTCAGCCCCCAATTGGTCAGCAGGTCGATAAGGCCATGCCGCTCGGCCATCGGCACGAAGCGCGACGGCGGCACCGGCCCCAGCTTGGGGTCGTCCCACCGCACCAGCGCCTCGACCCGCTTCAAGGACCCGTCGGCCAGGCTGACCTTGGGCTGGTAGACCATGTGCAGCCGCTCGTTGATCAGCGCCCGCTCGAACCCGTCGAGCAGCGCCAGATCGGACGCGGCGATCACGGCGCGCGAGTCCCCGCGACCACGCTCGGCAGGTTGTCCTTGAGAAGCGCCTCCAGCGCGTCGAGCCGCGCCGGCTTCTCGATCGGCCCGCGCATCCTCAGGCCCAGTTCCTCGCCGAGCCGGAACGCGCTGTCGAGCACGCGCCGGTCGAACCCGCTGATGATCAGCACCGGTCCGTCAAACCCGCGCGCGCTGAGGAAACGCAGCAGTTCGACCCCGTCCATGCCCGGCATGCCGAGGTCGAGCACCACCATTGCCGGACGCTCGGAATCGAACGCGGCCTGGAAATCGGCATCGCGATTGGTCTCGATCGGCTCGAACCCGGACATTTCGGCGGCGGACGCGACGAAGGCGGCGAGGCTTGGCTCGTCGTCGATCAACAGCAGACGCGGTCGCGTCATTGGCGTTTCACTTCCTCCCCTCGGCCCCTGAAGGCGTTAACGAGCCCTCTTGCCGACAGCGGGTGGACGCATGCAACCGCTTATTAACCGCATCGCGCGTAAAACGCCATGTTCCCGCTTCGTCGTGGGAGGAGAGTGGGGTTTGAGCGATGTTCGGTTCACTGATCCGGCGTAAGCCGTCGCCGTCCTTTGGCGAGGATATCGGCGCGTTCGACTCGACCACCTTTTCGCTGTCGACCGCCGTCCCGCGTCCGGCCGAGCGGCGCGATGCCGAGCGGATCCCGGCCGCGCTCAGCATCATCAAGCTCGCCGCCGCCTCCGGCGAACAGCTCGCCCGGCTGCGCAACATGTCGGCCGGCGGCATGATGGTCGAGGTCGGCCGTTCGCTCGCCGTCGGCGAGACCGTGGAAGTCGACGTCCACGGCCAGAAGCTGCCCTCCTCGGTGGTGTGGACCCGCGACGGCACCGTCGGCATCAAGTTCGACCAGACCATCGACCTCGGCGAATTGCTCGCCGGCCGCAAGCCGCGCCACGGCTTCCGTCCCCGCCCGCCGCGGCTCGAGGTCAATTGCAAGGCGTCCTTGCGCGTCGGCAAGACCTACTACACCTGCGAGGTCCACGACATTTCGCTCGCCGGCCTCAAGGTCGAGCCGATCGAGGAATATTGCCTCGGCAAGAAGGTTGTCGTCGTCGTCGAGAGCCTGCGCCCGGTGAAGGGCGAGGTGCGCTGGTTCGCCGACCGCAAGGCCGGCATCGTGTTCGACCAGCCGCTGAAGTTCGAGGAATTGGCCGAATGGGTCGGCAAGCGCCTCGAGCTCGCCAGCCTCAAGGCCGCCTACAAGAACAAATAGTCCCGTCATCGCGAGCCGCTCGCAATGACGCGCCGCGCACCCTATCTCCTTCGCAACTGAAGGAGTGACCATCGCATGACTGACCAAACCGCAATCCTCGCCGGCGGCTGCTTCTGGTGCACCGAGGCGGTGTTCGGCCAGCTGGCCGGCGTGAAGTCGGTCGAAAGCGGCTACACCGGTGGCGACATGGTCAACCCGACCTACAAGCAGGTGTGCGGCGGCGACACCGGCCACGCCGAGGCGATCCGCATTACCTTCGATCCCGACGTCATCTCCTACGGCGATCTGCTCGACATCTTCTTCGCTACCCACGACCCGACCCAATTGAACCGCCAGGGCGGCGACATCGGCACGCAATATCGTTCCGCGATCTTTCCGCAGGACGAGGCGCAGGCGGCCGAGGCCCGCGCCGCGATCGCCCGCGCCCAGCCCGATTTCGCGGCGCCGATCGTCACTACCCTCGAGCCCGCCGCCGACTGGTATTCGGCCGAGGACTATCACCAGGACTATTGGTCCGGCGAAGGCCAGCGCAACCCCTATTGCCAGGCCACCATCCCCCCCAAACTCGCCAAGCTGAAGAAGAAGTTCGGCGAGCGTGTCCAGGGCGCAACAACCGCCTGAAAATGGACGGCTAAGCCCTTGATCGCTGCCGGTCGGCCTGCCAGCAAACGCGCGGCGGCGTCCTGCCGCCGATTGTACTTTGGGGGTATTTCCGAACATGAAGAAGGTACTGATGCTCTGCGGCCTTGCCGCAGCGGCTGTAAGCTTGTCCGCGTGCGCCACCGTGACCCGCGGCACCAAGCAAGCGTTCGTCGTCGAAAGCGATCCGGTGGGGGCCGACGTGACGATGTCGAACGGCATGACCTGCAAGACTCCATGCGCCTTGAAGGTCAAGCGCAAGGATGCGTTCGTCGTGAAGATCAACAAGCCCGGCTACGAGCCGGTTGAGGCGAACATTCAAAGCCAGATGTCGGGCGCGGGCGGGGCGGCACTGGCCGGCAACGTCATCCTCGGCGGACTGATCGGCGCCGGCGTCGACGCGGCGACCGGCGCGACCAAGGAATTGAAGCCCAATCCGCTCAAGGTGGTCCTTACCCCGTTGTCGCCTGCAGCCGCGGCCGCTGCCGCCTCAGCGACGGCTCCGGCCAGCGTGCCTTCGGCCGGTGACAGCCCCAAGCGCTGATTCCAGGTTCGACGATGGAAAAGGGGCGCTTCGGCGCCCCTTTTTTTTATGGGCGCGTAGCAGCCCGCTTCAACCGATCGCGGATCGCTTCCGCCAGTCCCTCGCCGGAGACCGGCGCGACGGCGATTCGCGGCTCGGGCGCTGAGTCGGCGCGGTGCAGCAAATCGAACAGCCGCGCCGCCGCCGTCACCGCATCCTCGCCGAGGTAAAGCTCCGCCCGCACCGGCCCGTAGCCGATCAGCACTTCGCCCGCCTCCGCCGCGACCGCATCGAGCCGCAGCGGCTTCACCGGCGCATAGTGGCTGGCCATCATCCCCGGCGCCTCGACCGGCCCCTCGGCAAGTGGCGCGTCGACCGCCACCGGCCCGCGCCTGAGCAGCCGCAAGCCGCCGCCGGTCGCCGCGACGATGGTCGATTCGATCCCGCGCTCGCACGCCCCGCCGTCGATCACCAGCGCCACCCGCCCGCCGAGCGTCTCCACCACATGCTCCGCCCGGGTCGGGCTAATCCGCCCGCTGGCATTGGCCGACGGCGCCGCCAGCGGCTTGCCGGTGGCCGCCAGCAGCGCGCGCATCGCCGGATGGGCCGGAACGCGAATCGCGATCGTGCCCAGCCCCGCGGTCACTAGCCCCGCGATGCCCTTGTCCGCCCGCGCCGGCACTACCAAGGTCAGCGGCCCCGGCCAGTGCGCCTCGGCCAGCGCCCGCGCCTCGTCGCCGAATTCCCCCAGCCGCTCCGCCGCCGCGAGGTCGAGGACATGGACGATCAACGGGTTGAACGCCGGCCGCCCCTTTGCCGCATAGATCCGTGCCACCGCCGCGCCGTCGCTTGCATCGGCGGCGAGCCCGTAGACCGTCTCGGTCGGCACCGCGACCGGCTCTCCCTTCGCGATCAGCGCCGCCGCCTCGGCGATCGCCGCCGCGCCGAAGGTCCGTATGCGCGTCTCTGGCGGGGTCATGGCCGGCTCGCTATGGCATGCCCCCATGAGCTTCAAGTGCCCGACCGCCGACCAGCGCTTCATCCTCGATCATGTCGCGAACCTCGCCGAGCTTGGGGTCGAGCCCGACATCGCCGATGCGGTGGTCGAGGGCGCCGCCGCCTTTGCCGAGGGCGAGCTCGCGCCATTGAACCGGGTTGGGGACACCAAGGGCGCGCGCTGGGATAATGGCCGGGTGATCATGCCCGACGGCTTCAAGGCCGCTTACGACGCGTTTGTTGAGGGCGGCTGGATGACCCTTTCGGCCCCCGAGCGCTGGGGCGGGCAGGGGCTTCCTTTGGTCCTCTCGGCGGCGCTGATGGACAGCCTCAACGGCGCCAACCTCGCCTTCGCCTTGTGCCCGATGCTCAGCGTCGGCGCGATTGAGGCGCTCGAGCAGCACGGCAGCGACGAGCTCAAGCAGCGTTATCTCGCCAAGATCGTCAGCGGCGAGTGGCCGGCGACGATGAACCTCACCGAGCCACAGGCGGGCAGCGACGTCGGTGCGCTCGCCACCCGCGCGGAAGCAAGCGGCGACGGCAGCTTCCGGATCACCGGCACGAAGATCTTCATCACCTTCGGCGAGCACGACCTGGCGGACAACATCGTCCACCTCGTCCTCGCCCGCACGCAGGGCGCGCCCGGCGGCACCAAGGGCATTTCCCTGTTCCTCGTGCCCAAGATCCTGCCCGGCGGCACCGCCAACGACCTGCGCTGCGTGTCGATCGAGCACAAGGCGGGAATCCACGCCTCGCCGACCTGCGTCATGAGCTATGGCGACCACGGCGGCGCAACCGGCTGGCTGGTCGGCGACGAAATGGCCGGCATGCGCGCGATGTTCACGATGATGAACAACGCCCGCCTCAACGTCGCCCTCCAGGGCGTCGGAATCGCCGAGGCCGCGACCCAGCGCGCGGTCGCCTACGCGCTCGACCGCAAGCAGGGACGGCGCGGCGCCGACGTCGCGGTGATCGCCGACCACCCGGACGTGCGCCGAATGTTGCTTAGGATGCGCGCACTCACCACCGCCGCCCGCTCGCTGACCTATTACGCTTTCGCCCAGGCCGACCGCGGCCGCTCCGGCGATCGCGCCGCCGCCTTGCGCTGCGACGTCCTCACCCCGCTCGCCAAGGCGTGGGCGACCGACATCGGCTGCGAGGTCGCCAGTCTCGGGGTCCAGGTCCACGGCGGCATGGGCTATGTCGAGGAGACCGGCGCCGCCCAGCATTGGCGCGACGCCCGAATCGCGCCGATCTACGAGGGCACCAACGGCATCCAGGCCGCCGACCTCGTCACCCGCAAGCTCGATCTCGATGGCGGCGCGGCGTTCGACGAATTGCTCGCCGACATCCGCGCGACCGCCGCCCACCCGGCGCTGGTCGGGCTCGCCGACGCGGTCGAAGTCGCCGCCGTCAGCTACCGCCAGTCGCCCCCTGATGACCGCCTCGCCGGGAGCGTTCCTTTCCTGAATATGACCGCGGTCCTCACCGCCGGCTGGCTGCTCGAGCGCCAGGCCGCGATCCCCGGCGCCAGCGAGTTGCTCTCGGCGAAACGCGCCGCCACCGACTATTTCCTGTCAGCAATCGTCCCCGAAGCGCTAGGCCAGGCCGCCGCTGCAGCCCTCGGCGCCGACCCCCTCTACGCGGTGCCGGCAGGGGCGCTGGCGTAGCTCTGCCACGTCATGCCAGCGAAGGCTGGCATCCATGCCAAGAGTTTGCGCTTAACATCGAGGCATGGGCCCCAGCCTTCGCTGGGGCGACGAAAAACTCAGGCGGTCTCGCGCGCCAGCAATTCCGCCGGGTCGATGCCCAGCCGGCCCATGCGTTCGCGGATCGCGGGCCATTCGCGGCGGATGAACTGGTCGCGCTCGCTCGACGTCAGCTTGGCGGCGGCGCCGGCGGCGACGAACATGCCGATGCCGCGCTTGACCACCACCAGCCCCTCGTCCTGGAAGCCCTGATAGGCCTTGGCCACGGTCAGCGGGTTGGCGCCTTCCTCGGCGGCCAGCGCGCGGACCGAGGGGAGGGGGTCGCCGTCCTTGAACCGCCCGGTGACGATCGCATCGGCGATCACCTCGCGCAGGCGGACATAAACCGGCTTCTCGTGCATGTTGCGCAGCGTCATGCTGTGGTAATACAGCGAAGCGCGGAGGGATGCAAGCTCGATCCTCCCCGGAACGGGGAGGGGGACCGCGCCGCGGAGCGGCGTGGTGGAGGGGCCGTCGCGCGAGACGACCCCTCCGTCACCGCTGCGCGGTGCCACCTCCCCGTTCCGGGGAGGAATTATCCCGCCACTCGCTGACGATCCGCTCCATCGCCGGCCGCACCCGTTCCTCGACCGGAGCCACCGGCGTTCCGAGATAGATGAACCCCGCGATCCGCTCGCCCTCCTCGCAGAATGCCGCGGCGACCGTCTCGTCATAGGCCGACCAGCCGGTGATCCACCCGCCGGCGAAGCCCAGCGCCGTCGCCGCGTGAAGCAGGTTCATTCCCGCCGCGCCGCAGGTCAGCTCCTGCTCGAACACCGGCACCTTGTGCCCCGCCACCGGCCGGCTGATCAGCACCACCAGGGTGGGCGCGGCGCGGGCGTTGGCGATCGCCTTGGCGACCTTGGCTTCGGGCGCGTCGGGGTCGGATTTGGCGAGCGCTGCGCAATAGAGGTCGCGTAGCGCGCCGCGCTGTTCGGGCGCGACGCTGACGAAGCGGAACGGCACCAGTTGCGCATGATCGGGGACTCGCGCGGCGATCTCCAAAATGCGCGCCAATTGCGCCGCGTCGGGCCCCGGTTCGGTGAGGTCGCGCGGCCGCGCCGAGCGGCGGCTGGCGAGCAGCGCCAGCGCGGACGAGGCGTCGTTCAATTCCATGCCGCCTGCACTAGCAGCCTCGCCGCCCGTCACAACCGGCTTCACAAGCTGGGATTCGCCGCTAGGGTGCGCGCAGAAAACAAAGGCGCCCGCGCGAGGCGCCCGCCATTGGGAAGGGACGTTTCATGGGGTTCAAGCCGGTCGGAACCTGGCAGGAGGCGGACTGGATCGCCGCCATCGCCGCAATCGTATTGCTCGTCTTCCTCGCCGTCGGCGGCAAGGTCGCGGCGCAGAAGGAACCGGAATTCGCGGGCCACCCCAAGGGCCTTTACATGCTGTTCTTCGCCGAAATGTGGGAGCGCTTCTCCTACTACGGCATGCGCGCCCTCCTGATCTTCTACCTCACCAAGCACTGGCTGTTCGGCGACGGCGAATCCAACGTCATCTACGGCGCCTACACCGCGCTGGTGTATATCACGCCGATGCTCGGCGGCTATCTCGCCGACCGCTATCTCGGCCAGCGCAAGGCGGTACTGTTCGGCGCCATCCTTCTCACCGCCGGCCACTTTCTGATGGCCGCGGAAGGCACCGGTGGGCAGAACGACCCGACGATCAACATCTTCTGGGCCGCACTCGCCTTCATCATCGTCGGCTCGGGCTTCCTCAAGGCCAACATCTCGGTGATGGTCGGACAGCTCTACAACCTCACCGATCCGCGCCGCGACGGCGCCTACACGATCTTCTACATGGGGATTAACCTCGGCGCCGCGGTCGGCACGATCCTCGCCGGCTATCTCGGCGAGACCCTCGGCTGGGCCTATGGTTTCGGCGCGGCCGGCTTCGGCATGCTGCTCGGGCTCATCGTGTTCGTGCTCGGCAAGGGACTGCTCAACGGCGCCGGCGAGCGGCCGGTCCGTTCGGCCGACGCGCGTCCGGTCAACGAATGGCTGCTCTACGCCATCGGCCTGGTCGCCGTCGGCGTGTGCTGGCTCCTCATCCAGTACACCGACGTCATCCAGACTCTGCTGATCATCTCCGGCGTCGGACTGCTCGGCTACGTGCTGTGGCAGGCGACCAAGCTGGAGAAGGAGCCGCGTGAGCGCATCTACGCCATCCTGTTTCTGATCAGCCTCAACCCGATCTTCTGGGCGCTGTTCGAGCAGGCGGGCGGGTCGATGAACCTGTTCACCGACCGCTTCGTCGACCGCGGCGACGTCCCGGCGTCGATCTTCCAGTCGATCAACCCCATTTACATCATCATCCTCGCGCCGCTGTTCGCCGGCCTGTGGGTGAAATTGGGGCGGATCGGCAAGGAGCCCTCGGCGCCCGCCAAGTTCGGCATCGCGCTCCTCCAGATGGGCCTCGCCAACCTCGCCCTCGTGTGGGGCGCGCAGGCGTTCGGCATGGCGGTGATGACCCCGGTCATCTTCGTCTTCCTCTATTACCTCCTCGCCACCACCGCCGAGCTGTGCCTTTCGCCGGTCGGCCTCTCGGCGATGAACCGGCTCGCGCCCAAGTTTATGGCGTCGCTGATCATGGGCGCCTGGTTCTACATGTCGGCGGTCGGCAACTTCCTCGCCGGCAAGATCGGCGAGGCGACCGGCGGTCACGACGGCGAGATGACCAAGGAGGGCCTGCTCGACATCTACAGCCTGTTCGGCTGGATCACGATCGGCATCGGCGTCGGCGTGCTGGCTCTGTCGCCGATCGTGCGGCGGTGGATGCACCTCGACTCGCTCCGGGACGATACCGACGCCCGGATCCGCGATCTCGACGCCACCGGCGAACCGATCGCGCCCGGCACCCAGCCCGGAAAGGCATAAGCAGATGGCGAGGACCGCAATCCTGGGAGCGGCGGTCCTCGCCCTCCTTACCACCGCCTGCGCCACCACCGGGCCCAACAAGAAGGGCCCGGCGCCGGTCCGCATCAACGAGGACCCGTTCCCCTCGACCTACCAGCGCTATCCCGGCGCGCCGACCGCGATCCGCGGCGCCACCATCTACGACGGCGAGGGCGGCAAGATCGACAATGGCACGATCGTCCTCGCCGACGGCGTGGTCCAGGCAATGGGCGATGCCGCGACCCCGATCCCAGCTGGTGCGGTGACCATCGACGCCGCCGGCAAGTGGGTCACGCCGGGCATCATCGACGTCCACAGCCACCTCGGCGACGGTCCGAGCCCGGGCGTGCCCTCGCACAGCGACGTCAACGAGGCGACCGCGCCGGCGCGGCCTGACGTGTGGGCCGAGCACAGCGTGTGGCCGCAGGACCCCGGCTTCTCGCGCGCGCTCGCCAACGGCGGAGTCACCGCGCTCCAGATCCTGCCCGGCTCGGCCAATCTGTTCGGCGGCCGCTCGGTGACGCTCAAGAACGTCCCCGCGCGCACCGTCCAGGGGATGAAGTTCCCCGGGGCGCCCTACGGCCTCAAGATGGCGTGCGGCGAAAATCCCAAGCGGGTCTACGGCACCAAGGGCGGCCCCTCGACCCGCATGGGCAATATCGCCACCACCCGCGCGACCTGGTTCAAGGCCCGCGCCTATGACCGCAAGTGGGACCGCTACGAGGCCAATGGCGGCGAAATGCCCGAGCGCGACCTCGCCATGGACACGCTGCGCGGCGTGCTCGACGGCAAGATCATCGTCCACAACCACTGCTACCGCGCCGACGAGATGGCGATCATGCTCGATCTGGCCAAGGAGGCCGGCTACAAGATCGGCACCTTCCACCACGCGGTCGAGAGCTACAAGATCGCCGATCTGCTGCGCGAGGCCGGTACCTGCTCGGCGCTGTGGGCCGACTGGTGGGGCTTCAAGATGGAAGCCTATGACGGGATCAAGGAGAACATTCCGCTGGTCGACCGCGCCGGCGCCTGCGCGATCGTCCATTCCGACGATCCCAACGGCATCCAGCGCCTCAACCAGGAGGCCGCCAAGGCGCTCGCCGACGGCCGCCGGATCGGCCACAACGTGACCGACGCCTACGCCTGGCGCTGGCTCAGCTACAATCCCGCGCTGGCGCTCGGCATCGCCGACAAGACCGGCAGCCTCAAGCCCGGCAAGATGGCCGACGTCGTGCTGTGGAACGGCAATCCGTTCAGCAGCTACACCCGCCCCGACAAGGTGTGGATCGACGGCGCCCTGCTCTACGACGCCGCCAACCCGCGCCTCCGCCCGGTCAGCGACTTCGAGCTCGGCCAGCCCGGCGAAGGAGACACGAAATGAACGCTCCTCACGCCCTTCGACTTCGCTCAGGACGAGCGATCGTCGGCATTCTGGCCGCCCTCCTCGCCGCCCCGCTCGCCGCGCAGACCGTCGCCATCACCGGCGGCACGGTCGCGCTCGGCGACGGGTCGGAGCCGATCCCCGGCGGCACCGTCGTCATCCAGGGCGGCCGAGTCCTCGGCGCTGGCCTTACCGTGCCGATCCCGCGCGATGCCGAGATCGTCGACGCGCGCGGCAAGTGGGTCACGCCCGGAATCATCGCCGGCTTCTCGCGCCTCGGCCTCGCCGAAGTCGATCTGTCGGCGCCGGGCTCGGACGATACCTCCGCCGGCAACGGCCCGTTCAGCGCGGCGATCGACGTCGCGCCGGCGGTCAACCCGCTGAACTCGACCATTTCGATCAACCGCGCCGACGGCATTACCCGCGCGCTGGTCGCGCCCGGCGCCGCCAAGAACATCTTCGCCGGCCAGGGCGCGGTGATCGATCTCGGCGCCGACATGGACCCGATCACCGCCCGCCGCCGCTTCCAGTTCGTCGAGCTCGGCGAGGGCGGGGCGGAGCAGGCAGGCGGCTCGCGTGCCTCGGCCCACGTGCTGTTCCGCAACGCGCTGCGCGAAGCCCAGGAATTGCAGCGCTTCGCCGGCCCGGTGTCGTCGCGCGGCGAGCGTTCGGCCGACGACCCGCTGGTCGACCCGACCGTGCGCGATCCCAACGAATCGCGCATCACCGGTCCCAACGCGCGGCGCAGCGACGACGTGCTGCTGACCCGCTTCGACGCTGCGGCGCTCGTGCCGGTGCTCCAGGGGCGCCAATATCTGCTGGTCCATGTCGAGCGCGCCAGCGACATCCTCCAGGTCATCCGCCTCAAGCGCGAATTCCCGTCCCTCAAGATCGTCCTCGTCGGGGCGACCGAAGGCTGGACCGTCGCGCCGCAGATCGCCGCCGCCGGCTTTTCGGTCATCGCCTCGGCCGACACCACGCTTCCGGCCAGCTTCGAGCGGCTTGCCGCGACCCAGTCCAATATCGGCCGGATGCGCGCCGCGGGAGTCGACGTCGCGATCGGCATGATTGACGACAACGACACGCGCTATCTGTTCAACCAGCGCCAGTACGCCGCCAATCTGGTCGCCATCGGCAAGGTCCCGGGCGCGACCGGGATCAGCTGGGGCGAGGCGATGCGCATGATCACCCAGGCGCCGGCCGACGCGATCGGGCTCGGCCGCCAGCTCGGCAGCCTCGGCGCCGGCAAGCGCGGCGACGTCGTGATCTGGTCGGGCGATCCGCTCGAAATGACCAGCGCCACCGAGGCGGTGTGGATCGACGGCGTGCGCCAGCCGCTCGAGACCCGCCAGACCAAGCTGCGCGATCGCTACCAGTCGCTCGAACGGCGGAGCCTGCCGGAGGCTTATCGCCGGTGAGTCCTGTGTGATGAGCCTGGCGCGATGAGCCCGATGACCATGCTCGAGCTTGCCGCGGCGAGCTTCGTCGGCAGCCATTTCGTCCTGTCGCACCCGCTCCGCCGCCCGCTCGCCCGGACGCTCGGCGAGCGCGGCTTCCTGCTGATCTACAGCCTCGTCGCAATCGCCACCTTCGGCTGGATGATCTGGGCCGCCGGCCGGGTCGGGCCCGAGGAGCTCAAGTGGCAGCCGGCGACGTGGATGGTGGTCGCCGCCACCATCCTCACCTGGATCGGCACCATCCTGTTCGTCGGCTCGTTCGCCAGGAACCCGGCGCTGCCCCACCCCGAGGCGCGCACCCGCAATTTCGGCGAGCCGAGCGGCGTGTTCCGCATCACCCGCCACCCGATGATGTGGGGCTTCGGCCTGTGGGCCCTGAGCCATTTCCTGATCAACCCGACGCCCTCCGGGCTGGTCATCTCGGAAGCGATCTTCGTCCTCGCCATCCTCGGTGCCGCGCTCCAGGACTTCAAGAAACGGCGGCTGGTCGGCGCAAGCTGGCGCCAGTGGGAAGGCCGCACCAGCTTCCTCCCGTTCGCCAACGGCCGCGTCTGGCCCGGCCTGACCCCGGTCCTCGTCGGCACCATCCTGTTCCTCGCCGCCACCTGGGCCCACGGCGCTCTGGGCTGGCGCGAAGCGGGGCCATGGTCCCTGATCCACTAATTCGTCATTGCGAGCCCGAAGGGCGCGGCAATCCAGCGGGATTGCTTCGCTCCGCTCGCAATGCCGCCTGACGCCAGCTAAGGCCCGCCCATGGCACGCAAATTCTTCGGCACCGACGGCATCAGGGGCAAGGTCAACGCCGACCCGATGACCGCCGAGATCGCGATGCGAGTCGGCCAGGCTGCGGGCGCCCACTTCCTGCGCGGCGACCACCGCCACCGGGTCGTCATCGGCAAGGACACGCGCCTTTCCGGCTACATGATGGAATCGGCGATGGTCGCCGGCTTCACCTCGGTCGGGATGGACGTCGTCCTGCTCGGGCCGATGCCGACCCCGGCGGTCGCCATGCTGACCCGCTCGATGCGCGCCGACCTCGGCGTGATGATCAGCGCCAGCCACAACCCTTATGTCGACAACGGCATTAAGCTGTTCGGGCCCGACGGCTACAAGCTTTCCGACGAGGCCGAGCGGTCGATCGAGCGCCGCCTCGCCAAGGAGCCGAAACTGGCCAAGGCCGAGCTGGTCGGCCGGGCCAAGCGGATCGACGACGCGCGCGGCCGCTACGTCCATTTCGCCAAGTCGACCTTCCCCGAGAAGCTGCGCCTCGACGGCCTCAAGATCGCGGTGGATTGCGCCAATGGCGCGGCCTACCAGGTCGCCCCCGAAGCGCTGTGGGAGCTCGGCGCCGAGCTGGTCCCGCTCGGCATCGCCCCCAACGGCACCAACATCAACATGGGCTGCGGCTCGACCCACCCCGAGCTTCTGGCCGAAGCGGTGGTCGCGTCGGGCGCCGACATCGGCCTCGCCTTCGACGGCGACGCCGACCGGCTGATCGTCGTCGACGAAAAGGGCGCGGTGGTCGACGGCGACCAGCTGATGGCCCTGATCGCGCTCGCCCGCGCCCGCCGCGGCGAGCTTACCGGCGGAGCGGTCGTCGCCACCATCATGTCCAATCTCGGGCTCGAGCGACGGCTCGCCGCCGACAACATCGGCCTCAAACGGACCAAGGTCGGCGACCGCTACGTGCTCGAGGAAATGCGCGCTTCCGGCTGCAACGTCGGCGGCGAACAGTCGGGCCACATCATCCTCGCGGACCACGCCACCACCGGTGACGGCCTCGTCGCGGGCCTCCAGGTGCTCGCCGCGCTGATCGAGAGCGGCAAGCCCGCTAGCGAGGTGCTGACCCAGTTCGATCCGGTCCCGCAATTGCTCAAGAACGTGCGCTACGCCGACGGCGCCGACCCGCTCGCCGCCCCCGCGGTTAAGGCCCGCATCGCCGAGGCCGAGCGCGAGTTCGACGGCCGCGGCCGGATCGTCATCCGCAAGTCCGGCACCGAGCCCCTGATCCGAGTCATGGCCGAAGGCGACGACGCCGCCGAGGTCGAAGCGATCGTCGACTCGATCTGCCAGGCGGTGGCCGCGGCCTGATGGCTACCCCCCGCATCCTCATCATCGCCGGCTCGGACAGCGGCGGCGGCGCGGGCATCCAGGCGGACATCAAGACCGTCACCATGCTCGGCGGCCACGCCATGACCGCGGTGACCGCCGTCACGGCCCAGAACACGCTCGGGGTCGACGCGGTCCATGCCGTCCCGGCCGAGATGATCCTCGCCCAGATCGACTCGGTCGTCAGCGATCTCGGGGTCGACGCGATCAAGATCGGCATGATCGGCGGCGCCTTTGCCGCGCGCATGGTCGCCGAGCGCCTGCGCGGCCTCACCCCGCGCGTGCCGATCGTGTTCGACCCGGTGATGGTCGCGACCAGCGGCGCGGCGCTCGCCGACGACGCCACCGTAGCCGCGTTCGGCGAGCTGATGGCGATCGCCACCATCGCCACCCCCAACCTGCCCGAGCTGCGCCGCCTGACCAGCGAGGAGGATCCCGTCGCCGCGGCGCTCCACCTCGTCGGCGAACATGGCTGCGCGGTCCTCGTGAAGGGCGGCCACGACGAGGGCGAGGCGCTCGCCGACGCGCTGATCGAGACCGACAATATCACCAGCTGGCAGGGCAGCCGGATCGACACTACCTCGACCCACGGCACCGGCTGCACGCTCGCCAGCGCGATCGCCTTCTACCTCGGCGCCGGCCTCGCGCTGACCCAGGCGGTCGAACGCGCCCGCGCCTTCGTGCGCATCGCCTTGCTCGACGCGCCTGGCCTCGGCGGCGGCCACGGCCCGCTCGGGCAGCAGAATGTGCGGCTCGACACGGGCCTCGGCATGCGCCTCAACCAGGTCACCGTGACGGGCCGCGATTACGCCAAAATGGTGGGCTTTTACAAAGCGTTAGGGCTCCGCCAGATCGTCGACAGCCCGGACAATCAATACGCCCGCTTCGAAACCACTGCAGTGACCTTTTCAGTCCAGTGCGACCCCGACGCCGAAAGCAACGAATCGGTCGCGGTCTATTTCGAGTGCGACGACCTCGACGAGCGCGTCGAGCGCCTCGCCCGCCTCGGCATCCCGTTCGAGCACGGCCCGCGCAACCAGCCGTGGATGTGGCGCGAGGCGCGCCTCCGCGACCCCGCCGGCAACACCATCTTCCTCTACAAGGCCGGCGAAGCCCGCCGCTTCCCGCCGTGGCGGCTGGGCAACTAATCCACAAATAATTCAGTCTCCTGCTTGGCCGCGGCGCGCCCGGCGCATTAGTCTGGCCGGGCCATGCGCCGCCCCTGCTTCAAGCTCGAACGCGACTATCCCACGCCGCTCGCCGGGGTCGACGAAGCGGGCTGCGCGCCGCTCGCCGGGCCGGTCGTCGCCGCCGCCGTCATCCTCGACCGCGAACGCTTCCCGCGCGGGATCGACGATTCGAAGAAGCTGACCCTCGAGGAACGCGAATCGATCTTCGCCCGGCTCGAGCGGCAGGCGGTGATCGGCATCGGCATCTGCTCGGTCGCCGAGATCGAGCAGCTCAACATCTATTGGGCGCGGATGACGGCGATGGCCCGCGCGGTCGACGCTTTGTGCGCCGCCGCCGGCTGCGATCCCGCCTGGGTGCTGGTCGACGGCAACGCCACCCCGCGCTGGCAGCGGCCGAGCAAGGCGGTCGTCGCGGGCGACGCCAAATGCCGCTCAATCGCCGCCGCCTCGATCGCCGCCAAGGTCACCCGCGACCGCATCATGGCCGATCACGCGCGGACCTATCCCGGCTACGGCTGGGAGACCAACCGCGGCTATCCGACGCCCGAGCACATCCGCGCGATCCGCACACTCGGCCTGACCCCGCTTCACCGCCGGACCTTCGCCAAGGTCCGCGAGCACGTCGAGCAGGACGTGCCGCTGCCGCTGAATCTGGTCGCCTGAGTCCTCGCCGCCACACCACAAGGGATTGAGTCGGAGCCGACCTCCGAGACTCAACATCTGGTGCTGGCAGCCCCGCGGATTCCTTTTGTTCCAACCTCTCGCAAGCCCGCGTTAACCCTTGTTCGCTTGACCGCGAGTCCGGCCTGACTCACCCCTTGGCGATGGGGACGGCGAGGGGGCTATCGACGTGAACTATATCGCACCATTGCCCGGCACGGACCGGGCGCGGCGGCCGCGCGCCGCCGCGCCGCGGCGCGAGCTTCCGCTCGACTCCATCCTCGTCGGCGACTGCGTGGCGCAGATGGCGCGCCTGCCCGAGAAGAGCGTCGACATGATCTTCGCCGATCCGCCCTACAATCTCCAGCTCGGCGGCGACCTGCTCCGCCCCGAGGGCGGCAAGGTCGATGCCTGCGACGACGAGTGGGACAAGTTCGACAGCCTCGGCGCCTATGATGATTTCACCCGCGACTGGCTCGCCGAGGCGCGGCGCATCCTGAAGGACGACGGCACGATCTGGGTGATCGGCAGCTACCACAACATCTACCGCGTCGGCGCGCTGCTGCAGGATGCCGACTTCTGGATCTTGAACGACATCGTCTGGCGCAAGTCCAACCCGATGCCCAATTTCCGCGGCACCCGCTTCACCAACGCCCACGAAACCCTGCTGTGGTGCGCCAAGGACGGCAAGGCGCGCTACACCTTCAACTATCGCGCGATGAAGGCGCTCAACGACGACCTCCAGATGCGCAGCGACTGGCTGCTGCCGATCTGCGCCGGCGGCGAGCGCTGCAAGGACGGTTCCGGCGACAAGGCCCATCCGACCCAGAAGCCCGAGGCATTGCTGTACCGCGTGCTGCTCGCCTCGACCAAGCCGGGCGACGTGGTGCTCGATCCGTTTTTCGGCACCGGCACCACCGGCGCCGTCGCGCGCCGTCTCGGTCGCCGCTGGATCGGGATCGAGCGCGAGCACGCCTATATCGAGGTCGCGACGGCGCGGATCGAAGCGACCCTTCCGCTCGACGAGAGCGCGATGGAAACCGTCGCCGACAAGCGCAGCCAGCCGCGAGTCGCCTTCGGCCTGCTGGTCGAAAGCGGCCTCGTCCCGCCCGGCTCGGTGCTGACTGATTCGAAGCGCCGCTGGAGCGCCAGCGTCCGTGCCGACGGCTCGCTCGCCTGCGATCCCCACGCCGGCTCGATCCACAAGGTCGGGGCCGCGCTCCAGGGAGCACCGAGCTGCAACGGCTGGACCTTCTGGCACATCGAGGAAGCCGGCGCGCTCCTCCCCATCGACGCGCTGCGCACCCGGCATTTGTCGGGACTTTGATTCGTCATTGCGAGGAGCGCAGCGACGCGGCAATCCAGCGGCGCGAGGCTGGATTGCTTCGCTCCGCTCGCAATGACGAGGTGATGTGACCCGAACCCTTCTCCGCCCGACCGGCTTCGTCGATTCCCCGTTCGGCCATGACGGCAAGGTCGCCCGGCTCGCCGGAGGCCTCGCCTGGTTCACCTCGGTCGAACTGATCCACCCCGACGGCACACGCGAGCTGGTGCCCGTCGCGGATATCGAGCGCCGGTTCGACGACTCGATGGCGCGGGACTGGCAGCGGCTTATCGCGCCGCGACCGCCGCTGCAGCTCGGCACCCGCACCATTAGGCTCGACCAGCCGCAGGTGATGGCGATCCTCAACCTTACTCCGGACAGCTTCTCCGACGGCGGCGCTTTCGCCGACACCGACGCCGCCGCCTTTGCCGGGGCGGATATGGCGGCGGCCGGCGCAGCGATCCTCGATCTCGGCGGCGAATCGACCCGCCCCGGCGCCAAGCCGGTGTGGGAGGGCGACGAGATCGCCCGAGTCCTGCCGGTGGTCGAGCGGCTCGCGCGCGGCGGCAACGCGGTCAGCATCGACACGCGCAAGGCGGCAGTGGCCGAGGCCGCGCTCGGCGCCGGCGCGACGCTGGTCAACGACGTCTCGGCGCTGACCTTCGATCCGCGCATGGGCGAGGTCGTCGCCGCATCCGGCGCGCCGATCGTCCTGATGCACCACCAGGGCGATCCGCAGTCCATGCAGGACGACCCACGTTACGGCGACGTGCTGGTCGAGGTGTTCCACTGGCTCGAGGAAAGGATTTCCGCCGCGGAGGAGGCGGGCATTCCGCGCGAGCGGATCCTGGTCGATCCCGGCTTCGGCTTCGGCAAGACCGTCGCCCACAATTTGGCGCTGATGAACGGCCTCGCCTTGCTCCACGGCCTCGGCTGCCCATTGGTCGTCGGCGCCAGCCGCAAGCGGACCATCGGCGCGCTCGACAATGAGGCGCCCGCCGACCGCCGCCTTGCGGGAAGTCTGGCCCTCGCGCTCAAGGCAGCGGAGCAGGGCGCGCAACTGGTCCGGGTCCACGACGTTCCCGAGACGGTGCAGGCGCTCAAGGTGTGGCGGGGCCTCCGCGACCAGGCGCTGACGCCCCGGCTTTGAATGCGACGATCATCGGCCCAAGCTCGGTGAAATCGTCCATCCGCCCGTTGGCCGGGTCCCACAGCGAGCTCACCGACCCGTCGAGATAGAGCGCGTCGGGCGTCTTGAGTTCGTCGCGAAAGAAGCGCGCCAGCTTGCCGAGCGAAACCACGTCGAGGCTGATCACGAACAGCGCCTTGCCGTCGCGCACGCCGACCGCGTTGCGCACATAACGGCTGTCGCCGTCCGGCGCGATCTTGGGGTGAAGCTTGCCATCGATCACCAGCATCGGCCCCGACTGGGTTTGCAGCTGCGGCGCGGCGCGGAAGACCGGGATCGAATCGCTCGGCACGATCATCCCGCCGCCGCCGAACGGAACGATGAACACGCCGTTCGGCTTCAAATGAAAATTGCCGGGCCCGTCGCGCAGGTTGAGCGGGCGGACCGGGCCTTTGTGGGTCACGGCAAGTCCGATCGGGCGGCCCTCCTCGTCGAACATGCCCGCGTTCATCGCGAACGCGACCCGATCGGGATCGACCGGCAATTCGGCGAAGCGGCGAAACGGCTTTTCGTTCTTGCCGGCGGCGAACAACATCATCCGCCCCGCGCCCGGATCGCACACCACGAACGCGCTGCCCTCGAACGCCCGCTCGCGGCACGGCGACTCGACCCGCGCCGCCGGCTGCTGCGCCGAGCAGCCCGCGACCATCAGCAGTACAAGGAGGCAGCGCATCGGCGCCACCCTAGGCGCTCACCCGCGGGTGTCGATGCCCAGTTCGGCGAGCTTGCGGTAGAGCGTCGAGCGGCCGATCCCGAGCCGCCGCGCGACCTCCGTCATGCGCCCGCGATAATGGCCGATGGCGAGGCGAATCACGTCGGCCTCGATTTCCTCCATGCTGCGCAGATGGCCGTCGCCGCGGAACAGGGTCAGCTGCGGCCCGGCCAGCGCATTGTCGGCGCTCGACTGGCTGAGCTCGGGCGCGCGGTCGCTGCGCCGCCCGTTGAAGCGCGACTGGATCGCGATATGCGGGAAATGTTCGGCGCCGAGCGCTCCGTCGCTGCATTGCAGCGCGGCGCGCAACAGCACCCCGGCGAGCTGGCGGACATTGCCCGGCCAGCCGTAGCGCATCAGCACCGCCAGCGCGTCATTGCCGATCGACAGCTGGCGCATCCCGGTCTGCTCGGCGATCCGCTCGAGCAGGTGGCGGGCGAGGGCGGGGATGTCGGTGCTCCGCTCGCGCAGCGGCGGGATGGTCACCGCCACCGCGGCGACCCGTTCCCTGAGCGCCGGACTGAACTCGTCGCCCAGCGCCACGCTAGAGGTCGCGATCACGCGCACGTCGACCGAGTTCGAGCCGTTGCAGCCGACCGGCCGCACCTCGCCGGTCGCCAGCGTGCGGTCGAGCAGCGCCTGGGTCTCGGCCGGGAGCGTGCCGATCTCGTCGAGCAGCAACGTCCCCCCGTCGGCCTCGACCATCCGCCCGACCTTCTCGCTGAACGCGCCCGGAAAAGCGCCCGCGGCATGGCCGAATAAGGTCGAATCGATGATGTTGGGCGCGACCGCCTTGCAGTCGACGCTGACCAGCGGCCCGCGCGCGCGCAGGCTCGCCGCATGGATCGCCCGCGCCAGTGTTTCCTTGCCGGTGCCGGGCTCGCCGACGATCAGGATCGGCAGCCGGTTGCGCGCTGCCTTGGCCGCCACCGCCAGCGCCGAGCGGAAGTCGGGCGACCCCCCGACCAGCTCGTCGAGCGACAGGTCGACCGCCAGTTTCTCCGCCACCGGCGCCAGTTCACCGGTCGGGCGGCGGCGGTCGCGGTGCGCATTTAGAGCCTCGAGCATGCGCTCCGGCGCGACCGGCTTGACCAGGAAGTCACTCGCCCCGGCGCGCATCGCCTCGAGCGCCAGCGGGATCGACTGCTGCTCGGCCAGCACCAGCACCGGCAAATCCGGCCGTCCGGCGCGCAGGGTCGCGATCAGCTCCGGCCCGGCCTCCGAATCCCACCCCGAGACCAGCACCGCACGCACTTCGCGGCCGTGCGCCCCGGCGAGCATCTCTCTCGCCTCGCGCGCGCTCGCCGCGGTCACGCTCCATCCGGCGCGCGACGCGGTCGCGGCCAGCGCGCGCCGCTCCGACGGCTCGGAATCGACCAGCAGCAAGGTGCGGAGCAGTTCTTCGCGCATCGGCTTTCACGTCCCCTTCGCGGCCCAGCCTAGGGGCGAAGGAGTAAAAGCCGGCTTAAGAGGCGATAAAGCGCTTGGGCGCGGGCCGCGCGATTGTTAAGGACGGCGCCGCAACAGCCAATTTCAAAGAGGGGCGACGATGGCGGAATTGCCGAGCAGCCAAGGCGGACACGATCCCAATTTCCCGGCCCACGCGCGCAACTACGAGGGGTTCCTCAAGTTGACCAAATGGTCGGTGATCGTCACCGCCATCATCACCGCCGCCGTCATCCTGATCATCAGCAATTAGCGCGGTGAAGCTCGCCGTCCTTGCCGAGCGCGCGCCGGAGACCCGAGTCGCGGCGATCCCGGAGACGGTCCGCAAATATGTCGCGCTTGGCGCCACGGTCGCGGTGGAGGAGGGCGCAGGCATCGCCGCGTCGGTCCCCGACGCCGCCTTCGCCGAAGCGGGGGCCGAGCTCGCCGCCCGCTCCGCCGCGGTGGCCGGCGCCGACATCATCCTCGCCGTCGGCCCGCCCGATCCCGCCAGCCTGGCCGGCGCCAAGCCCGGGGCCTTGCTCGTCGGCGCGCTCGACCCGGTCCGCCGCGCCGATTTGATCGCTGCCTACCGCTCCGCCGGGCTCGAGCCGCTGGCGCTCGAGCGAATGCCGCGGATCACCCGCGCCCAGTCGATGGACATCCTCTCCAGCCAGGCCAATCTCGCCGGCTACAAGGCGGTGGTCGACGCCGCCGCCGCCTTCCGCCGGGTACTGCCGATGATGATGACCGCCGCCGGCACGATCGGCCCGGCGCGCCTGTTCGTGATGGGCGTCGGGGTTGCCGGGCTGCAGGCGATCGCCACCGGCCGCCGGCTCGGCGCGCAGGTCAGCGCAACCGACGTGCGCTCCGCCACGCGCGAGCAGATCCTGTCGCTCGGCGCCAAGCCGATCTTCGTCGAGGGGGTCGCCGGGATCGAGGGCGAGGGGCAGGGCGGCTACGCCTCCGAGACCAGCGCCGAATATCAGGCGGCCCAAGCCGAGTTGGTCTCGGCCCACATCGCCAAGCAGGACATCGTCGTCACCACCGCCTTGATCCCCGGCAGGCCCGCCCCGCGGCTGGTCAGCGATGCCCAGCTGGCGTCGATGCGGCCGGGCAGCGTGGTGGTCGATCTCGCCGCCGAAGCCGGCGGCAATGTCGAGGGCGTTGTTGCCGGCGAGACGGTCGAGCGCCATGGCGTGACCCTGATCGGCGCGGTCCAGCTGGCGCGCAGCCTCGCCGCGGACGCCTCGGGGCTTTACGCGCGCAATCTGGCCAACTTCCTGACCGCCTTCTGGGACAAGGACAGCGGCGCGCTCAAGCTGCCCGATGATGACGAAATCGTCGCCGCGCTGCGGATTCCCGCCGCCTCCTGACCCGATTCGCGACTCGGCGGTCGTACGACCCCAAAGGTTCGCGTCAGACGCCTGATCGCGACCGGCCAAGCGGTGGTTCCGGGCACAAAAAAAGACCGGCCGGGCTTTTCGCCCGCCGGCCTTTTTCCTTATCTTTGAACCGTTTGGCTGTCTTAGCCGCCGGTGCCGGCCGTGCCCCAGCCCGCTCCGAAGAGCCAGCTCAGAAGACCGCGTTTGCCAGTCTTTCTCATCTTCCAGACCCCTGTCGTTACGACCGAAAACAACATCGGTACGGGGTCCATATTAACCTTAATCGATATGGTTATCAAACGATTCAGCATTATGAACAAAGCGCGCGCGTCCGATCGGCGGCAAGCACGTGAAAATCTACTGGATTTGGAACGCCCGACCCGGACGGCTCAGGCGGCGCGGCGGCGCTTTTCGGTGGTCAGCCGGCGGGTCATCTCGTCGAAGCTCATCGGCCGGCCGACAATGAAGCCTTGCGCCTGGTCGCAGCCCATCGATTTCAGCTGGTCGAGGCTGGCCGGGTCCTCGACTCCCTCGGCGACGACGGTCCGGCCGAGCGAGTGGGCGAGGGTGATGGTCGACTGGACCATGATCAGGTCGGAGCGGTTGTCGCGCATCGCCTTGATGAAACTCTGGTCGATCTTGATCTCGCTTGCCGGAACTTTCTTCAGATAGTCGAGCGTAGACAGGCCCGTTCCATAATCGTCGATCGCGATCTTGACCCCGAGGTCGCGCATCGCCGCCAGCAGGTCGATGCCGTGGCCGCCGTCGGTCACCGCCGCGGTCTCGGTCAGTTCCAGGATCAGCAAATCGGCCGGCAGGCCGTAGTGATGCAAATAATTGGCGACTCGAGTCGGGAGGGCGCGGTCGTTGAGCATCCGCGCCGACAGATTGACCGCGATCTCGAACCGCTCGCCGCCGCGATTGATCTTGGCCGCGGCCTCGATCGCCGTTTCCAGGACGAAATCGGTGAGCCGCTGGATCCGGTCGCTTTGCTCGGCGGCGCTGACGAACTCGGTCGGGCTGATCGGCCCCTTATCCGGGTGGGTCCAGCGCGCCAGCGCCTCGGCCCCGACCGTGCGCTTGGTCGCCAGGTCGACCTTGGGCTGGTAGGCCAGCCACACTTCGCCGCGGTCGATCGCCTCGTCGAGCTGGGACAGCAGCGACAGCCGCCACGGCACTTCCTGCTGGCGCGCCGGATCGTGGAATTTCCACTTGAGGTTCTCGCGGTCGGCTTCCTGGGCGGCGACCAGCGCGCTTCCAAGCCGGCTCGAGGTGGCGCGTTTGCTGCCGAGCTCGACCCCGAAGCTGATCGCCACGTCGCAGGCGATCTTGCCGGCCTTGACCGGTGAGCGGAACAGCGAGTGGAGCGCCTCGAGGTGCTGCGCGAACGGCGTGCCCTTGTCGGCGAACCAGGCGAAAATGCCTTCATCGCCCTGGTAGATGGTGCGGTCCTTGTTGCCGACGTTGAGGCGCTGGACGACCTGCTCGACGAATTGCCGCTCGTCGTCGGCGCCGAGCGCGGACACGATTTCGGCATAATTGTGGACTCGCGCCGCGACCAGCGGCCGGTTGCGCCCGGCCTTGTCGGCGGCCAGCGCGGTAAGGTTCGGAAGGCCGGTCAGGGAATTGTGCAGCCCGCGCTGACGGCTGCGCTTCCACGCCGACCGCGCGGCGACCGCACCGAGCAGGAACAGCGCAGGGGTGACATCCGCAAAGACGAGGAAATGCTCGAGTCCAACCGGCAGGGTCAGCGCGGCCACGGCGGCAATCGCGATGATGCGCGTGCGTTCGCGGCGGATCGAAAGCCAGGCGACCAGCGCGGCGAGCAGCAATGGCAGCAGCCAGCCGAGGTTGATCGGATCGCCGCGCTTCAGGGTCTCCGCGCCGAGGACGTGGAGATAGACTCCGCCGGCCTTGCCCCAACCCGGGATCTGATACTGGTCGCCGATGGTGTAGCTGCTCGCGCCGATCGCCACCATCTTGCCGGCGATTGCCGCGCGATCGACCTTGCGGTTGATGAGGTCGCTCGCGCTGAAGGTCGGGATGGTCGTCGGGTCGATGCTGTAGTCGACCCTGAATTCGCCCTGTGCCGATTTCTCACGACCGGCCAGTAGCCACGACAGCGACGGCAGCGGGCGGCCGTCGACGAGGTGCCCCCGCGGAAGGTCCCACGACACATTCTGCCAGTTGTAGCGAGTCGAGATTGTCGCTGTGGAGACATTCTTGGCGATGACCGGTGCGATGACGTCCTTGTTGTTGCGGCCATTGCCCTGGCCGAGCCGGGTCTGGATGCCGACAGTGACATTGCCGGCGCGTGCGAACGAGTCCGCAAGGGCCTTGTCCTGCTCCGGCTGGGTCTCGCCGAAATACATGATGTCCGCTGCGATGTGGCGCGCGCCGAGCCGTGACAGCTCGTCGTAGAGCTTGGCCTGGGTGCCGCGGCTCCACGGCCAATCGCCCACTTCGCGCAGGCTCTTGTCGTCGACTCGCACCAATACGATGTCGCCGCTGGCCTGGTTCGGCCGCATCTTGTTGTGCGCCATGCGCAGGAAATCTTCGACTGGCTCGCCGGCGCCGATCGCCCCGAACAGCAAGGCAAGGATCAGCGGCCACATCAGCATCCGGCGATGCTGGCGGTTGATCTCGCTGGTCGAGGCTCCTGCGTTGTTCGGCACCCGCAATCCCTTCGCCTGCGGTGTGCCCGTCAAAGGTTAGCAAATCTTAAACCGTGCGGCGGTTAACAGCTTGCGCGATCAGTCGCCGATCAGGTGCAGCACCACCTCGCGCCGCTGCGCCGCACTTCGGTGCTCGAACAGATAGATGCCCTGCCAACGTCCGAGCGCCAGCCGGCCGCCGACCAGCGGAACCGACAGGCTGCTGCTGGTCAGCGCCGAGCGAAGGTGCGCCGGCATGTCGTCCGGGCCTTCGTCGTCATGCTCATAGTCCGCGCCCTCGGGCGCGATCCGCTCGAAAAACGCCTCGAGGTCGCGGCGCGCGGCGGGGGCGGCATTCTCCTGGATCAGCAGCGACGCCGAGGTGTGGCGGCAGAACAGGGTCAGCAGCCCGCTCGCCATGCCCTGGCCTTCACTGAAGCCGCGGACCTGCCAGCTGATCTCGACCAGGCCCTTGCCCGCGGTGGCGATTTCCAGGACTTCGTTCGACTGGCGCATATTGCTGTCCTACAGGCCCCGCTCTGTGCCATGATGGCGGCGTCGGCGCGCTGGCCTCTTGCCTTCGCCGCCGCGTTCGGCGACCACCTGCTTAAGTTCGCGAAAGGGGCCCTGGAAAGGCCGTTCCTGCGTGAAGTTCGTGAAGTTAAGCGGGGGTATGATGGACTTCATCTCGATCCTGGCGATCTTCGTCCTGGCCTGCTTCGTCGGCTATTTCGTGGTCTGGTCGGTCACTCCGGCGCTGCACACTCCGCTGATGGCGGTGACCAACGCCATCTCCTCGGTGATCATCGTCGGCGCCCTCATCGCCGCCGCCTCGGCCGCAAGTCCCGCCGCCAAGTGGCTCGGCCTCGCCGCGGTGGTACTCGCCTCGGTCAACATCTTCGGCGGCTTCGCCGTCACCGCCCGGATGCTGGCGATGTACAAGAAAAAGGACCGCTAGGGTGGAGGCCCACGCAACCCCCGCCTGGGTGCTGATCGCCTATCTCGTCGCCGGCATCTGCTTCATCCTCGCGCTGCGCGGCCTGTCGAGTCCGGCGACCAGCCAGCGCGGCAACCGCCTCGGCATGATCGGCATGGCGGTCGCAGTGGTGACGACGCTCGCCACGCACCTCCCTTCTTATGGTCTGGACTTCGAGGCCGAGGACGGCAGCGTTGCGGGGTTCATCCCACTAGGATTCGACTGGCTGACGATGAGCCAAATCATCGGCGCAATCACTATCGGTGCGATTATTGGTCTCGTTGCTGCCCGCCGAATTCAAATGACGGCGATGCCGCAACTGGTTGCCGCCTTCCATTCGCTGGTCGGCCTCGCTGCAGTGCTGGTCGGGGCGGCGGCGTTCCTCAACCCTGAGGCATTCGGGATCGCCGACCGGGTGATCCCGATGATCGGCCAGTCGTTCCTGTCGATCAACCCGGTCAGCCGGGTCGAGATGGGGCTGGGCGTCGCGATCGGCGCGATCACCTTCTCCGGCTCGGTGATCGCCTTCCTCAAGTTGAACGGCAACATGAGCGGCAAGCCGATCCTGCTGCCGCTGCGCCACGTCATCAACCTGGCGACCCTTGCCGCGATCCTCGGACTGATCGGCTATTTCACCATCGACCAGTCGGCGTGGATCTTCTGGACCATCGCGGCGCTGAGTTTCCTGATCGGCTTCCTGCTGATCATCCCGATCGGTGGCGCGGACATGCCGGTCGTAGTGTCGATGCTCAACAGCTATTCCGGCTGGGCCGCGGCGGCGATGGGCTTCACGCTCCACAACACGGCGATGATCATCACCGGCGCTTTGGTCGGAAGCTCGGGCGCGATCCTGAGCTACATCATGTGCCGGGCGATGAACCGCAGCTTCGTCTCGGTCATCGCCGGCGGTTTCGGCGGAGGCGCGGTGGCGGGCGGCGGCGGCGAGGTCATCGACCGGCCCTACAAACGCGGTTCGGCGGAGGACGCGGCGTTCCTGATGGGCCAGGCCGGCAAGGTGATCATCGTGCCGGGCTACGGCATGGCCGTCGCCCAGGCGCAGCACGCGCTGAGGGAAATGGGCGACCTACTCAAGAAAGAGGGAGTCGAGGTCAAATACGCCATTCATCCGGTCGCCGGCCGAATGCCGGGCCACATGAACGTCCTCCTCGCCGAGGCCAACGTCCCCTATGATGAGGTGTTCGAGCTCGAGGACATCAACAGCGAATTCGCCCAGGCCGACGTCGCCTTCGTCATCGGTGCCAACGACGTTACCAATCCGGCGGCTAAGACCGACAAGTCGTCGCCGATCTACGGCATGCCGGTGCTCGACGTGGAGAAGGCCCGCACCGTCCTCTTCATCAAGCGCTCGATGGGCGGCGCCGGCTATGCCGGAGTCGATAACGAGCTCTTCTACCGCGACAACACCATGATGCTGCTCGCCGACGCCAAGAAGATGGTTGAGGAAATCGTCAAGGCATTGGCCTGACGCCTGCCGTTAACGCCTTGGTTTAACGGCGCGGGCGCTTTAGCGCTGGGTTCGACATCGCAACTGGGTTCAAGCCCCCAGCCGGAGCCCCGGCGGGGCATCGGGAGGGGACGCGCCTTGCGCAAGCTCGGAATCATTGGCGGGACGAGCTGGAACTCGACCGCGCTCTATTACGACCACATCAACCGCGAGGTCGCCCGGCGACTCGGTGGCTTGTCCTCGGCTCGGCTGGCTATAGAGAGCCTCAACCTCGCGCCCTATGCCGCGCTTCAGTCGGCGGGCGACCTAGACGGGGCCGAGCGGATCGTCGTCGAGGCTGCGCGCAACCTCAAGGCGGCGGGTGCCGAAGCGCTGTTGATCGCTTCGAATACCACCAACCGCTACGGCCAGGCGGTCGTCGACGCCACTGGCCTGCCGCTGCTCGACATCGGCGAGCCGACCATCGCGCGTCTGAACGCGGACGGCCGCCGCCGGGTCGCGCTGCTCGGTACGCGCTTCGTGATGACCGAACCGTTCGCGCGCGACCGCTACGAGGCGGCGGGGTTTGAGGTCGTCAACATCGCGAATGACTGGGTGATGACGATCGACCGGATCATCTTCGGGGAACTCGCGCTCGGGATTGTTCGCCGCGACAGTCAGCGAGCCCTGCGTACCCTGTTGACCGAGCTGGCCCGGCAGAAGGTCGATTCGGTGGTGCTTGCCTGCACCGAGCTGGTGATGGCGGTCGACCCGCGCGCCAACGTGCTGCCGGTCTACGACACCACTGAAATCCATGCCCGGGCAGCGGTCGACTGGATGTTGGATACACTCGAGGAAACGCGCGCTGCGGCTTAGGGAAGGAGTACGCGGAACCAGCAGTTGATGGCGAAGCGATAATCCTCGAAGCGACGCGATGGGCAGCGTACCGGCATGACCTCGTGCCGGGACCACGAGAGGAACGTGACCAGGCGATTATCTGTCGGCTCGAAGTCGCGGTAGTCCGCCGCGTCCGAAGGCTCGGACACTCCCCAGCGAAACAAGCGCAATGCGCCGCCGTCGAACGCCTTTGGCCGACGATGAAAGTAATAGACGGCGCTCAACAGTCGCGGATCACGCTCGACCTGTCCGGGGTTGTCTTTGCCCGGCAGAACGGTGTCGCTGTGCGCGTGATAGAAGGCGCCATCGCCGTAGGCGGTGAGTTCAAGTTCCAAGCGAGAATCGGCTGGAACGGTCGTGCCGAGGGTGCTCGCCAGCCGCGGCAAGGCAGCCGAAAAGCGTTTCACCATCTCGTCCCTCAACGGGCCGAGATCCGAGAGCTTCAGATTGTCGCGGATGGCGGTATCGACCTCCATCCCGGTCGGCCGATGCAAGGTTGCCGGCTCGAACCGACCCTCGTTGGCAATGACGTAGTCGAGCAGCGCGCGATGAGTCTGGGCATCCAGGAAGTCGTCGATGATGCTGCTCGGGGGCATTGGCCCGGGGGCGGCCGAACTGGCGGAAGCGGACATGCGGAGCTTGATAGCATCCTCGGCCCGCAAGTCGAACGGCCCACTCGCATCGCGGCGCGGCAGCCCCTAAGTCGAAGGGCGTGAGCAAGGCCGATCGTCCCGAACACCCGCGCGAGAAAGAGCGCTTCAACGAGGATGCCGCCACCTATTCGGTGCGCGGGGTCGATCCGCCCGACCTTGAAGCGGGGGTCGCCGCCATCCGGAATGTGCTGAAGACGCTCCCGGTGCGCCCCGGCGTCTATCGCATGCAGGACGCCAAGGGCGACGTCCTTTACGTCGGCAAGGCGCGCGCACTGCGCAATCGGGTGACCAGCTACACGCAGGTTGCCAAGCTGCCGAAGCGGCTTCAGCGAATGGTCGCGCAGACGCGCAACATGACCATCGTCACGACCCGCACCGAGGCCGAGGCGCTGCTGCTCGAGGCCCAGCTGATCAAGCGCTTCCGCCCGCCCTACAATGTCCTCCTGCGCGACGACAAAAGCTTCCCGTTCATTCTTCTTCGCGAGGACCATGCGTTCCCCCAGGTCCGCAAGCATCGCGGAGCACGGCGGACCAAGGGTCAATATTATGGTCCATTCGCAAGCGCCGGATCGGTCACCTCGACGCTTAACGCGCTCCAGAAGTTGTTTCTGCTGCGTAGTTGCTCGGACAGCTTTTTCGCCAATCGCCGGCGGCCGTGCCTGTTGCACCAGATCCGCCGTTGCTCGGCGCCGTGCGTCGGCCGGATCAGCGAGGCGGACTATGCGGAACTCGTGGCTGACGCCAAGCTGTTCCTCGCCGGCAAGTCTACCGGCGTCCAGGCCCGGCTCGGCAAGCTCATGGCCGAAGCGGCCGAGGCTCGCGACTTCGAACTTGCCGCGGTTTACCGCGACCGCCTTCGCGCGCTGACCTATGTCCAGGGGTCGCAGACCGTCCACGCCGAAGGACTCGGGGAGGGCGACCTGTTCGCGCTCGCCTGCAAGGCCGGCCAGATATGCATCCAGGCGTTCTTCATCCGTGGAGGCCAGAATTGGGGACATCGCAGCTTCTTTCCGGCGCACACCGCCGACATCCCCGAAGACGAGGTGCTGGCGGACTTCCTGATGCAATTCTACGAGGAGGTGCCGCCGCCACGCCGCGTGCTGGTCGACCGGCCGCTAGCCGAAGCGTCGCTGATTGCCGAGGCCCTATCCGAGCGGGCGGAGCGCAAGGTCGAAGTGGACCAGCCGCAACGCGGAGCCCGCCGCCGGCTCATCGATCAGGCACGGCGCAACGCAGAAGAGGCGCTCGAACGGCGAATGGCGGAGAGCACGACTCAGGGCAAACTGCTGCGCGAACTTGCCGAAACCTTTGAGCTGCCGGAGCCGCCGGAACGGATCGAGGTCTACGACAACAGTCACATCATGGGGACGAATGCGACCGGCGCGATGATTGTCGCCGGGCCCGAAGGCTTTCGGAAGAACAGCTATCGCAAGTTCAACATCAAGTCGGCGATCAC